>JACQZS010000141.1 GCA_016213725.1 Acidobacteriota bacterium | reverse complement strand
GGCGTCCACCGGCATCTCATTGGCCAGCAGCCGCCCCATCATCTCGCGCGACCGCTGAACCGAGCGCCCGAACACCGTCGAATCCGGCCGCGAAAAATAGACGTGCTCAAACACGCACTGCGCGCTAGTCTGCGGCACCGTGTAAAACTCGCGGATCAGCCCGTCCGGCCCGGCAATCACCATCTCGCCCGGCTCCACGTCCCCGATGTAGTGCGCATCGATCAGATCGAACGCGCACGTCTCGCTCGCAAACACATACGCCGGCCCGCTCTTCAGGTTCATCCGCCCAATCGCCAGCGGCCGGAATCCGTGCGGGTCCCGCGCCACGATCACCCGGTCCTGCGCCAGAAACACCAGCGAAAACGCGCCTTCAATCAACAGCAGCGCCTCTCTCAGCGCCGCCGACATGCTCTTCTCCGCGCTCCGGGCCACCAGGTGCAGAATCACCTCGGTGTCGCTGGTCGCCTGAAAGATCGACCCCGTCTCCTCCAACTGGCTGCGCAGCTCCGCCGCGTTCGTCAGGTTGCCGTTGTGCGCCACCGCGATGCGGCCCTTGTGGCAGGCCACCGAAAACGGCTGCGCGTTCAGCGCCGCCGAATCCCCGGCCGTCGAATACCTCGTGTGGCCGATCGCCATATTCCCCGGCAGCCGGTTCAATACGCTCGCCGTGAAGATGTCCGCCACGTGCCCCAGGCTCTTGATGCAGTGGATCTCCTTGCCGTCGCAAGAAGCGATCCCCGCGCTCTCCTGCCCGCGATGCTGCAAGGCGTGCAGCCCCAGGTGCGCCAGGTTGGCCGCCTCCGGATGTCCGTACACCGCGAAGATGCCGCACTCCTCGTGCAGCTTATCGAACGGGATCTCGAACGAGTCTTCAGAAATGGAGCGCGGCGAGTCTTCAGAAATGGAGCGCAGCGACTCCTCAGGCATGGAGTTCAGCATGAAGCAGGTTCTCCAGTGCGCCGGCCCAACATTCCTTCAGCCCGCGCACTTCCGTTTGAATTAGGATCTTACCGCTGTTGCGGATCACAAGCTCGTTCTCCGCAGTCACGCCAATCTTCACTGCCGGCACACCGCACTCGGCCGCCACCTTCTCCACCGCCGCCGCGTTCGAGGTGGACACCACCACGCGCGACGGGCCTTCATGGAACAACAGCAGCTCCGGCCGCAGGCCGCTGGTCAAATCCACCTGCGCGCCCACCTGCTTGCCAAACGTCGACTCCGCCAAACACCACGCCAAACCGCCGTCGGAGATGTCGTGCGCAGACTCCACCACCGCCGTCGCCACCATCTCCCGCACAGCCGTCTGGACCTTCTTCTCGAACTCCATGTCCAGCGCCGGCGGCAGGCCCCAGATGTCCTTCAAAACCTGCTTGGCGTACTGCGTGCCGCCCATCCGCGTCTCATCGGCCTCGCCGATGCCGCCGATCAGATACAGGTCCCGGCCGGCCGCGCGGAACGCGATGCCCGCCGGCGCCTGCGTCTTCATCAGGCCGACAATGCCCATCACCGGCGACGGGTAGATCGGGTCGCCCAGCGTTTCGTTATACAGGCTCACGTTGCCGCCCGTAATCGGCGTCTCAAAGAACTCGCACGCCTCGGCCATGCCCTCGATCGCTTCCACGATCTGCGCCATGATCTCTGGCCGCTCCGGGTTGCCGAAGTTCAGGTTGTTCGTCGCGCCCACCGGCGTCGCGCCCGTGCAGGCCAGGTTGCGGCAGCACTCGGCCACCATCAGCTTCACCGCCTGACGCGGGTCCAGATATGTGTACCGGCCGTTGCCGTCCAGAGACATTGCCACGGAAGTGCCCGTCTCTTTGATGCGCATCACCGCCGCATCGCCTCCGGGACCTTCCACGGTATTTGTCCGCACCATGTGGTCGTACTGCTCCCAGATCCAGCGCTTGTCGCAAAGATCCTGCGAACCCGCCAGCGTGTAGAGGTCCGCCGTCAGATCCTTCGAGGCGAACGCCGGCGCGTCCATCTTCTCCGGCCGCAGCGGCTTCGTGAACGGCCGGTGGTAGACCGGAGCCTCGTCCGCCAGCGGCCGCGACGGAATCTCGGCCACCACTTCGCCGTGATTCTTCACCCGCATCATCCCGTCGTCTTTCACTTCGCCGACGATGCGCGCGTCCAGGCCCCACTTCTTGAAAACGTCCAGTACTTCGTTCTCGCGCCCTTTGTGCGCCACCAGCAGCATCCGCTCCTGGCTCTCCGACAGCATGATCTCGTACGGCGTCATGCCTGTCTCGCGCTGCGGCACGTGCGCCAGGTCGATCTCGATGCCCGTCTCCGCGCGCGAACCCATCTCGCACGTAGAACACGTCAACCCCGCCGCGCCCATGTCCTGAATGCCCGCGATCGCACCCGTCTGCATCGCCTCCAGGCACGCCTCCAGCAGCAGCTTCTCCATGAACGGATCGCCCACCTGCACGTTGGGCCGCTTCTGCTTCGACTCTTCCGTGAACTCGCCCGACGCCATCGTCGCGCCGTGAATGCCGTCCCGCCCCGTCTTCGCCCCGACGTAGATCACCGGGTTGCCCACGCCGCAGGCTTTTCCGTAGAAGATCTGGTCACGCCGGAACACGCCCAGTGCGAAGACGTTCACCAGCGGATTGCCCGCATACGATGCCTCGAACACCGTCTCGCCGCCCACCGTCGGCACGCCGAAGCAGTTGCCGTAGTGCGCGATGCCGTGCACCACGCCGTCCACGATGCGCCGGTTCCGCGCGCCCGTCTTCTCGTCGTCCAAAGTCCCGAAACGCAGCGCGTCCATCACCGCAATCGGCCGCGCGCCCATCGTGAAGATGTCGCGCAAAATGCCGCCCACGCCCGTCGCCGCGCCCTGGAAGGGTTCGATGAAGCTCGGGTGGTTGTGCGATTCGATCTTGAACGCAATGCACCACTCGTTGCCGTCCGGATCGTCGCCGATCGTCAGAATGCCCGCATTCTCGCCGGGCCCGCAGACCACCAGCTTCGACCGCGTCGGCAGCTTCTTCAGATGCACCCGCGAGCTCTTGTATGAGCAATGCTCGCTCCACATCACGCTGAAGATGCCCAGCTCCGTCAGGTTCGGGTGGCGCCCGAGAATCGACACTATTCGCTCGTATTCGTCCGGCGTGATCGAATGCGCCGCGACGACTTCGGGTGTGACTTGGCTCATGTTCTTATTTGTGGGGAGCGGTCAGCGAGGCAGTCAGAGACGCGAATACGCCCAGGCCGTCCGACGAGCCCATCAACGGCTCCGTCGCCCGTTCCGGGTGGGGCATCATGCCCATCACGTTCCGCCCCGCGTTCAGCACGCCGGCGATGTCGCGCAGCGAGCCGTTGGGGTTCTCGACATACCGGAAGGCAATCCGGTCTTCCGCTTCCAGTTCGTCCAGCGTCCGCTCATCCGCCGTGTAGCAGCCTTCGCCGTGCGCGATCGGGATTACCAGTTCCGCACTCGGCTCGATGGCGCTTGTGAACGGCGAATTCACCGTCCCCACCTTCAAAGTCACCGGCTTGCAGATGAACTTCAATCCGCGGTTGCGTACCAGCGCGCCGGGCAGCAGGCCGCACTCCGTCAGAATCTGGAATCCGTTGCAGATGCCCAGCACCAGCCCGCCCGCGTCGGCGTGCTTCTTCACCGCCGACATGATGGGCGAAAACTTCGAAATGGCCCCACAACGCAAGTAATCCCCGTACGAGAAACCGCCGGGGAGAATTACGCAGTCTGAGCCTTTCAGGTCTCTATCGCTATGCCACAGGAATTCCGCCTGGTGTCCGACGTTGTGGGATGCGGCGTACCAGGCGTCGTGATCACAATTGCTGCCGGGAAAGACAACGACGCCGAATTTCATGGGGGGAAGTCTTAGTGTAACAGACCCACGGCCGGCCTGAGCCGGAAACTGACCCGGAAAATGCCCCGCGGAGCGGTACTCTAGGCAGGTGTCGCGGCCGTCTTCTTCTTGGCGGCCCGCTTCTTTTCAGCAGGCGCCGGACGGTCGATCTTCTTGATGTTGGGCAGCGCGATCTCGAGAACGAACTTGCGCTCGCCTGACTCGTCGAACTTGATCACGATATGCTGGTCAGTGCAGTCCTGAACCTGGCCCGGTCCGAACTTAGGATGCTCGACCTGGGCGCCCTTGGCGAAGGCGGGTTTGCTGGCCATAATTGTGTGGAAAGTCCTCGACATTCGTAGGATAGCAAACCGGGGGCCAGTCTGTCATCTCAGACCCCCTTGGAAGTCTCTGTTCCCCTATGCTAAGCGCCCCGATTCCTCAACAAATGCGTGAGAAAATCGACGATTTCGCCGCCGATTTCAGCTCTGGAGCACTGGCCGAAGCCGCCGAACGCCTCTCCCTCGCCTACCGCTCCGGCACCCCGCCCCGCATCGATACCCCTCTCGCCCGCGCCGCCTACCTCGCCACCCGCATGCCCGCCACCTACGGCGCGCTGTGGGCCGCGGCCCGTGAACTTCCTTTCGAACCAACCACTTGGCTCGACCTCGGCGCCGGACCCGGCACCGCCGCCTGGGTCGCCCCCTGCCCCGCCACTCTCGTCGAAACGAACCCAACCTGGATCGACCTCACCCCCGCCACCCGCATCCACGCCGACCTCACCCGCCTGCCCCCCCTCGACCCCCACGACGTCGTCTCCATCTCCTACGCCCTCAACGAGTTGGGCCCCAAGGAGCGTGATCGAGCCGTCCTCGACGCCTGGTCCCTCGCCCGCCGTGCCCTCCTCCTCGTCGAACCCGGCACCGTCGAAGGCTTCGCCCACATCCGCGCCGCCCGCACCCAACTCCTCGCCCTCGGCGCCCACATCCAGGCCCCCTGCCCCCACCCCGGCATATGCCCCATGGCCGGCGGCGATTGGTGCCACTTCGCCGTCCGCGTCGAACGCAGCAAACTCCACCGCCGCCTCAAGGGCGGCGACCTCTCCTACGAGGACGAGAAATTCTCCTATCTCCTTGCTCTCAAAGAGGAAACCACCCCACCCTGGGCCCGGATCCTGCGTCACCCCAACACCCGCTCAGGCCTCATCGAACTCCGCATCTGCACCCCCGAAGGCGCCCGTCCCGACAAGGTCCGCAAGAACGACCCCCGCTGGAAGGCCGCCCGCAAAGCCAACTGGGGCAGCCCCTGGGAGCCCGCCCAATGAAACCCGCAGCACTCCTCCTCCTTGCTTCCATCTCATTGCAAGCCCGCGACTTGCAGGAGATCCTCCGCGCCGTCGAGCGCCGCTACAACGGCTCCGCCACTCTCGAGTGCCGCTTCGAGCTGCGCCAACTGGTCCAGAACCGCCCCCGCCGCTCCGAGTCCGGCCGCCTCATCCTCCGCAAACCCGGCCGCATGCGCTGGGAGTACACCCAACCCGCCGGCAAACTCTTCGTCTGCGACGGCAAATGGGTCTACTTCTACTCGCCAGGCGACCCCAAGGCCGAGAAAGCCAAACTCAAGGAAGCAGACGACTTCCGCGCCCCGCTGGCCTTCCTCCTGGGCCGCCTCGACTTCCGCCGCACCTTCGGCGACTTCGAACTGAAAGAGGACGGCGCCGAGGCCACCATCGTCGCCCTTCCCAAAAGTGACCGCGTCCCCTACCGCCGCGTCGAATTCACCGTCAACTCCGCCAACTCCATCACCCGTCTCACCGTCCGCGGCGTCGACGGCACCGATATGGAGTTCCTCTTCACCGCCGAAAAGCTCAACACCCCTGCCGCCGAATCCGAATTCCGCTTCCAGCCGCCCCAGGGCATCCCCGTCGAGGAAGTGGAACACTAGTCCAAGTCCTAGCCACTTCCTCCTCCACGCTTCCGCCACCCCCGCCGTCTACACTCCAGGAGCATCATTCCAGGCTCAATGCCCGAGTACGCCCTCAAGTATGCCGACCCCCGCGGAGAGATCCGCGAACAGGTCATGGAAGCGGCCAGCGAAGCCGAGCTGCGCGACCGCCTCTCCCAACAGGGCTACCTCGTCTACTCCGTTAAACCCAAGAATCCACTGGCCGCTCTCGGCGGCTCCTCCGGCCGCCGCAAGCTCGACGTCGAAAAGTTCCTCATCTTCAACCAGCAGTTCGTCACCCTCTTCCGCGCCGGCCTGCCTATCCTCAAGTGCCTCGACCTGCTCGGCGACCGCCTCACCGACGCCAAGCTCAGCCCGGTCATCCGCGAGATCCGCGATGACGTCAGGAAGGGCTCGCTCCTCTCTGAAGCCTTCAAACGCCAGGGCAACTTCCCCGCCATCTACACCACTTCCATCATGGCCGGCGAAAAGTCCGGCGCCCTCGGCGAAGTCCTCGAACGCTACGTCTCTTACCAGAAGCTGGCCCTCGCCGTGCGCAAGAAGATCATGCTCTCGCTGCTCTACCCCAGCGTGCTGATCTGCCTCGTCATCCTCCTCGTCGTCTTCCTGGTCACCTTCGTCGTCCCCCGCTTCGCCTCGCTCTACTCCACCACCAACGCCGAACTGCCCCTGCCCACCCGGATGCTCATGGCCGTGGGCGCCGCCGCGGAGCAGTACATCGTCTTCGGCGCCCTCGCCCTCCTGGGCGTCATCATCGGCGGCCGCTTCTACCTCAAGACCGACGCCGGCCAATCCTTCGCTGATCGCATCAAAATGCGCACGCCCATCCTCAGCGAGATCTGGACCAAGTACCAGGTGGCCCAACTGGCCCGCTTGCTCTCCACTCTTCTCACCGGCGGCATCCCCTTGATGCAGGGTATGGAAACCGCCGCCCAGTCCGTCGGCAGCCCCCTGCTGCGCAACGCCCTCGGCAAGGCCCAGCAGATGGTCAAGGAGGGCCAGCCGCTCTCCGGCGCCCTCGCCTCCACCGGCATCGTTCCGCCGCTTGCCATCGACATGATCGAGGTGGGCGAATCCACCGGCGCCCTGCCCGCCATGCTCTCCTCCGTCGCCGAATTCTACGAGGACGACGTCAATACCCGCATGCAGGCCACGCTCTCACTCATTGAGCCCGCCATCATGATCTTCATGGGCATCTTCGTGGCCTTCGTGCTCGTCTCTCTCTACCTCCCCATCTTCTCCCTGGCGGAGTCCATGAACTAGGAGCCAGCCAAACAGGAACTAACCATGGGCAACGACGCATTCAAGGCACTTCAACCCGACCAGGACGCCGAACAGGCCCGCGCCCTCGCCCGGCGCTACCGCTGCGACTTCGTCGACCTCAAGGCCACCAAGATCGACAACGACCTCTTCAAGTCCATCCCTGTCGATCTCATGTTCCGCTACAACTTCGTCCCTCTCGAAGCCGAAAACGGAACCCTCGCCATCGCCCTGGCCGACCCGCGCCACCTCAACCTCATCGACGAACTCTCCATCCTTCTCCGCAAGCGC
>JACQZS010000140.1 GCA_016213725.1 Acidobacteriota bacterium | reverse complement strand
CATCACTTTCACTCCCGCCTTGTGAGCGGATCTGGTGATTTCCAACCCTTTTCTGTAGAAGTCCATCATTGCCTTGCGGCCTTCTGGGGATGGATCCACCTTGATCATTCCATCGGCATCCTGGTTCCAGGCTTTCCACCGGGCCTTCGGGATATACTTCGAGCGCCAATCATTCCGGAACGCCGCATCATCAGCGAACGCGTCCATTCTTCTGGTGAGGTGCGTTGGCACGTAGCGTGTTGCATTCCGCGCGAAGGCGCTGAAGACCTGCTGACAAGCCGTGGAATCGAACTCATCCACCATTCTGCGACGCCATTTCGTGTCAGGCTCATTGAGCCCAAGCCGGGCGAACTCCGCCGCTCCGGGGAAGCAGCCAAACAGAAATACCCTCGAATGTTCGAAGCTACTCATCCCTGCCGCGGATGCTTCAATTGCGCTTGTGGAAAGCTGCTCGTGACCGGCGACGGGCAGACCGAGCTTGCGCGCTTCATCGACAAGGGCGAGAAAGCCATCGCGAGGGAGGTGGCCGGTGATTTTGATGAAGTCGACCGATCGTTCCGCAAAGTAGCGGGCCAATTGACGGCCTTGTTGCGCGCTGGCGGCCGCAAAGAACTCCGGGAGCGTTTCGGCCAAGCCTCGGGGCCCTTTGGCTGGCCACTTGGACCTCGCGACGACAGGCCAGCCAGACAACGCCAGCAGCCGTGGTCCGATCAATTGTCCCGACTCGACTTGGCGTTGCCAGGTCCGCACCTCGTCCAGGCAATCCGCCGCACTCCACGCGGGGTGGCAATCGGACCCCATCTCGCGAATTCCGGTGACGCCGTTCGCAATCAGCAGTGGCATCTCCCAGGGGCCAAGGTGCACATGCATGTCCAAGAGACCGGGAACGAGGTATTTCCCAGTGGCATCGACTATCTGAGCGTCCACCGGCAGCCGAACCTGGCCGGCCCGTCCAACAGCAGCAATACGATTACCAACGACGACGACAGTCATTCCGGTCTCTGCAATGCCTGCGTTGACATCGATCACTGTTGCGCCGCTGAATACGAGTGCCCGCCGTGAGGGCACAGGCGATTGGGGGAGTGCAGACGCAATCAGCAGTGCGGATATGAGCCACGGAAGTCGCATGGGCGCCAGCTCCCTGGGAAGAACTTAATGGGTACACCCTGACATGATCACTGCGAGTCGTCAGGATACCACGTGATGAGCATTGAGACTGCGCTGGCTGAGGTTCTCACCTGCCGCCGAACCTGGTCTGGACGGCGTAGAGGCCCGTCCTGGCGGCGATGAAAAGCGTCTTCTTGTCCTTGCCGGCGAAGGTCAGATTGATGGGCCGCTCAGGCACATCGATGGTGGCGGTGAGTTCGCCGGCAGGGCTGTAGACGTAGATGCTGCCGTTGGCGACGTAGACATTGCCCTGCGCGTCTACGGTGACGGCTTCGCCGCCCTGGTTGACGAACTGCTTGATGCCGGTGACGGAGCCGTCGGCGCGCACTGTGCCCTCAAAGGTGGCCACGTTGGCCTCATCGGCGAAGTACGCCTTGGCGCCGGGGGGCGCGGGCTGCACGCCGAAGCGCAGCACCGGACTGCTCTTCGTGCCCCAAGCGCGCTCGTCGTTCACAAATTCGCGGCCTGCGGCGATGAAGGTGGTGCCGTCGAGGCTGACGTAGTGTCCGGCGGGTTTCTCGAGTTTGGAGGCCACCAGGCTCCAGTCGCCCACGGCGACTACCGGCGTCTTGCCGGGGCGATCCACTACCGGCTCCGGCTTCAGCAGGGTGATGTCGAGCCCCGGCGCGTCGGGACGGAAGGTGTAGACGGCGTTGGAGCCAAAGGACGAGACCACCATCAGATTGCCGGCCTTGTCGAAGGCAAGGTTGACCGGATCCAGAGCGTCGTCCCGGACGATGGAGAGGCGGCGGGCGGCGACGGACCATTTGTAGATGCGCTGCCGGTAGGGGTCGGTGAAATAGTAGTCGCCGGAGGGATGGGCCGCGCCTCCGCAGATGTTCTGGAAGCCGCCGGCGAGCTTCACCACCTTCGCGCCGGGCGCGAGAACGGCCGGCGGGGGCGCGGGCCGCGCCGCTGGGGGCTTGCCGGTGTAGGTGAACCAGGCGAACTCGCGCGCGCCGAGGCGGGCGTCGTGATCCGCATCGTAAACGGTGGCATCATACGCCACGCGGCTGTTGCTGTAGGAGTGCATGCTGCGGAAACGGATATTGCCGGAGTTGACCACCTTGATGGCATAGGGGAAGGGTGCGTAGGAGCTGATGACGCGGTAGATGTGCGTGTTGGCGAAGGTGAGGTTGCTGGAGTCCTGAATCTCGATGGCCGAAGAGAGGGGCCCTTCGCCGCGCTCCGATTCGGTCTGCATGGCGTAGAACTCCCAATTGGAGGCATTGCGGACGAGCAGCTCGTAGCGCACGTGGTGTTCGCTGGACATCTGATAGACCCGGCCGGGTGTCTTAGTGTCGGAGACGAGCATGCCGGCGGTGGCGAAGGTGCTGGGGGTCCAGATGTCGAGGAAGGTGCCGCCGCCGGTCACCCACAGGCTGGGGTATTGGGCATCCCAGCGGCGGTTGAGGTCAGGATCTGCGGTGTGGGTGTTGTTGTAGATGCCGGCGCCGAAGCCGCCGGGCGAGCCGGGCGGTTGAGGAGGCTGCGGTGTGCCGTGGCCGCCGTGGAAGCGGACGTCGTTCATGAGCGACTGCGCGCCGGACATCCACTTTACGCCGGTGGCACGCGGATTGACGCCATTGGTGTAGACGCCCAGCCCGAGCATGATGTTGGCGCCGCCGGCCGGGGCGAGCACCACCGGCACGGGATCGCCGATGCCCTGGAAGGCGGGCGTGCGGTCTTTCAATTCGAGGCGCGTGGCGCTGGGGTGCATGGCGATGAGCACGCTGTCGGGGCGCAGCGTGAGCGTATCGCTGACGATGTAGACGCCGAGCGGAAAATAGAGCGTGCGGTGCGCGGCAATCGCCTGGCGCAGAGCCAGCGTGTCATCAGTGGCGCCATCGCCCTTGGCGCCGAGCGTCTTGACGTTCACCCAGTCACCGGCTGGGGGAAGGGCTGTGAGGTCAGAGGGGGCGGGCGCGGGCAGGGCCTGGAGTGGCGCGGCATCGAACTGAGTGCGGTAAGAACCGGCGGAGGACAAGGTGTCGAGATGCAGCCCGTGGGCGAACACCTTCACCTGGTAGATCTCCGCGGGGCCGGCGATCTTCTTCTGACTTTGACGATAGAAGGCGAATTGAGGGACGCGGCGGCAGACGATGCCTTCGAGGTTGATCTGCGTACGGGCGGCGGTTTCACGGCTGATGACGATGGCGGGTCCGGAGATGTCCTCCATATCGCCGTCCTTGATCCAGAGGTTCTCAACGGACTCGGGTTCGATCTCGATGGCGGTGGGGACGTTGCGGAAGCGCGGACGGACCATGGTAAGCGCGGCTGCGCGGTCGCGGACGGCCGCCACGCGCTGGCCCTCGAAGGAAGCATCGACGGCGGTGAACTGCCAACTGGGCGAGGGCGTGGATGTCCAGATTCCGTACTGGCCGCCGAGGAAGCGGACGTCCTCCATCACGTTGCCGGTTTCGTGGACGCCGGCAAGGCCGGAGCCGGTACGGAAGTCGATGTGCGCGAGAAACGAATGCTGGGCGTACTTTCCGCGAACGCCGACGGCGCCCGGATTGCCATTGCCGATCTCGATGTCGATATTGCTCATGGCCGAGTAGAACGTGCCGGCGCCGGCATCGCGGGGCGGGCCGGCCTGCGCGGAAGCATTGCGCGCCATGGGCCCCCGGCCTGAGCCGGGCCGACCGCCGGCGAAGAAGACCATGTACTTCGGCTGGGCGGCATCGTTGTAGCCTGGCGTGTTGTCTGCCAGCACCAGCACGGGCCGGTTGGCGCCATAACCGATGACGCGGATGGACGGCCAGACGTAGATGGTGCGCGTGATGCGGTAACGGCCTTCGGGCACGAAGAGGACGCCCATGCCGGAGGTCTCCTGCACTTTGTCGATGGCCTGTTGCAGTGCGGCGCTATCGTCGGCGATGCCATCCGCCTTGACGGGGAAGTTTTCGGGTGTGAGGTAGACCGCCCTGGGGTCGTCCAGGCGTTGCGTGTAGTAACTCGCGCTCCACAGAGAGGCGGCAGGCAGAAGAGTGGCCGCAATCAGCAGTTTTCGCATGGGAACTCCTATTGGCGATCAGGGCCGGGCTTGGGCCGCCGGAGCCGGCGCGCGCAGCAGGCCGGTGGCCTCCTTGCGTTGCGTGAAGTCGTTGTCCGGCACGAGGACGGCCACCCAAGGGGCATTGGGGTCTGCCAGCGTGCCCTCGAAAACGATGGTCTGGGGCGCACCGGGCTTCAATTCGATCTGGCGCTCCGGGCGCTGCAAGAGCAGGTTGTCCGCGCGGACGGCCAGGGTGTGCCGGCCTTCGCCGGTGAGAGTGACTTTGAGCGACGCCCTGCCGGCGGCGCCGGCCTGCGCGGCGACACGCAGATCCAGGTGCCGCGCGGGGCGGAAGTCAAGGGAGTAGGTGCCTCCGGGGAGAAGGGTCACTTGCCGTTGGGCAGAGCCGCTGGAGACATCGTACTCGCCCTCGGGGAGCATACCGCGGAAAGTGGCTGTAGCCGGATCCGGGTCCAAGGAAGTGACGGCGCCGGTGTTACGCTCACGGAACTGCACGGGCGCGCGGAGTTCTCCGGCCACCTGGCCGGTGACCAGCGCGGGACCGGAGAGGTCGCGCATCAACCAGAACCAGCGGGCGACAGGGACCACCCAGACCTCTTTCCAGTTGTGGCAGTTTTCGGCGGGCCAGTAAGGCAGGTCAGTATTGCCGCGGCTTTGAATGCCGACGGGGAGCGCGCCGACGATGTCGCCGGACATGGCGGTGTACTGCGGCGGATAGTCGTAGCCCTCGCCCCACATGGTGCTTTGCACGAAGGGATTGCGGCCCACGGCCCATTGCAGTTGCTGCCCGGCGAGGGCGGCGAGCGAGAAATCGCCGCGGAGGTGGGCGGCGGCCGAGAGGCCCTTGGTGGCGCTGAGCACGGTGCCGTGATTGCCGCGAAATTCAAACCAGACGGGGAAGAGGCGGACGTAGTGGTGGGGGCCCACCTGCACTCCGTTGAGCACCTGTTCGCGGAAGGCCTCGGGTGTAGTACCGCGGCCGCCGCCGCGCACTTCCTTGTACTCTTCGTCGTGGAAGATGGAGTTGGCCAGCATGCCGTAGGGCTGGGTGAACTGAGCCATCGGCTTCTGGAAGTACTCGGCATAGAGAGTAACGGCGGCGTACCAGCGGATCCAGTCGGCGTGGTTCGGGAAGAGTTCGCAAAGGCGCGTGAGGGCGACGAGCGGCGCCGCCTCCGTGCTGGCGTGGGAGTAGCGCAGTATGCGCTTTTTGTCGGGTCCGGTGTAGAAGAAGCCGGTGAGCGGCTGAGTGAGTTCCGGCAGGACCGCGCGCTGCTGGCTCTCGACGATGAGGCGGCCGAACTGCTGGGATTTTTCGGCATATTGGATGTCGCCGGTGGCCTGGTACAGATCGAGGCCGGCTAGGATGACGCGGCCGGCGAGTTCGGTCCCCATCGGCCGCTGCGGCGACTCCAGGGATTTCATGGCGAAGCCCCAATCCTGGATGGCGCGCTTGAGGGAGTAGGCGGCGAGGATCGGATCGCGCGCTTTCAAAACGCGCGCCGCCAGCGCTTCCGTGGCCGCGGCGGAGAGATTGGAAGCGGGGTTCAGGCCGGACTGGCACACCATGTCGTCGACGTCACCGAGGATGCCGTTGGTCCAGCGGTCGAGCGTGCAGAAGGTGGGCCGGTAGCCGTCGTCGAAGGTCTTGTTGAGCAGCCAGTCCAGGCCCCACTGGGCTTCCTCGACGAGCTTGTCGAAGAGTTCGGGATCCTCGCCGCGGGCGCGCAGGCGTTCGGCCAGGCTGAACATGGCGTAGGCGCTGTCGGCGGTGTTGCCGAAGGACTGCGAGAGGTCTCCGGCGTCGTGCCAGCCGCCGTTGAGCGGCAGCTTCTTGTCGCCGTGCAGCAGCATCCAATCGCGGTGGCAGACGTCGTGCACGCCCGGGATGGCGTAGCCGCAGCGCTGGGCGTAGAAAAAATTGATGGCTTTGAGAATGCTGGATCTCCAGACGTCGCCAGCGATGCGAAACGGGCGGGTGGTGTGGGCGCCGGCGCGGAGCATGTAGGTGCCGGGCTCCCGCACCTCGGAGAAGTCCATTACGTCGAAAGCGCCGATCTGCGTTTTCACGGCGGTGATGGGTTTGGTGAGCGCGGGGATGCCGGTTTCGACGTTGATGAGTTCGAATTGGCGCTCCTTGAGTCCGCTGGCGATGGCGCTCTTGGGCGCGCCGGTCTGATAGCCGGAATGGGAGAAAGCGATCTCCCCGGGGCCGACGTTCCAGCCGAGGAAGTGATCGGCCTGCACCTTTTCCAGTTCCAGCTTGTCGATGTCGAAGGTGACCGATGTAGCCGCGCCGGGCTCGTTGCCTTGCAGCAGGTAGGTGAACTCAACGCCGGTCACTTTGTCGCGCGGGAGGTTGGCGATCTCCCAATTCACCCAGTTCCACTGCTGGTTGCGGAGGATGAGGTAGTTCTTGCCCATTTTGCCGTAGGAGTCCGGCACGGCCTCCTTGCCGGCGTTGTGAAACTGCATCATCAGCGAGACGACGCGGAAGCCGGGCAAGTCGGGGTAGATCCAGAACGAGAGGCGGTTCCAGGACGACCAGTCCTCGCCCGGGACCACGCGCACGGCGCTGGCTCCGCCATAGAAACGGGCGTTGGGAATCGGCTTATCGCCGGTGGTGGCGCTGGTGAGGCGGATGGAGCTCTTTCCGCCGACGGCACGCTCTGCGGTGAGGGCCATGGCGCCCTGGGCCTGGCCGCTGTTCTGGAGTTTCCAGGTGGCCAGGCTTTCGGCGTCGTCGAGCAGAGTGCGCTCGGCTACCGGCTTGTTCAGCCAGCGGGTCTTGATGGAATTCGTATAGTCGTTCGCCAGCGGAAGCCGCGGAGGATTGTCGGCAGCGGGCAGCGCGGAGCAGGCCGCGAGAACCAGGGCAAGCGCCTTCATGGAGACTCCTGAAATGGGGGGCCGGGTTCCAATTCTATCGCTGGAAGCCGGCCCAGGCTGAATCAACGAGGCGGCGCGGTTACCACTCGATGCGGCCCGTGAGCTGGCCGGTGCGCCTGCCGCTGGCCGAGGTGACGTTGCCGAAGTAGGCGTTGCTCAAGCTCATGTTCGGACCGCCGAAGTAGTGGCGGTTGAAGAGATTGAACATCTCTAAACGGAACATGAGGCGGGCCCGCTCAGTGAGGGCGAAGTTCTTCGACAGCGTTGCGTCTTCGTTCCAGCTCCACAGGCTGCGGACCTGCGGGAAGCGGTTCGGACTGTTGCCGAGCGATTGGGGAGCGGCGTCGGTGAACGCCTTCGGATCGAAGTAGCGATTGCCGGGATCGTTGGGATTCCATGGGTTGAAGGTGTCCGGGTTGAAGATCTGCTTAAAGCCGCCGCTGGGCGTGTTGAAGTTGGCGTAGATGCCCGGACCATTCCAGTAGTTGGGCGTGACGCGGGAACCGGGGTGGCCGAGCGGCGTGCCGCTCATGTAATTGATGAGCCCGGAGAGGTTCCATCCGCCGACGATGGCATCGACCCAGCGGTTGACGCTACCCAGGAACATGCGGTTCCGGCCGACGGGAATCTCCCAGGTCATGGCGGCCTTGAGAATGTGTGTGCGGTCGTTGGACATGATGGCCTTGTCGGCGTCGCGGTTGTAGGTATCCTGGATGCCGCCGCCGCTGCCGCCATTGGCCACGTTGCCGTTGACGTTCGAAATAT
>JACQZS010000139.1 GCA_016213725.1 Acidobacteriota bacterium | reverse complement strand
GTGGGCGCGCCGTTCTTCAACAAGGTGAACGTCCCCATCGGCCTCTTCCTGCTGCTGCTCACCGGCGTAGGCCCGCTCATCGCCTGGCGCCGCAGCTCCTGGGAGAGCCTGAAGCGCGCCTTCCGCTGGCCCGCCATCCTCATGCTGGCCACCATCGGCGCCCTGGCCGCTTTCGGCGTCTTCCACTTCTACGCCATGGTCAGCTTCGGCCTGTGCGTTTTCGTCGCCACCACGATTCTGATGGAGTTCTGGAAAGGCGCCCGCGCCATTGCCGCCAAGAACAGCTTCAACCTCATCCACGCCATGGTGGAACTCACGCACCGCAATACGCGCCGCTACGGCGGCTACCTGGTCCACATGGGCATCGTCATCATGTTCATTGGTTACACCGGCGCTGCCTTCAACAAGGATGCGACCAAGGAAGTTCGCATTGGCGACCACTTCCAGATCGGCCGCTACGATCTGCACGTCCAGCAGGTGCTCGACGGCGACAACGCCAACTACTCCTGGCAGAAGGCCATCGTCGGCGTTCACAGCGGCGGCGAGTTCCTCGGCAATCTCGAACCCGAGCGCCGCGTCTATGCCGCCTCTCAGCAGCCCACCTCGGAGGTCAAAATCCGCCGCCGGCTGCACGAAGATCTGTACCTGAACTTCGCCAGCATGAGCCAGACCGACGCCAACGCCGCCATCATCCAGGCCTACGTCTTCCCGCTGGTGAGCTGGGTCTGGATCGGCTTCTACATTCTGATGTTCGGAACGCTCATCTGCCTCATTCCGAGCAAGGTCAAGTACAGTTACGCGAAAACTCAAGTGGTAGGGGTATATGCGAAACAGGCTCAACCTGCGAAGTAAGCTGCTGCTGGCCATCGCCCTCACCGTCGTCATGGTGCAGGGCACCGTGCCGCTCACCAACGAGCGCGTGCGCCGCCTCGGAGACCAGCTCCAGTGCAAGTGCGGCTGCTTTGCCAGCATCACCGGCTGCAACATGATCAACTGCCACTTCTCCGACCCCGTCCGCATTCAACTGCTGAAGATGGTGGAAGAGGGCCGGAGCGACGACCAGATCTTCGCAGAAATGGTCCGCGTCTACGGCAAGGAGATCATGATGAAACCGCCGGCCGAGGGCTTCTACCTGCTCAGCTGGGTGATGCCTTTCGTCGGCATCGCCGGCGGCCTCGGCCTCATCTACCTGCTGCTGCAGAGCTGGCGGAAGCGCAGCGCCGCGGCGGCGGCCGAAGGCGGACAGGTGGTGGAGTCGGCGGAGTTATCCCGCTATAAGGATCGGATTGAGAAGGATCTCTCCGACCTGGAATAAGATGGTTCACGGCTCATGATATTTGCTGTATCTATCCTGCTGGTGGCAGGCCTGCTTGCTTTCGTTCTGCTTGTCCGTCCCCAGGACGTGCCCGACGAAACGCCTGAATCCCCCATTCAGCACCTCGAAGACCGCAGGGCGATCATCTACGATAACCTCCGCGATTTGAACTTTGAATACCGCCTCGGAAAGCTCTCCGACGCCGACTACAACAAGACCAAGGTCGTCCTCCAGAACGAACTGGCGCAAGTGCTCGCCGCCATCGACAAGATCGCCGGCGGCGCCAAAGCGGCGCCCGCCGCCGCGCCCGCCGCCGCGCCAAAAGCCAAGGCCGCGAAGGCCGAGGCCCCCGCGCCGCCAGACCCGTTCGTCTGCCCGCACTGCGGCGCCAAGTTCGAAAAGACCATGAAATTCTGCGGCGAATGCGGCAAGGCCATGTCGGGGGTGGAAGCATGAGACTCGCCATTCTTCTCGCGCTCGCCCTGCCCCTTCTGGCATTGGACGGCACCGTCGTCAACAAGTCCACCGGCCAGCCCCAGCCCGGCGTGCTCGTCCACGCCACCCGCATGCTGCAAAGCGGCATGGAACCGGCCGGCTCCGCCAAGTCCGGTGCCGACGGCAAGTTCCAGATCCAGGCAGACGGCAGCGCTCCGCTGCTCGTCCAGGCCGTCTACCAGGGCGTTACCTACACCGTCCAGATCCCTCCGGGCCGGCCCTCCAGCGGCCTCGAACTCGCCATCTACAGCTCGGCCAAGAACGTCGCTGAAGCCAAGCTCGACCAGCACATGATCCTCGTCGAGACCGACGGCAAGGAGCTCGTCGTCAACGAAACGCTGGTCTACAGCAACACCGGCACCACCACCTGGAGCGATCCCGACAAAGGCACGCTCCGCGTCTACATCCCCGCCGAAGCCGGCGCCAACCTCATGGTCCGCGCCATGTCGCCCAACAGCATGCCCGTGGAGCGCGAGCCGCGCAAGACCGCCGAAAAAGGCGTCTACGTCCTCGACTTCCCCGTCAAGCCCGGCGGCGAAACCCGCTTCGACATCAGCTACAAGATGCCGGCGAAGGACCCCATCGAACTCTCCGGCAAAATCGTCCACGCCCCCGGAGCCGTCCGCCTCATCGTGCCCAAAGGAATCACGGTAGAGAGCCCCGCCATCGCTCCCCTCGGCGCCGAACCGCAAACCCAGGCCGCCATCTTCGACGTCAAGGGCCAGTCCTACACGCTCAAGATCAGCGGCGCCGGGACTCTTCGCAGCTCCACGCCCGAACCCACAGAGCGCGAAGAGGACGGCCCGCGCATCCAGGAGATCCTCTCTCCCGGCTACGCACGCTACTGGAAGTGGGCGCTCGGCCTCATGCTGGCCTTCCTCGCACTCAGCTTCTGGCTGCAGTGGATCCGTACTCCCGGGAGCAAGCCGAAGGCATGAGGGCGCTGGCCGTCGAAGGCGTCTGGAAATTCTACGGCGACTATCCTGCTCTGCGCGACATCGGCTTCGATGTCCAGCCGGGCCAGTGTGTCGCCCTGCTCGGCCGCAACGGAGCCGGCAAAACCACGCTCCTGCGCATCCTCGCCGGCCTTTCCCGCCCCTCCAAAGGCGCCGTCAAAGTCTTCGATAAGGACCACCTCGACCGCTCCGCCCGCAGCGCCATCGGCATCATCGGCCACGGCATCGGCATCTACGACGAACTCTCGGCGCTCGAAAACCTGCGCCTCTTCGCCGGCCTCTACGGCCTCCAATCTCCAGACAAGGCCGCCCACCAGTGGCTGGAGCGCACCGGCCTCGAACGCGTCAAAGACGGCCTCGTGCGCGAGTTCTCCCGCGGCATGCGCCAGCGCCTCGCCGTCGCCCGCGCCTTCCTCCATCGCCCGCAACTCCTGCTTCTCGACGAGCCCTTCACCGCCCTCGACGATCGCGCCATCGCCCTTCTCCAATCCCTCCTGAAAGAGTCCCTCGCCCAGGGCAGCACCGTCATCATGTCCACCCACCAGCTCCGCGAAGCCCTCGAGCTGGCCACCCACGTCGTTCTCATCAACCGCGGCAAACTCGCCCACACCGGCCTCCGCACGCAGGAGATGCTCGACGATCCCACTTATCTCTACCGCACCTACGGGGAGGCCTGATGCTGTTCTTCCGCCAGGTCGCCACCGTCGCCGCTAAGGACCTCCGCAGCGAACTCCGCACCAAGGAAGCCCTCAACGCGTCGCTCTCCTTCGCCCTCGTCATTCTGCTGCTGTTCAGCTTCGCCTTCTCGCCCACCTCCGATATGACCCGCGAGATCTCCGGCGGCCTCCTCTGGCTCGTCTTCGCCTTCGCCGGCGCCCTCATCCTCAACCGCAGCTTCGCCCGCGAACTCGAAAACGACTGCCTCGACGCCCTCATCTCCTCGCCCGTCTCCTCGCCCGCGCTCTTCCTCGGCAAGGCCCTGGCCAACTACGTCCTCCTGCTCGGCATCGAGTTCGTCTGCCTGCCCGTCTTCGGCGTCTTCTATAACGTGAGCTGGGCGCAGCAGTTGCCCTCGCTCGCCCTCGTCCTCGTCCTGGCCAGCTGGGGCGTCTCCGTCGTCGGCACCGTTTTTTCCGCGCTCACCGTCAACATGCGCCTCCGCGAGCTGATGTTGCCCATGCTCGTCTACCCCATCCTCATCCCCTGCCTGATGGCCGCCATGCAGCTCACCACGCCGCTGCTGGCCGGCGAGCCGCTCACCGGCGACCTCTTCGCCTGGCTGCGCCTGCTCGTCGGCTTCGATATCATTTTTACTGCTCTTGCCGTGGTCTTGATCGATACCGTTCTGATCGGATAAACCCATGAGAGAGAAAATCCTCTACTCGCTCGGAATCGTGGCCGCCCTCTTCCTGGCCCGCAATATCTGGAAAATGCTCGTCGGCCTGCCCGACGAAGCCTTCCAGGGCGCCATCTTCCGCGTGATCTTTTTCCACGTCCCGGCGGCCTTCACCTGCTTCGCCTGCTACCTCACGGCCCTCATCGCCAGCATCTCCTACCTGAAGTCCAAGAACCTCAAGTGGGACTCGCTCTCGGTCTCCGCCACTGAAGTCGGCCTCGCCTTCGGCGCCGCCAATCTCGTCAGCGGCATGATCTGGGCCCGCATCATCTGGGGCATCTGGTGGACCTGGGATTGGCGCCTCACTTCGTCCCTCATCTGCTGGCTGCTCTATGCCGGTTACCTCGTGCTGCGCCGCGCCGTCGAAGAGCCCACTGAGCGCGCCCGCCTCTCGGCCGTGATGTCCATTCTCAGCTTCAGCGTGGTGCCCTTCGTCTTCTTCTCCATCAAGTGGTTCCGCACCCAGCACCCGCAGCCCGTCCTCTATGGGGAAGGGAAGATGGATTCGGCCTACCGGTCCATGCTTTACATCAACTGGATCCCGCTGCTCATGATCGCCGTCATCTTCGTTGCCGTGCGCATGCTGCAGGAAAAGAGGCAGCGCGAAATCGACGCGCTGCGCCGTACCGTCCACGCCTTCTAGCGGAGAGAATTTTATGAACGACGCCGCCGCGCGCAACTTCGAATACCTCGCCTACGGCCTCATCGCCATCTGGGCCATCCTGGCCGGCTATGTGCTCACCCTGGTCAGCCGGGAGAAAAAGATCAATCGCCAGATTGAGGGCCTCCAGCGCATGCTCGAAGACCGTGATAAAAAATAACCAGGTCTTCCCATGAATCGCCGCCGCCTTCTCCAGATGGCCGCCGCCACCGGTGCCGTCACTGCCCGTGAAGCCGCCGCTCAGGAGAAAGTGGCCCGCGCCACGCGCGCCTTGCCCTCTCCCAGGATCAAAGACGTCCAGGTCATCGCCACCGCCCCTCAGGGCCTGCGCCTGGTCGTCGTCAAAGTCGTCACAGACCAGGACGGCCTCTACGGCTACGGCTGCGGCACTTACACCCAGCGGGCCGATCTCGTCGTCCCCGCCGTCGAGCGCTACCTGAAGCCCTTCCTCCTCGGCAAGCCCGCCGATCGTATCGACGATCTCTGGCAGGCCATGTACAACTCCTCCTACTGGCGCAACGGCCCCGTGCTCAACAACGCCATCAGCGGCGTCGATCAGGCCCTCTGGGACATCAAGGGCCGCCAGGCGGGCATGCCCGTCTATCAGCTGCTCGGCGGAAAATGCCGCGAGGCCGCCGATTGCTACTCCCACGCCTCCGGCACCGAAATCCAGCAGGTCGTCGACAGCGCCAGACAGATCATGGCCCGCGGCTTCCGCCACGTCCGCATCCAGGTGGGCGTCCCCGGCCAGGCCGGCTACGGCGCCGGACGCAGCGACGTCACGGTCGAAAAGCTCCACAACGCCCCTGTCTTCGAGCCCGAAGACTACATGCGCCGCGCCCTCAAGCTCATGGAGGCCTGCCGCAAGGAACTCGGCGACGAGGTCGAGCTCCTGCACGACGTCCACGAGCGCATCTCCCCCATCCAGGCCGTGCGCTTCGCCAAGGACGTGGAGAAGTTCCGCCTCTTCTTCCTCGAAGATCCCGTCTCGCCCGAGGACATCGAATGGTTCCGCCTCATCCGCCAGCAGTGCGCCACGCCGCTCGCCATGGGCGAACTCTTCAACAGCCCCCACGAGTGGACCCCGCTCATCCGCGACCGCCTCATCGACTTCATCCGCATCCACGTCACCCAGGCCGGCGGCCTCACCCCTTGCCGCAAAATCGCCGCCATGAGCGAACTCATGGGCGTCAAAACCGCCTGGCACGGCCCCGGCGACGTCTCCCCCGTCGGCCACATGGCCAACGTCACGCTCGACCTCGTCTGCCACAACTTCGGCATCCAGGAAAGCGTCTCGTTCCCCGCCCCCGTCCGCGAAGTCTTCTCCGGCTGCCCCGAGATGAAGAACGGCTACCTCTACGCCAACGAAGCCCCCGGCTGGGGCATCGAAGTGAACGAAGCCGCCGCGAAGAAATACCCCTTCGGCGCCAATGAACGCGGTGAGCGCCAGCAGCTCAATGGCGGCTGGGGCGAAGTCCGCCGCCGCGACGGCACCATCATCAAGCAATAATCTGACAAAAAATCTCCTGATTTGAGCTAACCTGGAGTGCATCAGAGGAGGCCTGCCATGCAGCCTGGGAACCACTCCACGTCCGCGCCTTCACCGGCGATCGTCTTCCAAATGCTCAACGCCCATCAGCAGACTGAGGCGTTGCGCGCCGCCATCGAATTGGGAATCTTCGCCGAACTCGGCGGCGGCTCAGCCACCGCGGAGCAACTGGCCGACCGCTGTTCCGCCTCCCTCCGCGGCATCCGCATCCTGTGCGATTTCCTCACCGTCTGCGGACTCCTCCAGAAAACCGGCGGCATCTACAGCAACTCGCCCACCGCCGCGACGTTTCTCGATCCGAAGTCCCCCGCCTGCCTCGCCGCCACCGCCCGCTTTCTCGGCCTGCCCGCGTTCCGCGAGCCGTTCCTGGAGTTGGCGGCGGTCGTCCGCAACGGCCGCACCACCATGCACGGCGAAGGCACGGTCGAGCCTGAAAACCCCGTCTGGGTCGAGTTCGCCCACAGCATGGCCCCCATGATGGCCCCGCTCGCCGCGCCACTCGGCGCCATCGTCCTCGAAGGCCGCACCACCCCCATGGACGTCCTCGACATCGCCGCCGGTCACGGCCTCTTCGGCATCGAAATCGCCCGCCAGAACCCCAACGCCCAGGTCACCGCCCTGGACTGGGCCTCCGTCCTCGAAGTCGCTCAGGCCAACGCCCGCAAAGCCGGTGTCGCTGCCCGCCTCAAGCTCCTCCCCGGCAGCGCCTTCGACGTCGACTTCGGCGGCCCCTACGACGAGGTCCTCCTCACCAACTTCCTCCACCACTTCGACGTCGAGCGCAACATCGCCATGCTCGCCAAAGTGCGCGCCGCCCTCAAGCCCGGAGGCAGCGCGGCCATCCTCGAATTCGTCCCCAACGAAGACCGCGTCTCCCCGCCCATGTCCGCCGCCTTCGCCCTCACCATGCTCGCCTCCACCGCCCATGGCGACGCCTACACCCTCCGCGAATACACCGAAATGGCCCAGGCCGCCGGCTTCACCTTCGTCACCGCCCACCCCGTGCCCATGTCCCCACACACCATCGTCGTGGCGCACACCAGCTGAGCCGCCTTACTTGCGCGCCTCCAATTCCAGGGAGACCGCGCCGGACTCCGTGACGTCCACCTTCTCGCCCTCGCCTGCCAGCAGCAGCCGCCACGCCGCCTGCATCGGCTGGCTGGCGTCCACTGCCAGCACGCGCCACGCACCCGGCGCCAGCGTGCGCAGCGCATACCGGCCATCGCCGTCCGCCGTCGCTCGTTTCTGCCGGAACCGCAGCGTCTCCTTGTCGAATGGCTCCCGCACCGCCACCACCAGCGCGCCCTCCGCCGCCGCGTTGCCCGCTCGCACCGCGCCCTGAATGGCGTTCGGAGCCCTCTGCAGCAGCAGCCGGAAGTGATGCGTGGGCGCCGCCGCGTTCAACTCCACCCACGATGGCTCCACCGGCTGCCCGTTGTATTCTGCTTCCCGCAGCACCCAGCCCGCGGGGATGCCTCGCACGCTCACTTGCACCGGCTCAATGAAGACATTCTCCAGCGTGCCGCGACCGTCCGTTCCTGTCTTCCCCGCCGCGTCCGCACCCCAACTGGTTCGAGCCCGAGGCGCCAACTCCACGGTGCAAGCCGCCTTCAGCTCAGTCCACAGCGGGTCTTTTTCGCCTTCTCGCAATCCGTAGCTCGAGATCGCGAAGGTCGCCTGCGTTCCTGGCAGCAGTTGCAGCCGCACGCCTTCGAGATCGGAGTCGATCGACAAGGTCAGCAACGCCAGCTTCCGTTGTGCGAGCGCCGTCTTGGCGTTAGAAATAGACACCTTGATCGGTCCCGGCGGCAGGTTCTGCAACTCGAACGTGCCAGGACCGGGCAATCCGCCCAATGGCCGGACCACTCCACCGTCTTCGCCCATCGGCTGAGTGGCGAAAAACGTCAGCGGCTCCGGCTCGCCATCCATCCTTACCTCACCTCGAATGGTATACAGCCGCTGCCGCGCCGCCTTGAAGTCCAGTCCATCCAGGCTCGCCCCCGGCAGAAGATTCAGCGCCAGCGCCGATCGTGCATCCTCCACCCCTGGGTAGTACAACGCCGGGTAGTCCTTCACCTCCGGTGGCTTCTTCTCCGGAGCCGGCACCAGCTTCGGCGCACGGTTCGAAACCAGGAACAGCCGGTACTCCCCCGGCGGCAGGCCGCCGATGGAGTATCGGCCATCCGCGTCTGTCGTGGTCCGCCCGCGCGGCGCCCAGTATTCTGAGGCTCCGTTGCGGATCCGCGTCATCGCGGAAATCCTCACGCCCTCCACCGGCTTGCGCAACTCCGGATCGAACACCCATCCGGCCAGAGCCGACTCCGGGTTCAGCCGCACCACCACGCCCGTCTTCTCTTTGCCCGCCTCCACCTTGTGCGCGTTCGGATCTTCATATCCGAACTCATCTCCCACCGACGTGTAACCCTTCCGCTTCACCGCAAAGTGGAACGCCACGCCGCCCACCACCTCCAGCCGGAAGCGACCGTCGTTGCCTGTCTCCGCCGTGTTCCCACGCTCGTTCCGCGATGTGAGCTGCCCGCTCCCATCCGGCGCGCTCTCATAGCGCACATTCACTGTGGCTTGCGATAGCGGCGCGCCCGTGGTCGCGTCCGTCACCGCCCCTTCCACCCAACCCGTCTTCGGCGCCGTTTGCGGCAATGCGGCCAGCAGGAGGAAGTACAATGTCGGAATCATGCAGCGTCGAGAATTCCTGCTCGCCTCCCTGTTTCAAGATAGCCCTTCGCCGTCCGTGCCGGGCTCCACCCTGGTCCACGAGCACGTCCTGGTCGACTTTGCCGGCGTCAAATCCACCGCTCAGTACGACGTTCGCGAAGTTCTCGCCCTCGCTCGCCCCAAACTCGAAGAACTCAAACGCTTCGGCTGCGTTCGCTTCCTCGATTGCAGCCCCATCGGTCTCGGCCGCAACCCCCGCCTCCTCAAGGCCCTGGAAGACTCCACCGGACTCGAGATCTGGACCAACACCGGCGTCTACGGCGCCGTTAAACGCGTCGCCGTGCCCGCCTACGCCTATACCGAATCCGCCTCGCAGTTGGCCCGCCGCTGGATCGCCGAAGCCGCCAACGGCATCGACGGCGTCAAGCCCCGCTTCATCAAGACCGCCGTCCTGGACTTCCCCCTGGACGATCTGGACAGGAAACTGATCGAAGCCGCCGCCATGACGTCCCTCACCACCGGCCTCACCATCTCCTCCCACACCAACGGCGGCGGCAGGGCCGCCGAGGCTCAGCTCGAAATCCTCAATCGCCTCAAGTGCCCCACCTCCAAGTTCGTCTGGGTCCACGCCCAGAATGAAAAGGACCACGCCTTCCACCAGCGCATCGCCCGCGCCGGCGCCTGGGTGGAGTTCGACGGCATCAGCGAAAAGTCCGCTGCCTGGCACCGCGAGTGCGTCCTGTACATGAAGGACCAGCGGCTCCTCGGCCAGACCCTCATCAGTCAGGACGCCGGCTGGTATCACGTCGGCGAGCCGCACGGCGGCGACTACCGCGGCTATACCTACATCTATTCCGGCTTCCTGCCCCAGATTCCGCGCGACGACTGGAAGACCCTGCTGGTCGACAACCCCCGCCGCGCCTTCACCAAGCCGTAACCGGCGCTCCTGCCGCCGAATATAGCGTCGAGGCCGCTTCTTCGTTCACCATATCGCCCGGACCCAGCAGAAACTCGCCCGCCTTCACCTTCTTCGCCATCTGCTGCCACATCGCCATGTCGCCGTTCGCCAGGTAGTCCGCCGTCTCATAAAACCGCTCCTTCAGCCCGGCCAGATACTGCGCGTAGCTCAGTGCCGTAATGCCCGCCTCTTTGTAGCAGGCCCAGGTCGTCTGCCGCCGGAACAGCTTCGGCATGATCAGCGTGCCGGCATCGCCGCCCACGGCGAATCCGGCCGATTTTTTCCCGGAAACGTACTGCAGCTTGAAATCGAACTTGCCGAACTTCGATTGATACTTGCCCCAGATCCCCTTGCCCGCCCCCTGCGCTTTCGCCGCCAGCTTCTGTAGCGCCGTGATCTCCGCAGCCGACATCGAGTTGTAGAACGACGGCACCGCCCAGCCCTGCTCCAGCACCCAGCGGTTGATGTTCACTTTCTTGCCGTTCACATCCACCACCACATCGCCCACCACTCGCGCGTACTTGTCGCACACGTCGTTGGGATGATCCACGGCCGTCTGGAAAGTGCACGGCAGCGTGGCCGCGCCGCCCTTCTTGAGCATCGTCAGCAGCGCCAGCGTGGCGCTCTGCCCGTAATGCTGCCGGTACTTGTGATTCACCGCCTTCAGCGCCGCCCGCATCGCGTCCGTCACCGCCGGTTTCTTGCCCACCGGCGCCGGCGCGTAATGCAGTTCGGGCGCGTCTATCCCTTGCAGGCGCACCGTCACGCGTCCCTTGGCGTCGATCACCGTCTTCCGGCCGCCCACCGTCTTCAGCCACGCGCCGTCAAATGCCGTGGTCGCTTGTGCCGGTGCGCTCTTTTTCGGTTGAAACCGGATGGCGCCCGCCGCCACCGCGATCAGCAGTTTGGTGGTGTCCGCATCGGATTCGCCGACCGGCCAGAACTGGACCAGATCCAGCGTGCCCTGAATCGTAAGAAGCCCTTTTGCCATGATTCCTCCTGACTTCGCAGAATCGTAGCATCTTTTCTGCTCCGGAGGAATCGGGGGTTTCCGTGATTTATGCCGGAATGCGGCGCGCGGCCGCTATTTCCGCGGTTCGCTCGACGGCGGTACCACCCCCTTCAGCCGCAGGTACGTCACCATGTTGCCGTAGTGCTCGTAGTCGTGGAATACGTTGAACTCGAGCACGTTCAGCAGTGACCGCTCGCCGAACATCTTCACCATCGTCACCGCCTTGGCGTCGGTCATCGAATCGTACGCCTTGTCGCAGTAGGCGAAGCTGTCTTTGATCGCCTGCACCAGGTCGGCCTTCGAGGTCTTGCTTTTCTCAATGCCGCGAACCGGCGGTTGCTCGCCCAGCACGGGCGCGCAGAACATATATCCCGCGTCCGCCACGTGTCCCACCAGTTGGCCGAAGCTGCGCACATCCGGCGTCGGCTTGAATGAGTAGTTTTCCTCCGGCATCTTCTCGGCGGACTTGATCAGGTTGTTCTTGGCCATCGAGTAGAGGCCCTTCACTCCAGTGCTCAGCGGGTTCTCCGCGGTCTGCGCCGCGGCGCCCAGGCAGAAGACGGTGAAAAGCAGCGTTAATTTGCGCATGGGGGCAGGATCGCAGGCCACGCCCGCTCTGTCAATCCTCCCGCCCCCATTTTCTCCGCATTACTGCGAAAGTTTACGCATCAGTTCTTTCGCGTTCTCTCCGCCGCGCCCCGTGATCAGCGCCTTCCCATCGGAGATCACGCTTCGAACCTTCACCACGCTCACTATCTCTCCGCCCGCCACCACGGCCACCTCCTGGCCCAGGTGCGCGCCGGTGAACTTCTCAAAGGCTGCCGCCTGCTTCTTCTGGAGTTGCACCTCTACCGTCAGCCGGTTGTCCTGCTCCTTCAGCGCCACCGGCGGGCCAGTCAGCAAGAGCGGGACGAAATCCGAGGTGTCCAGCGCTATCTCCCTTAGCTCGCCCTTGCCGTCCAATCCCTGATAGGGCAGCACCACCGCCGCCTTGCCCGCCTGGGCTTGCCCGCCCTCCGCCAGCACGGCGTACACGCCATTCGCCGGCGGCTTCATCGCGCTGGGCGAAGGCATCGCCAAGGCGCCCAACAACATCAACGCCAGCAGCAGGCCGGCAATTAGACTCTTTCTTCTTATGGTCATAGGAATCTCCTGAAGGAATGCGCGCGGCCGCGGCCGCGCGTCGCTCGTAATGAATGCACGGCTCGCCCGGACCCATCCCGGGCGGAGCTTGTCTCTTCAATTGAGGTTCAGGAGAGTGCGGGCGGAGGACGCCGGTGCAGTGGTGCGAACTCGCGCATCGCCGCCCGGGCGCCCCGCGGACCTGCCGGCAGTTCGGCAAACCGGCTGCCCGCGCCTGACGCGCCGGGCAACCTTTCCGCAGGCAATGCGCACTGCGGGGCGTTGACCACCCCCGCCTCGCCGTCCGTCTTGAGGATCAGTTGTGCCGGGACGCACGGCGTCGACATTCCGCCGTTGGCGGCCGTCTGCGGCGCATTCCGGATCGATCCCGCCACCAGCCAGCCCAGCGCCACCGCGGCGAACGCCACCAGCACCGCCAGCGCCAGTTGCGCTGCCGGAATCGGCCGCCGGGTCTTTCGCCGCGAAGGCATATCCGCTCTGAGTGTAACTTGCCCCGCCCCCGCCATCCAGTAAATCTTTGCCGTCCGGGGCTACCCCTTCAGGTCCGCGAACGCCGCCTCGATCTCTTTCTTCGCTTCGTTCGACACCGGCGTCAACGGCAGCCGCACCGGCCCGCCATAGTAGCCGTTCAGATCCATCGCGTGCTTCAGCCCCGGAATGCCGTACTTCACCGTCACCAGCACCGCCGCCCGCGCAATCCGCCGCTGCCAGTCCATCGCCGCCTCGAACTCGCGCTGCCGGTGCGCCTCGTAGATCGCGATCGTCGAATACGGCGCCGCATTCGCATAGGCCAGCACCGCGCCCACAGCGCCCACCGCGAAGGAAGGCGCCAGCGTCGGAGCCGATCCCACCAGCACCTGAAAGCCCTCTTTCGTCTCGCGGATCAGCTGCATCACCTTCTCGATGTTTCCGCTGCTTTCCTTGATCGCGATGATGTTCGGATGCTCGCTCAGCGCCGCCACCGTGTCGGCCGGAATGTCCACGCCCGTCGCCTGCGGCCAGTTGTAGATCATCAGCGGGATCTTCGCCTGGTCCGCCACGCTGCGGTAGTAGAGCGCCTGCGCCGCCCCGTTGTTCACCATGTTCTTGTAGTAGTGCGGCGTGCGCACCATCACGCCCTTGTAGCCCATCTCCGCCGCCAGGTTCGTCAGCAGCACCGTCTCCCGCACGCTCTCCATGCCCGTGCCGGCCAGCAGGATCTTGTCCGCCGCCGCGTGCTGCGCCACCAGTTCAAACAGCTTCAGCTTCTCTTCCATCGTCAGGAAGACGCTCTCCCCCGTCGAACCGCAAACTACATACCCCGCCAGCCCCGTCTTATTCCACTTCTCGACGTTGTGCTGAACCTTGGCCGCGTAGATCTCGCCGTCATAGTTGAAAGGTGTGGCGATCGGAGGAAAAATGCCGCGCAGTTTCATCTTCCCTTCCAGTCTATCGTGCCGGGCCCTGGCGCCCCACGCGTCCACTCAAACCCGCCCTCTCCCACCCCGCACACCGTCCACCCAAAATAGCAGCGGCCCGGCGCGAGGCCGGGCCGCTCAAACTACGCTTGGGCTGCTGACTTACTTGCCGATGTTGACGAAGGTGAACAGCGCCAGGGATTCGATGAAGGCGAGACCGAGAATCAGCAGGATGCGGATCGCGCCGGCGGCCCCGGGATTGCGGGCGATGCCCTCGACGGAAGCGGCGACAGCCTTGCCCTGCGCCATGCCGCAAAGGCCGGAAGCGATGGCCATGGCGAAAGCGCCCGGCAGCACGAACGTGCCGGCGGAGCTGCCGCTGGTCTGGGCGAACGTCGGGACGGCGATCAGCATGAGCGCCATCAGGATGAACAGGTTGCGTACGGTCATTGGTCTTTCTCCTTATTAATCTGCCCCCAGGAGGTGGTTGCGCACCGTGCGTTGGGACGCCGGGGCCTCACACTGGAAGCCTCTCAAACTCTTTAATGCTCTTCGTGAGCGACCGCTTCGCCCACGTACACCATGCTCAGCATCATGAAGATGAACGCCTGCACCAGCGATACGAACACGTGCAGCGCCATGAACACCACCGGGATCAACCACGGAACCAGCGACAGGAACCCGATGGTCACCTGCTCGCCCGCCAGCATGTTGGCGAAAAGACGGATGGTGAGCGACATCGGCCGGATGCAGTGGCTGATGAGCTCCAAAATGAACATCGCCGGCGCGATATAGATCACCGGCCCGCAGAAGTGCTTCAGGTGCCCCAGAATGCCCTGCTCTTTGATGCCCTGGCCGTTGTAGTAGAGGAAGCTGCACACCGCGATGCCCGCCACCATGTAGTAGTACATCGTGGGCGATTCAAACGTCGGAACGATGCCCAGCAGGTTGCAGGACAGAATGAACACAAACAGCATCGCGAAGAACGGCACATGCTTCTTGTACCCGTGCCCCACAATGTCCCGCGCCTGGTCGGCCACAAAACCGTAAATCCCTTCAAACACCAACTGCAGCTTGCCCGGCCGCTCCACCGACAGCGATGCGCGCACCAGCGCCGCCACCAGCACCAGCGCCACAACCACCAGCAGCTCCATGGCGATGTAGTTCGACCACGGCTTCGTCGGATCCTCCGTGTGGAAACCGACCGCGTTGAACAGGGCGTTGGCGGGCCCGGCGAAGTATTTGTTCAGGAATGCCGTGAACCAGAGTTCAGTGTGGTGCATAGAAAAGTTCTATGAGGACTTCCAAAGTCGCCGCGGTGACGGCCAGCGTCAGGCCTGCGGCTAAAGCGGGTCTACAGGACCCGTAAGTATTCACAATAGCATAGGCCGCCCCGCCCAGAATCAGCATCCGGAACATGTGCATCACTACCGATGTGCCCCGGATCTGACGGCCCTCCGCCGCCGCTTGAATGTCGCTCACCAGCCTGTGCAGCAGCCAGAAAGATAACGCCGAAATCGCCGCCCCGCCCAGGAAACTCAACAGCCCCGCCACGCCCGCTGCAACATAGGAAACCAGGCACCCCAGCAGCGCTAGCGCGCCCCCCAGCCGCACAATCCGGCGCATGATCGCGCCGTAGTTCAGTTCCTTCATTTCTTGCGGTCCAATCCCTCGATCCGCACCGCCTGCCGGAAGGTCTCATACATGCCCGCCGCGCAGCCCAGCATCAGTCCGACTAACCCCCAGTAGCCTGTGCCGTACTTGGCGTCCATCCACTTGCCCGCCATGTAGCAGACCCATCCGCTGATCGGCGTCACAAAGGCCAGCCCGGCGTACGCGCCGGCTTTCGCCATCGGGCTCAGTCCCTTCTTCTCCGGTTCGTTGGGGTTCACATGCGCCAGTATACGGCGGAGGACAGTTAAGATGACAGTAATGAACTGGAAACCTCTCCTCGCCGCGCTCACCCTGGCCGGCAGCCTCCTCGCCCAGAAACACGCCATCACCCATGAGGACCTGTGGCTCATGAAGCGCGTCGGAGAACCTGTCGTCAGCCCCGACGGCAAGTGGATCGTCGTCGCCGTCGTCGAACCCGACTACGATCCCGCCAAACAGTCTTCCGACCTCTGGCTGCTGCCCTCCGACGGCTCCGCCGCGCCCCGCCGCATCACCTTCACCAAGGGCGCCGAATCCGGCGCCGTCTGGTCGCCCGACGGCACGCGCCTCGCCTTCACCGCCAAGCGCGAAGGCGACGACGCGCCTCAGATCTACATCCTGCCCCTCCAGGGCGGCGAAGCGCAGCGCGTCACCAGCGCCCCCGCCGGGGCCTCCAGCCCCAAGTGGCGCCCCGACGGCCAGGCCCTGCTCTACGAAAGCGACGTCGATCCCGTCGCCGACCGCAAGTCCCGCAAGTGGTCCGCCCGCGTATACGACACCTTCCCCATCCGCTATTGGAACGTCTGGCTCGACGAGAAGCGCCCCCACGTCTTCGTCCAGCCCCTGCCCGGCGGCGCCGCCCGCGACCTCTTCGCCGGCACCCAGTTCCTCTCCTCCGGCTTCGGCGGCGTCTTTAGCGCCACCGGCGGCCAGGAGCTTCAGGCCGTCTGGACCCCCGACGGCCAGGGCGTCGTCTTCACCGCCACCGTCAATCGCGACGATCTCATGAACGCTGAGGCCGAGACCCACCTCTTCCTCGTGCCCGCCGCCGGCGGCGAGCCGCGCCGGTTCACCGAACCCGGCCAGAGCTTCGGCAACCCCGAATTCTCCCCCGCCGGCGCTCTCTATGCCCTCCACCAGAAGAATCCCGTCAAGGGCGGCCGCCTCTACTCCCTCACCCGCCTCGTCCGGTTCGACTGGCCCAACCCCGCCAAGCCGGCCTTCCTCCACGGCGCCTGGGATCGCTCCATCGGTGCCTTTTCGTTCTCAAACGATGGCAAAACGCTCTATTTCGACGCCGAAAACAGCGGTTTCGACACACTTTTCACCACTTCTGCAACGGGCGGTGCGCCCAAAGCGCTCTTTGAAGTCACCCGCGGCGGATACACCGGCGTCCGCCCTGTCGCCGGCGGCCTGATCGCCCGTTTTCAAACCTCTTCGCAGCCGCCTGAAGTCGTCCTGCTCGATCCCGCCTCCGCCAAGCACCGCTTCCTCACCAGCTTCAACGCCGAGCGCGTGGCCGCCATCGAAACCACCGAGCCGGTCCACTTCTGGTTCACTGCCTCCAATGGGAAACGCATCCATAACCTGATGATTCTGCCGCCCTTCTTCGACAAGACGAAGCGCTACCCCATCGTCATCTTCCCGCACGGCGGCCCCAATTCGATGTCCAAGGACGCCTTCTCCACGCGCTGGAACAATCACTTCCTGGCCTCGCCCGGCTATGTGATTCTCGAGACCAACTACACCGGCTCCACCGGCTTCGGCGAGCAGTTCGCCGACGACATCGAGCGCGACGTCCTGCGCGGCCCCGCCCAGGAAATCCTTGAAGCCATTGAGGATGCAGCCAAGCGCTACCCATTCATCGACAAGTCGCGCCAGGCCGCCGCCGGCGCCAGCTATGGCGGCTACCTGATGAACTGGTTCAACGGCCACACCAATCAATTCAAGTGTTTGGTCAACCACGCCGGAGCCGTGAACAACGAATCTCAATACGGTTCCAACGACGGCGGCCTCAGCCGCGAGCTGCGCATGGGAGGCCCGATCTGGGAGAAGGGCGGGCAATGGAACGACCAGAGCCCCATCCGCTACTCCGGCGCCTTCAAAACTCCGACGCTCATCACGCAAGGGGAGCTGGACTTCCGCGTTCCGCTCAGCGAAAGCATGACCACCTTCAAGCTTCTGCAACGCCTGAAGGTTCCCACGCGTCTGGTGCTCTATCCCGATGAAGGGCACTGGATTCTGAAGGGAGAGAATAGCCGCCACCACATGAATGAGATTCTGGGTTGGCTGAAGAAGTATCTCTAGGGCTGGGAAAGTGTTGAAAAGAAAAGCGGGAGGCCGGATTGGGCACCGGCCTCCCGCTCGGAACGCGCCGTGAGGCACGCAGCTGAGGATCGGAGGAGTGCTCCTCAGCTTCTACCCGTCAGATGCGGGCAGTAACATTTTGGTTACCGATCCGCCCGTCGATTCGCCTGAGTTTCACGTCGAAGTTACACGCTACTCCTGCGGATCCTTGATTTTCCGGTAACTCGTTAAGTTTCTTTTAGTTGGAATTGGTCCTCCGAGTAACTAATCGTGTAGTAGCCTTTCCTCGCGGCGGGCGCTATGCGATACTGAAGACGAAAAGACCCCGGCCATGACGCAGTTGGGCGAGGCAATTGCCCGCTTTCACCGAATACTGGATCAGGACAAGGAACGCACCGCCGCCTGGATGGGACAGTTGCGCGAGCAGCTGGCCAGCCGCCAACTGGTGGTGAATGGGCGTCCCGTCTCTCCAGTGCTGCGCCCGCATTTTCTGACGCGCCGGCAATATTCGCATCTGGTGGCCGCCGGCGAGGCGCTTTCTTCGGCCATCGACCGCGTTCGAGCCCTGGTGCTCTCCCGGCCGCAGCTGATGTCCCGCATGGTGATGTTGCCGGCCGAGAAGATGCTGGCCGCCGTGGATCCGGGTTACACCTCGGAAGTGGCGGCGCTGCTGGAAACCCATGTAAATAATGGCAGCATGCACCTCACCGCCCCACTGGCGGATATGCCGCATGGCGTGCTTTACGGCGAGGCGCTGGCCGACCTATTCTACGATGCGCTGCCGGTGAAGGAATTCCGCAAGCGGTACAAGCTCTCCAAGCCCGGCACGGCGAAGCCGCTGCTCACCTCTATTTTGAAGGTCTGGAAGGACTTCGGGGGCAAGAGCGCGCCCAACGTCGCCATCCTCGATTTCGGTCAGCCCTTTGCCACCATCGATTCCCACGAACACGTTCTCCTGGCCGGGTTGATGCGCTCGCAAGGGCTCATCGCCGAAGTGGTCTCGCCCGATCAACTGGACTACCGCAACGGCGTTCTGCGCCGCGGCGATCTCACCATCGACGTGGTCTTCCGCGGAGTCCGGGCCCATGATTTCCTGATGCGTTACGACCTGACGCATCCGCTGGTGCGCGCTTACCGCGACCGCAAGGTTTGCGTGGTCAACAGCTTCCGGGCCGAGATGACCCGCAAGCGGGCGCTGCTGGCTCTGCTCAGCGACGAGAGCGTGACTGAGTCTTTCCCGGCCGAAGAGCGCAAGGCCATCCGCGACACTCTGCCGTGGACCCGAATTGTCGCCCAGGGCAAGACCACGCGGCAGGGCCAGACCATCGACTTGGTGGACTACGTCCTCAAGAACCGGGCCAGCCTCATTCTGCGGCCCAACGACGATTCCGGAGAACTTCACTCCACCGACGGCTCGAAGGTCGCCGATGCGGCCTGGGAGCGCGCGCTCGGCGCCGCTTTGCGGAATCCCTTCGTGGTTCAGGAGCGCCGCGAGTCCAGCCCCGTCTCCTTCCCGGTGGACAACTATGGCGAGGTGGCTTACCGCGACCTCACCGTGGATGTCGCACCGCATGCCTTCCTCGGCAAGGTGCGCGGTTTTTCCGCCCGCCTGTCTTCTCCGCAGGGTGGCTTCTCCTCGACCGGCGGCCTGGCGCCGACCTTCGTCCTCGAATCGAAGTAGGGTTCACGCATCGAGTCGAACTTACCCACCGCCCGTCCACATTGGGACTTGATTCGTGCGTGGGAAACCATAATCGGGAGCCGAAGTTTCAGAAAACGGTAAAGCCCGGGAACAGCCGTGCCGTTTGCCGCTGGTAAATGGTTGATAATAGGTGTACGCTTTCAAGCAGCCGCAGGCCTCAGGGTTTGGCCGCTGAAGTGCAGTGGAAAGCGATGGATGCGTGTCTCCAAGTGGAGCACCTCCGGGAGTTTGCGCTTTGCTGAAGGGGTTGAAGAGCCAGTTTGTTGGCGCGTTGCTGGTCGTTCTGACCTTGACGGCGATCATTTGCGCCGGCGTCAACTACCAGCAGCAGACGCGCTATCACCAGCCGGACGATGGCGCCACCTGGATGGACGATCCCGATCTCTCTTCCCCCAGCCAGCCGGTCAGCGTGAAGGCGGTGTTTGTGGAGCGGGGCGGTCCTGCCGAGATGGCCGGAATCCGCGCCGGGGACGTGCTGCTGCGAATCTCACCCGTGGAGAATACCCCCGGGTTCGTGGTGCGGAACTCCAACGACGTGGCTCAACTGCTCTGGCGGGCCGGCGTGTGGGGCAAGGCGACCTACACCTTGAAGCGGCAGGAGATCGAGATCAACGCCAAGGTGATTGTGGCCGACGCCAACCGCGACCGGGCGCTCTACTACCAGTACTTTGTCGCCGCGGCCTACCTCGCCATCGGCCTGTTCATCTTCTTCCGGCGCAATCAGGCCTCCAAAGCGCTGCACTTTTATCTGCTTTGCCTGGCCAGTTTCATCCTGCACTCCTTCCACTACACGGGGAAGCTGAACGAGTTCGACACGGCCATCTACGTCGCCAACGTCGCCTGCGGGCTGCTGGCGCCGGCGCTCTTTGTCCATTTCTGCCTGACCTTCCCTGAGCCGCGCCGCCGCTGGGGCGCCGTGCAGCTCTGGTCTATCTATCTGCCGCCGGTGTCGCTCACCGTGCTCCAGATCGGCTTCGCCATGGGAGTGGTGAAGACCTCTCTGCCGATGTTTGAAATCCGCTGGCTGCTGGACCGGGTCTGGCTGCTGCTGTTCAGCGCCTCTTACCTGGCCGGCGCGCTGTTGCTGCACCTGAACTACCGCCGCGCCGACGACCCCATCATCCGACAGCAGATCAAGTGGCTGCGCAACGGCACGCTGGCCGGCATTGTGCCCTTCGCCGCGCTCTACGCCGCACCGTTCATTCTAGGCGTGGCGCCATCGCCCAATATGCGGCTGAGCGTCCTCTTGCTCGCATTCATCCCGCTCACCTGGGCGTATGCGATTCTCCGCTACCGCCTGATGGACGTGGACATTATCTTCCAGCAGGGCTACGTCTATGTACTGGCCACGCTCTCCGTCATGGGCATAGTCAGCATGCTGGTATTTGCGCTGTCGCAGCGCGACGAGCTGAGCCCCACGGCGGTGGTGCTGCTGGTGCTGATCGCGGCCTTCGTCTTCGAGCCGCTGCGCAACTGGATCCAGCAGCAGATGGACCGCTACATCTTCTATAAAGACCGTTTCGACTACCGCCGCACGCTGATCTCCTTCGCCCGGGAACTCTCCTCCGAGATGGACCTGGACCGCACGTTGAAGAGCGTCGGCGAACGGCTGCTCAGCACGCTCTCCGTCGGCCACATCGCCTTCTTCCTCTCCGAGGAGGACGGCAGCGGATACCGCCTGTACACCGCGCTGGACCGCGAAGGGGTGGAACGCCAGCTGAACCGCGAAGCCCTGGATCTCAGCTTCCTTGCGCGCCCCTCCGAGGGGCCCTACCTCTTCTTCGAACGGACGCGCCACGCCCTGGATGTGGTCACCCGCGGGATGAAGCCCACCGTGCGCGCCACCATCGCCGACCTGGACCTCACCTACTACCTGCCCTGCATCTTCCGCGGCCGGACGCTGGCCTGGCTCGGCGTGAGCCGCTCCACCAAGGGAGATTTCCTCTCCTCCGACGACATCGACCTGCTGGCCTCGCTGGCCGGCTACATCGCCATGGCGGTGGAGAACGCCCGCCTGTACCGCTCTCTGGCCGCCAAGGCGGAGCAGTATGAGCGGCTCAAGGAATTCAGCGAGAACATCGTCGAATCCATCAACGTGGGCATTCTGGCCGCCGACCTCGAGGACCGCGTGGAGAGCTGGAACTCGCAGATTGAGCGGCTCACGGGCATCCCGCGCCATGCCGCGCTGAACCGCCGCCTGTCCGAGCTGTTCCCGCAGGAGATGGCCGTCCACTTCGATGCGCTGCGCGGCGACAGCGAGGTCCATCAGCTTTACAAGATCCCCTTGCGCCGCGATGCCTTTCACGCCGGCGCGGCCGCCGGCAACGGGACAAATGGAAACGGAGCCGGCGGCAACGGATCGAACGGGAATGGGGCGAACGGCCACAATCTGAGCGCCGCGGAGCGTCCGGAGGTGGTCGTCAACCTGGCCATCGCGCCGCTGGTCACGCGCGACGGCGCGCGCATCGGCCGGCTGGTGATTTTCGACGACGTCACGGAGCGCGAGGATCTCGAGCGCCGCCTGGTGCAGGCGGACAAGCTGAGTTCCATCGGCCTGCTGGCGGCCGGCGTGGCTCACGAGGTGAACACCCCGCTCGCCGTCATCTCCACTTACGCCCAGATGCTGGCCAAGCAGGTGATCGGCGACGAGCAGAAGACCAAGCTGCTGGACAAAATCGCCAAGCAGACCTTCCGGGCCAGCGAGATCGTCAATTCGCTGCTCAATTTCTCCCGCACCTCCAGCGCCGAGTTCGAGATGCTGGACCTCAACCGGGTGGTGAGCGAGACGCTTTCCCTGCTCGAGCACCAGCTGGACAAACACGGCATCGCGGTGGAAACGGAGCTGGCCGGCGAGCTGCCCACCATCCGGGGCAACTCCGGCAAGCTCCAACAGGTCTTCCTCAATCTCTTCCTGAATGCCCGCGACGCCATGGCGGACCTGCCCTACGGCGCGCCGCGCAAGCTGCGGGTCCACACCCGGCGCGACGCCGCCTCCGTGCAGGTGGAGATCTCCGACTCCGGGCCCGGCATCGCCCGCGAGCAGCTGACGCGGATCTTCGATCCCTTCTTCACCACCAAGGCTGCCAAGAAGGGCACCGGCCTCGGGCTCAGCGTGAGTTATGGCATTGTGGAAGAGCACGGCGGCGTCATTGAAGCGGAGTCTGTGCCCGGCGAGGGCGCGACGTTCCGCCTGGAGTTTCCGGCCGCCGATAGGAAAACCGTGAATGCCTGATCTGGAATCACCGGCCGCCCTCAGGCGCGGCCGAATCCTCGTCGTGGATGACGAAGCCGACATCCGCGAGTCGCTAGAAGTTCTGCTCGACATGGAGGGCTACACGGTCCTCACCGCCGAGAACGCCACCGAAGGGCTCAAGCGGTTGGAATCCGGCGTCTTCGACCTGGTGCTGCTCGACCTCATGATGCCGGACCGCTCCGGCCTCGAGGTTCTGGACGAGATCCGCAAGCGGGACATCGAGACGCCCGTCTTTCTCATCACCGCCTACGGCTCGATTGAGGTGGCCGTCGAAGCCCTCAAGTCCGGCGCAAACGACTACTTCTCCAAGCCGTGGGATAACGAAAAGCTGCTCATCGAGATCGACCGCCAGATCGCCCGCACGCGCCTGGAGCGCGAAAACGTCGAGCTGCGCCGCGCGCTGAAGGAACGCTACGCGTTTCCTAATATCGTCGGCAAGAGCGAGCGGATGTTGCGCGTGCTGGACCTCGTGGCCCAGGTGGCGCCCTCGAAGTCCAACATCCTCATCACCGGCGAAACGGGCACCGGCAAGGAGCTGATCGCCAAGGCCATCCACTCCAACAGCCCGCGCGCCGACCAGACCTTCGTGGGCGTCAATTCCGGTTCCCTGCCGCCGGACCTGCTGGAATCCACGCTATTTGGACACGTCAAGGGCGCGTTCACCGGCGCCGTCTCCAACCGCAAGGGCTACTTCGAGACGGCCAACAGGGGCACGATCTTCTTCGACGAAATCGGTACGCTGACGCCCGAGATGCAGGTGAAGCTGCTGCGCGTGCTGCAGGAGCGGGAGTTCATGCCGCTGGGCTCCACCGAGACCATCAAGGTGGATGTCCGCATCCTGGCCGCGACCAACGCCGAACTCCAGCACCTGGTGGAGGAAGGCAAGTTCCGGCAGGACCTCTACTTCCGGCTGAATGTGATCAACATTGCGCTACCTCCGCTGCGCGAGCGCAAGGAGGACATTCCGCAGCTCGTCGAACACTTTTTCCAGGTCTACAGCCGCGAAAACGAGAAGTTTCTGGATTCGCACGGCCGGTCCAAACTGACGTTCGAGCCCGAGGCGGTCCACATGCTGATGGACTATAACTGGCCCGGCAACGTCAGGGAGCTGGAAAACGCGGTGGAGCGCGCCGTGGTGCTGGCGACCTCGGAGACGGTGCCCGCCAGCGTGCTGCCGGAGCAACTGCTGCATTCGGCCGGCGTGCGGATGCCGCGCCCGGCAGGCGAGGCGCTGAGCCCGGATGCCTCGCTGTTCGAGATTGTGGCCGAGTTCGAGGCCAAGCGCATCACGGAGGTGCTGGAGAGTGTGAACTACTCCCAGACCGATGCCGCCGCCCGGCTCAAGATTCCGCTTTCCACCTTGAATCAAAAGATCAAGCGCCTGGGCATCCAGGTGCGGAAGCGGGGCGGCTGACGGGCGGCCTGCCGCCTGGCGCGGGGTGGAGCGGCCGGGTTCCGCCGGATTTTCCCGCCAGGAGCGCGGGGCGGCGGGAGGCTCTGCGCGGCGCGGCCTTTCCCGCGTAAGCTGGTTGCATGCCGTTGCTTACCGTTGTTGCCGAGATGCGCGCCTTGCCGGGCAAGGAGGCTGAACTCCGCCAGGCGCTGCTCGATTGCATTGAGCCCACCCGCGCGGAAGAAGGCTGCGTCCAGTACGACCTGCACGAGTCCACCGACACGCCTGGCCACTTCATCTTTTATGAAAACTGGACCTCGCGCGAGGCGCTGGACCGCCACCTGGCCACGCCGCACCTGCAGAAGCTCGGATCGCTGACGCCGGTGCTGGTGGAAGGCGGGGTTCGGATCGTGACGGCACACCGCATCGCCTAGACCGGCGGCTCCGGCCCTAAGGCGTTTCCCTCATACGGTCCGGCCTCCCTTTTGCCGATGAAACGGATGACATGGGAAACGCCTCTCGTCTGCATTGCCGGATCGCCCTTCTTACCTTTCTGGCGGTCTTTGTGTGCCTTGCGCCCCTGGCGGCGCAGTCCTCCATTAATGTCAATGTCAGCAGCACGTTGAAGGGGGCCACGTTCTGGGTGGACGGGAAGGAATTCACCTCCGCGGCGAGCTTTCTGTGGCCCGCCGGCAGCCGCCACCAATTGGAGATCCGGAGCCAGTTCCAGCCTTACGGCGACGGGCGCAGCCGCCTGATGTTCACCGGCTGGACCACCAGTTCAGGGGTGTCGCTGCCCAATCCCACCGCCGCGGTGCAACTGGTGACGGTGGATAGCGCCACCACGTCTTTCCAGGCCAGTTTCACGGTGGAGCACAAGGTGGAAGTCTATGTCGGATTTGACCCGCTGAGGAACCTGCTGGACTCGACGGCCATCGATCTGAATCCCATCTCCGAAGCCGAGTTGCCGGCCAAGGCCAGCCAGTACGGTTTCGTGACTGCCGCCGGCTTTGGCGCGTGTGGCAGCCGCACGGGCCTGCCGACTTCCACGTGGTTTTGGATGCCTGCCGGGAGCGGTCTTCCGGTGGCCGCCTATCCGTATCCTGGGAAGGTGTTTCTGGGTTGGCGCAATCCGCCCGGCCCATCCTCGAGCCTGGGGCAGCTCACCGTCAACACACCGCTGCAGCTGCACGCCGATTTCGGCGACGCGCGCCGGGTCTACCTGGACAGCTTGCCCGCCAAGGATATGAAGGTGCTGGTGGATTCGGCCCCGGTGTATACGCGTGGGGACAAGTGCTGGCCGGACTGGTCGAACTACTACAATCCCATCACGCCGTTTCCGCCGCAGCAGCCGGACTACAATCCCACGAACTCGACGCCGACCAATTCGCCGTTGGCGCCCGGCTCCTACTGCACCCAGATTCCGCTCTGCAATGGGAACCTGGACCTGGCGCCCGGCAGCACGCACCTGTTCGCCGCGCCGTCCTCGCAGTTGGACCACAACGGAAAGCTGTGGGTCTTCGACCATTGGGATTTCGGCGGCGGCCAGACTGGCGGCCAGAACACGATGGTGACCATCCCCACCAGCTGGACCACGCAAACCTACACGGCGCACTTCGTGCAGGGCATCCGGTCTTCGTTCCTGACCGAGCCCACCGGACTGAAACTGAAGATCGACGGCAGGGACAACTGGGCTTCGTACAACTTTGAGTGGGGCCTTGGCCACAAGCACCAGGTTTCGGCGCCGGCTGAGCAGGTGGACGCCAAGGGGCGCCGCTACCGCTTCGCGGGCTGGTCCAACGGCGGGGATGCCGACCAGACGGTGACCATCACCGACGACGCCAACTCGACCGGTTCTTTCCGCATGATCGCCAAGTACGAACTGCTGGGCCAGTTGACGCTGCGCAGCGAGCCTTCGTCGCTGAGTTTCAACGTGAGCGGTTCAGAGTGCCGCACGCCCTGCACGGTGGATAAGCCGGCCGGGACGGAGGTCATCATCTACCCGGTGAAAGATTACGCCTTCTCCGAGGAAGCCAAGGCGCTGTTCGAGGGCTGGGCCGACGGCTCCGGGGCGACGGAGCGGAGCTACGCCTTTTCCAGCGCCGCCACCACGCTGACCGCGCGCTACCGCTATGTGTACAAGCTGAATGCGATCTCCGATCCGGAGGAGGGCGCCCATTGGACGATGGAGCCTGCGCCCGATGCGGGCAACTGGTTTACCTCCGGCAGCCAAGTGAGTATCACGGCGACGCCGAACAAGGGCTTCAAATTCCGCCGGTTCGAGGGTTCGCTGACGGGCTCCTACAACACGGGCTGGCTGACGATGAACGCGCCGGCCGCGGTAGTGGCGCGCCTGGACCGTGTTCCGGCGCTTGAAGAGGGTGCGGTGCGGAACGCCGCCGGCGAAACGCCGGAGACCGGCGTGGCGCCCGGATCGCTGATTTCCATTCGCGGCGTGAACATGACCGCCAACTATGAGCGGGGGCCGGACAGCCCGCTGACACAGACGCTGGGCGGCCTGGCCGTGGACGTGGGCGGGCGAGCCCTGCCGCTGGTTTCCGTCTCTCCGACCGAAGTACTCGCCCAACTGCCTTCCGACCTTGCGGAAGGCGATGCGAACCTGACCATCCGCTCGGCGACGCAGGCAGCGCTGAAGGCGTCCTTCCGCGTGGTCCGCAACGCGCCCGGGCTCTTCCTGGAGTCCTCGGCGCCGCCGGAGGCCCGGCTGGCCCTGGCGCGGCATGAGGCCGGTCCGCTGCTGGCGGCCGACAGTCCCGCCAAGGTAGGCGAAACCATCACGCTTTACGGCACGGGGTTCGGCCCCTTGGAACCGAAGCCGCTCGACGGCTTTGCCACGCCGATGCAGCCTCCGGCTCCGGTGGCTGATAGCGTGGAACTGCTGGTGGGCGGGGAAGTGCGCCCGCTGATTTGGGCCGGCGCCGCTCCGGGATTGGTGGGCTACACGGTGGTCCGCTTCAAGGTGGACGCCACGATGGGCACTGGCCAGAACCTGGATATCCAGGTCCGCGTCAACGGCGTGCTCTCCAATACCGTGAAGCTGCCGGTGGAGTAATCCGCCGGGTTCGGTCCCGCCGAACGTGACGGATGTTAAGAAGTGTGAAACCCACCTTCCTTGACATGCGTCCATGCAGCAGACCAAACTTGGTCAGGGAGATTCCGCGATGCGTACCGCCCTTCAAATTATTCTGAGCGCCGGGCTTTTGAGCGGCGTCGCGTTCGGTCAGAACGCCATCTCGGCCAAGGCCGGGATGGTGAACGTGGCAGACGGAGACGTCTACCTGGTGGACGCCAAGGGTGGCGAGCCAAGGAAGCTCGAACCCAAGCCGGCCGAGTTCGTCGACATCAAGGAAGGACAGACTCTGCGGACCGAGGAAGGCCGCACGGAAGTCCTGCTGACTCCGGGTTCGTTTCTTCGCATGGCTGACAACAGCTCCTTCAAGCTGATCTCCAGCCGGCTCGCCGACGTCCGGATAGAAGTGCTCTCCGGCACGGTGATGATCGAAGCCACGGAGATGCTGGAAGGCAACCAGATCACGGCGCTGGTGAAGGACTCCACGGTGATCATGGGGAAGGGCGGCCTGTACCGCTTTGACGCCGATCCGGCCCGCGTCCGGGTGTACCTGGGCGAGACGGTGGCGGAGTTCAACGGCCAGAAGGCGACGCTGAAAGGCGGCAAGGAACTGATCGCCGCGGCGGGCGGCTGGACGCAGGGCAGGTTTGACGCCAAGGAAACGGATCCGCTGTACCGCTGGTCTAAGCGGCGTTCGGGCTACATCGCGATGGCGAACGTTTCGGCCGCGCGCCAGGCCAACTCCGGCAGCGTGATGGGCTTCAGCAGCGGGCGCTGGTACTACAATCCGTACTTCGGCTTCGCGACCTACATCCCCTTCGGTGACACGCTGCGCAGCCCGTTCGGGTACTACTACTACACTCCGAGCACGGTGATGGCGGTCTACTATCCGCCGCGCCCTGTCTATGGCAGCGGTGGCGGCGGCAGCGGCTTCGGCGGGATGAACGGCGGCTACGCGGGCATGACGCAGCGCAGCGCCGGCTCCGGGGGCGGCTATTCGCCCAGCGCCGGTGTCAGCGCCCCGGTCTCCTCCCCCTCCATGGGGGCAGGCAGCGTGGGCAGCCGGGGTGGCGACGGCGGCGGTGCGGCTGCGTCGGCGCCTGCGGCCGGAGGCGGCGGCGCCCGCGGCGGACGCTAAAGCAACCAGGATCGAATTACGGTTTTCGGGGCCGGGCTTTCCACCCGGCCCTTTCTGCGTCTCCGGGAGCGCGCCGGACGCATTCCGGACGATGCCGGCGTCACGCCGCCGCGGGCCGGTACAATGGCCCTGAATGGAACGCCGCTCGACTCCGCTCATTGAATTCGACAACGTCACGATTCACCGGGAGGGGGTGGCGGCGTTGCGCGAGGTGAGCTTTACGGTTCACGCCGGCCAGCATACGGCGATTCTGGGGCCTAACGGCAGCGGCAAGTCCACGCTGATCAAGGCGGTGACCAGGGAGCTGTATCCGCGCTATCCGCCGCCGGCCAGCCGGCTGCGGATCTGGGGCAGGGAAGTGTGGCACCTCTTCGAACTGAGGGCCCTGCTGGGCATCGTCACCAACGATCTGGTGGAGACCTGCGTGAAGCCGTACTCGGCGCTGGAGACGGCGCTGAGCGGCTTCTTCGGAAGCATCGGCATCTGGCCGAACCATAGGGTGACGCCGGCGATGGAGGAGCGGGCGCGGGCGGCGCTGGAGTTCTTCGACATGGCTCATCTGGCGGAGCGGCCGCTGACGGAGATGTCGTCGGGTGAAGTGCGGCGGGCGGTGTTCGCGCGGGCGCTGGTGCACGATCCGCAGGCGTTGATCCTCGACGAGCCGACCAATTCGCTGGACATTCGCGCGCAGCGGGAGGTGCGGGATTCGATGCGCAAGCTGGCGGCCGGGGGGGTGACTCTTATTCTGGTGACGCACCATCTGCCGGATATCATCCCCGAGATCGAACGGGTGGTGACGCTGCGGCAGGGCCGCATCCACAGCGACGGGGCGAAAGCCGCGGCCCTGTCCGAGGAGAGTCTCGCGGAGCTGTTTGGAGTGGATGTGCGCGTGATGGAGGCTGGCGGCTACTTCCACCTCTGGTAGCCGGGCCGCGCGCGCGGCGGATTTCTCGCGGACAGTGCTTGCGTATTCCCCCCCGTTGCAGACATGATAGTCCTAATCTCTGCCGGGACCCGCTCGCGCGGGCGTGCGGAGAGAATCTGCGGGACGGGAGCCGTTGGTATGAGCCTGAGCCAGATGGCCCGATCAGTCCGGGAATCCGTGACACTCAAACTCAATCAGACCGCCGCTCAACTGCGCGACAAAGGCGAGCCGGTCATCCACCTGGGAGGAGGCGAACCGAAGTCGAAAACGCCCATCGACGCGATTGTCTCCTGCACTTCGGTGCTGAATTCGGGCGACATCAAGTACACTCCCCCGGACGGCATTCCGGCGCTGAAGAAAGCGATACTGCGCTATACGGAGGAGCATTATGCGCGGGCCGTGCGGCCTGAGAACGTGGTGGTGAGCTGCGGAGCCAAGCAGGCCATCATGGCGGCGCTGATCGCCATCCTCGATCCGAAAGATGAAGTGATCTATCCGGCGCCGTATTGGGTGAGCTACCCGGAGATGGTGAAGCTGGCCGGAGGCGTGCCGGTGGCGGTGAAGGCGGAGGACGGCACCTTTTGCCCGACGGCGGCGGAGATGGCCGCGGCCGTGGGCCCCTACACGAAGGCCATCATCCTGAACAGCCCGAACAACCCTTCGGGGGTGATGTATTCGCGCGATTTCGTGGCGGAGATCGTCGATCTGTGCCGCAGGAAGTCGCTGTGGCTGATCATGGACGACACCTATAACCGGCTGGTGTTCGACGGGCGCACGCCCATCAACTGCTACGACTTTTCGCCGGAGGACGTGGACCTTTCGCAGCTGATCGTGGTGAACTGCG
>JACQZS010000138.1 GCA_016213725.1 Acidobacteriota bacterium | reverse complement strand
GGCAGAACGGAATCCCGCAGTCCATGCAGCGCGCGCCCTGCGAGGTGATGCGCTCTTCCGGCAGCGGCTGGTAAACCTCAAACCAATCATTGACGCGCTCCGCCACCGGCCGCCGGCCGATCGTCTCACGCTGATATTCCATGAAGCCGGTGACTTTACCCACGGGGAGCCTCCAAAGACCTGATCATCGCGCCAACCTTGCACACCGCCGGCCTAGCCACGGAACACCTCCTCGGTTACCACTGGACGAGTCAGCGTGATCCTCGGCATGTCCGCCGACCGCGGCACTCCCAGCACGCGCTTGAATTCGTGCGGAAACACCTTCACAAAGTGCGGCAGCATCACGTACCAGTTCTTCAGAATCCAAGCCGCCCGCGGCGAACCCGTGGCGGCCAGATGATGCTCAATCAGTGACCGAACGAGGTCGACGTCTTTCGGATCTGTGAACGGGTCCAGATCCACACTCGTCGTGTTGCACAGCCGGCTGCGAAAATCTCCTGTCTCGTCCAGCACGTAGGCGATGCCGCCCGACATGCCGGCCGCGAAGTTCTTGCCTGTCTTGCCCAGCACCACCACCAGGCCCTTGGTCATGTATTCGCAGCCGTGGTCGCCCACGCCTTCCACAACCGCCGTCGCACCGGAATTGCGCACCGCAAACCGCTCTCCGGCCATGCCGTTGAAGTACGCCACGCCCGACGTTGCGCCATACAGCACCACGTTGCCGATCAGGATGTTATCTTCCGGCACGAAGCTCGAGGCCTTCGGCGGGTAGACCACAATCTTGCCGCCCGAAAGCCCCTTGCCCACATAGTCATTCGCGTCGCCTTCCAGCGTCAGTGTTACACCCGGCGCCAGAAACGCCCCGAACGACTGGCCGGCCGAGCCCGTGAACTGGATCCGGATGGTATCATCCGGCAGGCCCTTCGACCCGTACTTCTTCGCAATCGCGCCCGACAGCATCGCGCCCACTGTCCGGTGAACGTTCCTCACTTCCAGCTTGAACGACACCGGCTGGCCGTCTTCAATCGCCTCCTGCGCATAGTCGATCAGCTTGAAGTCCAGAGCCTGCTCGATACCGTGATCCTGCTTCGTCGTGCAGCGCCGCGCCACGCGCGACGGAGCCGGCGGATTGTACAGGATCGACGACAGGTCGATGCCGCGCGCCTTCCAATGGTCGATCGCCAGCCGCATCTCCAGCTTGTCCACGCGGCCCACCATGTCTTCCACCTTGCGGAACCCAAGCTTGGCCATGATCTGCCGCAGCTCCTCCGCCACAAAGAAAAAGAAGTTGATCACGTCGTCCGGCGAGCCATTGAACTTCTTCCGCAGCTCAGGGTCCTGTGTCGCAATCCCCACCGGGCAGGTGTTCAGGTGGCATTTCCGCATCATGATGCAGCCCATCGCGATCAGCGGCATCGTCGAGAATCCGAACTCCTCGGCGCCTAGCAGCGCCGCGATGGCCACGTCGCGCCCGGTCTGCAGTTTGCCATCGGTCTGCACCCGGATCCGCGACCGCAGGTCGTTCATCACCAGAACCTGCTGCGTCTCGGCCAGGCCCAGTTCCCACGGCGAGCCCGCATGCTTGATCGACGTCAGCGGCGACGCGCCCGTCCCACCGTTGTCGCCGGAAATCAGCACCACGTCGGCATGCGCCTTCGCGACGCCCGCCGCCACCGTGCCCACGCCCACCTCGGCCACCAGCTTCACCGAAATGCGCGCGGCGGGGTTTACGTTCTTGAGATCGTAAATCAGCTGCGCCAGGTCTTCGATCGAGTAAATGTCGTGGTGCGGCGGCGGCGATATCAACCCGACGCCCGGCGTCGAGTGCCTCACCCGCGCAATCACTTCATCCACTTTGTGGCCCGGCAACTGCCCGCCTTCGCCGGGCTTGGCGCCCTGCGCCACCTTGATCTGGAGCTCATCGGCGTTCACCAGGTAGTTCGTCGTCACGCCAAAGCGCCCCGACGCCACCTGCTTCACCGAACTCCGGCGCGAATCGCCGTTCTCGTCCGGCACAAACCGCGCTTCGTCCTCGCCGCCTTCGCCGGTGTTCGACCGCGCACCCAACCGGTTCATCGCGATCGCCAGCGTCTCGTGAGCCTCTTTCGAAATCGACCCGTAGCTCATTGCGCCCGTCGCAAAGCGCTTCACGATCTCCGACGCCGGCTCCACCTCTTCCACCGGCACGGGCTCGCCCGCCCACCGGAACTCCATCAACCCGCGGATCGTGCACAGCTGCCGGCTCTGCCTGTTGATGTGGTCGGCGTACTCCTGGTAGCTGGCGTAGTTCTTGCCGCGCACAGCGTGCTGCAGCTTCGTCACCGTCAGCGGATTGATCAGGTGGTACTCGCCCCGCGCACGGTAGTGGTAGGCGCCCCCGATGTCCAGCTCCGTATCGGAATCTGCCACCGGCGTGAATGCGAAGGAGTGCTTGCGCCGGACCTCCTCGGCGATCACCGACAGCCCGATACCCTCAATCCTCGACGCCGTGCCGGTGAAGTACTTGTCCACCAGCGCCTTCGAAAGGCCGATCGCCTCGAATACCTGCGCGCCCCGATAGGACTGCAGCGTCGAAATGCCCATCTTCGAAAAGACCTTCAGCAGGCCCTTATCAATCGACTTCTTGTAGTTCTTCAGCGCAGTGTCGAATGCCAGTCCCTTCGGCAGCAGTCCTCGCTGGTCCAGGTTCTCCAGCGTCTCAATGGCCAGATAAGGATTCACCGCGGAGGCGCCATAGCCGATCAGGAGGCAGAAGTGCATCACCTCACGCGGCTCGCCCGATTCCAGAATCAGGCACACTTGAGTTCGGGTCCCCTCCCGCACCAGGTGGTTATGCACCGCCGACAGCGCCAGCAGCGACGGAATCGGCGCCAGCTCCTCGTCAATGCCCCGGTCTGAGAGGATCAGCACCGTGTAACCCTGCTTGATCGCCAGCGAAGCCCGCTTGCACAGCCCCGACAGCGCCCGCTCCAACTCCTGCGGCCCGCCGTCCACTCTGTACATCATCGGCATTGTTGTCGCCAGGAAGTCTCCCATCGACACCCGCCGCAGTTTTTCCAGATCGCGATTGGTCAGGATCGGCTGTTCCAGCTTCAGCGTGTGCGCGTGCTGGGGCGTCTCCGCCAGGATGTTCCGCTCCGTGCCCAGGTAGGATGTCAAGGACATCACCAACTCTTCGCGAATCGGGTCGATCGGCGGATTCGTCACCTGCGCGAACAACTGCTTGAAATAGTTGAACAGGGTCTGCGGCTTGTCCGACAGGCACGCCAATGGCGTATCCGTCCCCATCGAACCGATCGCCTCCTGCCCGTGTTCCGCCATTGGCAGCAGGATGCGCGTCAGCTCCTCTTCCGTGTATCCGAAGCAACGCTGCCGCAGAAGCACTGTCTCATGGTCGGCCTGCAGAACCCGCGACGGCTCCGGCAGCGACTTCAGCTTGATCTGCTGCTCTTCGATCCACTTGCCGTACGGCTGGCGCTCCCGCAGTGACCGCTTCAACTCTGCATCCGGTACAATCCGGCCCTGCACCGTGTCTACCAGCAGCATCCTGCCCGGCTGCAGTCGGCCTTTGTACGACACGTTCTCCGGCACCACCGGCAGAACACCGGTCTCCGAAGACATGATCAGCAGACCGTCTTTCGTCACCAAATAGCGCGCCGGCCGCAGTCCGTTGCGGTCCAACGTCGCACCAATCACCCGACCGTCCGTGAATGCCACCGCCGCCGGGCCATCCCACGGCTCCATCAGCGAAGCGTGGTACTCGTAAAACGCCCGCTTCTCCGGGTGCATCGTGGAGTCGGCATCCCACGCTTCCGGTATCAGCATCGCCATCACATGCGGCAGCGAACGCCCGGCCAGCGTCAGGAGTTCCACCACGTTGTCCAAGTTCGCAGAGTCCGAACCATGCGGTTGAATTACCGGCATCAGCTTCCGGATGTCCGTACCGAACAGCGGCGACTCCAGAATCGGCTGCCGTGCCGCCATCCACGCCGCATTCCCCTTCACCGTATTGATCTCGCCGTTGTGGCAAATGTAGCGGAACGGGTGCGCCAGTTGCCAGGTAGGGAATGTGTTCGTCGAGAATCGCTGGTGCACCATGCACAGCGAACTCAGGCTGTCTTCGTCCGCAAGGTCGCCAAAGAACTTTTGGATCTGCGGCGCCAACAGCAGTCCTTTATAGACAATCGTGCGCGACGACAGCGACGGGATGAAGAAGAAACTCTTGTCGTGATCCTCGATATCCGACGAGGAGGCGATCTCCCGCTCCGCCCGCTTCCGCACCACGTAGAGCTTCCGCTCCAGAGCGTCCTGGTCCATCGACGGCCCACGCTTCACGAACACCTGTTCGATGTAAGGCTGCGACGCGCGCGCCACCCGGCCAATCGCTTCAATGTCCACCGGCATGTCGCGCCAGCCGATCAGTTCCAGACCTTCTTCGCGGATGATGCGCTCGATGATGCCTTCGCACAGCAACCGCTGCTGCTTCTCCACCGGCAGAAACACCAGCCCCGAACCATATTCCCCCGGAGCCGGCAGCGTAAACCCCAGCCGCGCCGTCTCCTTCACATAGAATTCGTGCGGAATCTGAATCAGTACGCCCGCGCCGTCGCCCGTGTCCGGATCGCATCCGCACGCGCCGCGATGCGTCAGGTTCAGCAGGATCTGTATGCCTTTCTGAATGATGTCGTGCGAGCGCTTCCCCGCTATGTTCACGACAAAGCCGATGCCGCACGCATCGTGCTCGTTGCCTGGGTGGTACAGTCCTGCAGGAGCGGGCAGTCCATTGGGGTAGGACTCGACTGGGTAGGGATAGAGTTCGTCTGGCTGCATGGGTACCTGATCCTGTCTCTTCGGGGAGTTCTACCAGTATATGCACAGATGCTCTATCAGTCAAAATGAATCTGCCAATCTTGAATCATCAGATCAGCTTATGATAATATGCCCCCGTGGATCTCTCGCAGCTGCGGTTGTTCAAGGACATTGTGCAAGCCCGGAGCATTAGCAAAGGAGCGGTCCAGAACGGGGTGACGCAATCGGCGGCGAGCCAGGCCGTGCAGGAACTGGAAAAGTCCTTGGGCGTGCAACTACTTGACCGTTCCCGCCGCCCGCTGGATGTTATGCCGGCAGGCCATCTGATGTATGAGTTCGCACGCGATGTCCTGCGGCGGCAGCGCGATTTCCAGGCTCAGATGGAGGCTCTGAAAGACGGCGCCGGCGGCGTGGTGCGCGTTGCCGCGATATACTCCGTGGGGCTCAGCGAGATGACCCGGCTGGAAGCTGAGTTCTACCGGCGGCTCCCCGCCGCCCAACTTGAAGTCAACTACCTCCGCCCAGAAAAGGTTTATCAGGCAGTCGCCGATGAGCGTGTGGATCTGGGCCTGGTCAGCTACCCCGAAGCCACCCGGGAAGTCGCCGCCCTGCACTGGCGCGACGAACCCATGGTTGTCGCCTGCAACCCGCAGCATCCCCTGGCCTCGCGGGCCCGCATCGAGGTAGCGGACCTCCAGGAAGCTACATTTATCGGTTTCGACGAGGATCTACCTATCAGCCGTGAGATTGAGCGATTCCTCCGGGAGCACGGCGTTCGCGTGCGCGTCCTCATGCAATTCGACAACATTCAGAGCATGAAAGAGGCTCTCCGCCTCGAGCAGGCCGTCTCCATCCTGCCCCTCCCCATGCTGCGAGAGGAAGTAGCGGAAGGCCGCCTCTGCGCCATCCCCATGGGCTACGAACTCCTCCGCCCCCTTGGGATCATTCACCGCCGCAAGAAGGTCTTCCCGCGGGCCGCCCAGGTCTTCCTCGACCTGCTGCGCGAACCCGCCGCCTAATTCCTACTCGTACTTCCAGTACCGCCTCAGGTCCGAGCTGTTCCCATCCGGCGCCGCGGGCAGACGCAGCGGCTTGCTCAGTTCTGCCTCTTCCTTCGCCGTGAACTGGTGGTGAAGCAGCCCCTCATGCTCAATTTGATTGTGCAGGGGCTCGAACTGCGATGAGATGAAGAAGCTGAGCACCTGCATATCGAATCCCAGGGTGTAGATCAGCCCGCCATACTCAGGCAAAGGAGTTCCGAACAGCAGTTGCTTACCCCCCTCGATCCGCAGGAACAGCGGTAGCGGGAGAGTCCCCCTTGCCCGGCAGACATCCGGGTGCGGGAACAACAGGTAGGCGTACTCGCCGCCTCCCGTCACTGGCGGGAGATCGCCGCTCATATCTGCCCGCTCCTTCCGGGCCTTTGAAAACGGGAGCTTCAGCGCGCCCAGCGCCGCATGGCCGGGCCCGTTCCCCGGATTGTTGATCGCCGCGAACAGGAACTCCGCCGCACCATCCCTGTCCAGGTCCTGCAGCAGTCCCATCTGGATTGCGCCCGGATGCCAGTATTCCTCCACCAGCCGTCCGGTCTGCGCGTCCAGCAAGGAGACCTGCGCCGGATACCAGAGGATATGGTTTGCCGCCGTCAGCACATACCTGCTGCCATCCGGCATCTTTACTGGTAAAACGATCTGCCCGAAATAGTCCGTCGAGAACGACCTGTCTCCAAAGGTCCGCGGCTTGCCATAGGCGTACTGCCACCGCAGGTTCCCCCGCGAGTCATAGCAATACAGCGTTCCGCGCGGTGCGGTCCGGTCCTGCGGGTTGAAGTTGAACAGCACTTCCACCCGGTCATCGCCATCGATATCTTCGATTCGGACGACGTTCTTTGCCTCCGGCGTCACAGTCGCATGGAACGGCGGGAACCGCTTCTCCCAGCACAACCTCTCCCGCCCGTCGAATATCTGAAGCTTCGCCCCTTCGGCAGACCAGGCCATCGGAACCCGGCCCCATGGCAGCACCCCTGCCCGCAGTGCGCCCCAACTCGCGACAGCCAACAATACCAATCCGCCGGCTATCGCCACCCCGTACCGCCGCTTCACCGGTTCCGGTTCCTCGGACACCCGGGCCAGTCCCCCTGCTGCCAGCCACGCATCCAATTCGTGCGGATAGGCGAAAATCCGGGAGTTATGCCCGTTGCCCTGACGGTGGACTGGTAGGGCAGACGTCTTCTCCCATCGCTGCACCGAGCGTGCAGTCACTTGGAGATAGGCGCCGATCTCCTTCCACGACTGTAGGACCTGGCCTTTGGGGTCCATCCCTCACTTGTAACATGGTTACAGAGGAGCAACAAACCTCAAAATCTTGGAACGACAGCAGCGACAGGCGTCGATTGTCTTATCACTGCCTACGCAAAGGGCCTTAGAATCAGCTTTTGGCGGTCAAGATCTTCAGAGATTGAATCGGAGGAAGCGAAACGGGGAAGTCGGCTCCCGAGGAGGGAACCAACTTCCCCGTTGGTGTCTTCAGACTTGGCCTTCCCTACATCTTCAAGACCTGTTCCCAGGTCACCGGCTGCCCCTTGATCGCAGCCTGCAGCGCCATATAGCCGGTGAGCGTCGAATCCGCGGCGTGGAACGCCGCATTCTCGATCTTCCCCGTCCGTGCGCCCTCGATGAACTCATTCACCGCGTCCTGGGTGATGTCGTACTTCGTCGGCCACTCTTCCACTTCCTTCACCCCGCCGCGATGGATCTTCACCCCTGTGCGCGAAGTGTGCACTGTGCCCTTTTCGCAGACGAATGTCTCGCCGATGTCTGCCCAGCCCACCTGCCGTCCGAACTGCGCCGCGGCGTAGGAGAAGTTCAGCCCCGAGGCGAACTTGTAGCTCACAGCCAGGTTGTCGAAAATATCGCCAATGTCGGTCCGCACCATCCGCGAGCCTGCTGCCGCCGCCCACGTCGGGTGGGTACCGGTAAACCAGTTCACCACATCGATATTGTGGCAGTCCTGCTCAATGATCATGTCGCCGGACATCTCGCGGTAGAAGTACCAGTTGCGGATCTTCTCTTCCGCTGCCGGAACACCCTTCTTGATCGGCGGCCCGTTGCCAATCCACGCCCCGCGCACCATCTTGATCTCACCCAGTTCTCCGGACTTGATCAGGTTATAGGCTTTCCGGTAGTCCTTCCCGTAGCGCTGTTGGAAATCGACGGTGATCCGCTTAGTCGGGTCCGCCATTCGCGCGGCCTTCAGCACCCGCAGGCAGCCCTGCGCGTTTGCCGCCGCCGGCTTCTCCATGAAGATGTGCTTCCGCGCCTTCACGGCCAGTTCGAAATGCTCAGGATGCAGCGCCGCCGGCGTTGCGATGTACACCGCGTCCACATCGGATGCGAGCAGGTCCTTGATATCCTTGAAGACCTTCGCGCCCGAGTACATCGCCTTGCCGGCCTCAATCCGGTCGTCATAGATGTCGCAGATCGCCGCAATCCGCGCAAACTCGTTCTTCGCAAAGATGCCGGAGACGTAGCTCCCGCGGTTTCCAACGCCCACCAACCCGACCGTCAGAGCCGAATTGGCCTGCGATCCCAGTGCGATGGAGGGAGTCAGAATCGAAAGTCCGGCGGCGGTGGTTCGTACGAAGCCGCGCCTGCTGTCTGGAGGAATGGATTGCGTGCTCATAATGGCCTCTGTGCCAGCATACGCCACTTGAGCACCCCACAGGAGTCTCCCAAAAGGAAAATCCCCCGCCTGGCGGCCTGCGGGCACGCCAAGCGAGGGAGTTTCGATTTCAGGAACCCTACTTGATCTTATAGACTCCCTCGGACACCTTCTCGCGGTGCTGGTCGTGGCAGGTGCGGCACGCCCCGCCGATCAGCTTCCGGTTGGAAGCCACCCCGGCCGCGTCGTTCGCAGCCGCTGCCGTGGCCACCGCCGTCGCCGCGGCCTGACTATCCTTGCAGCTCTTGGCGGCCACCTCGGACTTCTTGCCCCAGTAGGCTTCAATGTCCTTGTACAGCGCAGCCAGGCTCTTGGCGTTCGCCGCCACGTCCTGGCCGTCGCGGATCTTGTGTTGAAGATCCTCCGTGTCCTTCATCCATTTCACGTGCTGCGGGGAGGGATCCTCCGCGGCAAATACAGCAGGAACCGCGCAGAGCGCGAGAGACAGGAAGAGCGTGTGCATCCTCATATTGGTTGGTGTTGAGACGAAGAATACCATGAATAAGTTACGGGGCGCGCCGGTTGGGCGCGCCCCGTAACGGTTTCACTCAGCTGGACCTTAGAAGTAGTACTTCAGCCCGAACTGGATGGTGCGCGGCCCTTGCACCTGGCTGCCTACCGTCCCAAAAGAGGCGGGCGCACTCAGTGACCGTCCTGGAGCTCCCCACGAAACGTGGTTCAGTCCGTTGAAGAACTCCGCGCGGAAGTCCAGATAGTTCGTCTCCGAGATCGCAAACTTCTTCCCCACCGAGAAATCCAGCGAGAAGAAGCTCGGGCCCCGCTCCGTGCCGATGCCAGACGTGCCGAACAGCCCTTCGCCGGGCAGCCCGTACGGGCATGAGCCGTTGTTCACGCCCGCCGCGCAGAAGTAGCTCCCGCGCGCCGCCGTGTCCGTCGGCAACCCGAAAAAGTTGTCGATGTTCTTCAAGGACTCATCGCCCTTGATCTTTCCGTAACCGTTCGCGCGCACGTTGCCGCGAACCGCTTGGCCTGTACGGTCCGCACCGGCCAGCACCGTGATGGGGAAGCCTGTGCGCGCCATCAGCGTGTAGTTCAGATTCCAGCCGCCCAATATCAGGTCGGCCGCCTTGCCCATCGAGTTGCCGAACTGCTTTCCCTTGCCAACCGGCAGGTCGTAGACACCCGCCAGAGTCAAGTTCTGCTGCACGTCGAAGAACGCCGGCCCGCGATTCGCTCTTCGGTCATAGGCGTTCTGCCAATACGCGCCTTCACCCGCGGTGAAGCCGCCGCCATAGTAGCCCAGATTGTCCGTCAGCGTTTTGCCGAATGTATACGAGGCCATGAACTCCAGCCCGTTGCTCATCCGGCGCCGCCCCGACATCTGCAGCGCTTGGTAGTCCATCGTCGCCGACGCTTCCGTCAGCGCAATGTTGCCCACGTTCGGCAGCACATTGATCAGCGGCCGCCGCAGGTTCAGGTTCGACCACGTCGAAAACGCGCCCGTCCCCGCCAGCGGCTGGTTGGCTTCGTGCGGCGCCACCAGGTGAGTACCCTTCTGGCTCACGTACGCCGCCGAGAGCGACGTTGCCTTGTCAAACTGGTATTCCATGGTCACGTTGATCTGCGACGTGGTCTGAGGCCGCAGGTTCTGGTCCCAGGCGCGCCCCTGTAGCTGCGGCACTACGCCTGCCGCAGGCGGACGCGGCATGTCCAGCCGGATGTCGCTCGTCACCACGTCCGAGAAGCCCTTTGTAATGCTTCCAGGTGTGCGCGCGTCATAGGTGAAGTTGGTCTCCAGGAAGAACGGCGGGTTCAGCGTCGTACGCAGGTTGGCGCCCGTGCCTTCCATGAAGCTCATATAGGCGTAGCCGGCGCGCAGCACCATCTTGTTCTTCAACGCAGCCGGTGTCCAGGCCAGGCCGATGCGCGGCATGAACTGCTTCCAATAGCCGTTGTAAGTCGCCCTGCTGTTGCCGTCTTTGCCCGCGTAAATCAGCTTCCCGGTATAGGTGTCGATATTCACCTGCCGGTCTGCCACTTCGTAGTACGGTTGCGCATATTCCCAGCGCAGCCCGAGGTTCACCGTGAAACTCTGGGTCACTTTCCAGTCGTCCTGCACGAACAGCGACGACCGCCAGGAACGGTGGCCCCACGTGCCCGTCGCCGAACCTCGGCCCTTGCTGCTGAGCTGGTCGAGCAAGAAGTCCGAGTAATCCAGCCCCGTGTACGTGGAGCTATAGCCGAACAAACCCAGTGCGCCGTTGTTGCCAGCATAGTAACGGTTCTGCTGATAGCGCGTGAACTGCGCGCCCATCTTGATCAGATGCCGGTCCTTCTGCCAAGTCATGTTGTCGTAGTAGATGAACTTGTTGTCGGCCGTATCGCTGATAGAGGCGCCGGCTCCGGCGCCGGTCAGGCCACCACCGATCGTAACGCCGCTCAATCCGGGAATCGGTTGGCCACCAGGAATCCCGAACTGGGCGTTGCCGTCCGGCCCGAGCTTGCCCGACCAGTCCAGCACCGTGTCCTTGATCACAACGCGCGAATACGCCATGCGCGCTTCGTTCACGATCGTCGGCGAAAACGTCCTCACCCAGTTGATTACGCCAGACCACGTAGGACCTTCCTGGCCCGAGGTCATCTGGATCGGCAGCGCCGCCCTGCTGGTGAAGCTCTGGTAGCTGCCCATCGAGAAACGCCCGGACAGGTTGTCCTTGTCCGACAACCGGTAGTCGATCTTCGCGTCTCCCTGGTGATTCTTCTGCGTGCTCGCAGAAGTACTGCCGTAGTTGCCACTCACGCCCAGCGCGCCGGCACCCGCCTGGTTCGGCAGCGGGTAGAAATCCGGGCTCGAAAATAGCTTCTTCGCCACCGGGTTCACAATACGCGACACCGGAATTTGTTTGCCCGGGAACGGTGCTCCCGTGGTCGGGTCGATGATCGTGTTCGGGAACACGCTCAGGTCGCCGACGCGCCACGCAGCCGGGGCCACGCTCGCCGAAGTCGGCCCGCCTGCTCGCTGCTCCGTCCCTTCATAATCCACGAAAAAGAACATCTTGTCCTTCTTGATCGGCCCGCCCAGCGTGCCGCCGAAGATGTTCCGCTTGAACCCTGTCCGCGTCGCAGTAGATAGGTTCCGGTTCCGGAAGAACCCGTTTGCGTTTAGCTTGTCGTTCTGCAGGAACTCGAAGGCGTTCCCCCGGAACTGGTTCGTTCCGCTCTTCAACTGCATCATCACCGTCGCACCGCCCGCGTTGCCGTAGTCGGCCGCCGCGTTGCCGGTGAGCACCTTCACCTCTTCCAGCGCGTCCACGTTCGGCGAATAGCCCACGCGGTTGTCGATCGAGTCGTTCACGTCCACGCCATCCAGCATGAAGTTGTTCGTCTGCTCGCGGTTCCCGTTCACAAACGGACGCGCGCCAAAACGGCTGTTCGTCCCGTCCGGATTCGTCGAAACCGAGCCCGGTACTAGCAGCGTCAGCGAAACAAAATTCCGCCCCTTCAAAGGAAGCGACGTCAACTGGCCCGTGCTGAGCGTCTCGCCCGTCTGCGTCGTTTCCGTCTGCAGCACCGGAGCCACGCCCTGAACTTCCACTACCTGCGTCGTGTCGCCCACCTCAAGCTTGACGTCAACGCGCGCCGTCTGCGAACCTTCCAACCGGAACGGCCCCATCGTCGCCTTCTTGAAACCCGACGCCGTGGCCGACAGCGAGTACTCGCCAATCGGCAGGAACAGCAGGTTGTAGACGCCCGCTTCATTGCTCGTCGCATCGGTCGAAACATTGGTCGCTTTGTTTGTCGCGGAGACCTTCACGTTGGGCACAACAGCACCCGACGGATCCGTGACAGTACCTGTGATCGTGCCCGTGATGGTCTGCCCCGGAAGAGACAAGGCCAGCAAGCAGGCACAGAGAATCCCTGTGAGAACAAGTTTGGTTTTGTTCATAGTCTAGATAGACCCCTTCATGAACGAACCTTAGCAAACCCAGGAGCAGGGTTCAAGGGGTACGACCCTCCAGTATTCCAGGGGTGATTGTCGGATTTCCAGCGGCCAACTCTAGCGCTTGCGCGGCCGCACGAGTTGGAGCATGAGATAGGAGAAGGGATGGAGGAACCCCATCACCAGAAAAACTGGTGTGTAAGACCAGTAAGTGATCGCCCGTCCAATCAGATTCGCCGACAGCATCCCCCCTAATCCCGACCCCGCCGCCACCAACCCGAACACAGTCCCCAGCAAAGGTTTGGGGAACACATCCACGATGATGGTGCTTAGTGAGGTCTGCCACGCCAGATGTGAAAATGCCGCAATCGAGGCGATCCCCACCGCCATTAAGGGGGTCGGCGCCTGCGAGATCAGCGGGCTTAGCGGTAGCAGCACCGCCGCAATCCCCATGACGTAGAGCCGCGACTGCGCCGGCACCACACCCCGGCGGATGAACCATCCCGACAACCACCCCCCGAAAATGCAGCCGATGTCGGCCGCCAGGTACACCAGCCACGCAATCTGCCCCACCTCAACAATCGTCAGGTGCCGCGCGTCCGTGAGGTACTTCGGGAACCAGAACAGGTAGAAGTACCACACCGGATCCGTCAGCATCCGGCCAACCATCAGAAGCCACGTCTCCTTCCGGCTCATCACGGCCCGCCAAGGGTGGGGATGCTCCTCCTCCCCGGCCGGCGCGCTCCCGGCTTGAATATAGGCCAACTCCTCCCCCGACACCCGCGGATGCTCCTCCGGTTTCCGGTAGATCAGCAACCAGGGCACTACCCAAATCAGGCCCAGAGATCCCGTCACAAGGAACACCGCCCGCCAGTGAAAGTGCGCCGCCAGGAATGCGATCAGCGGCGGCGCTATCGTCGCCCCCAGCGTTGCGCCGGCCGTGTAGATCCCAATCACCAACCCGCGCTCCTTCGGTGGAAACCACTCCGACACCGCCTTCGGCGCCGCCGTGTAATTCCCCGGCTCTCCAATACCCAGGAGAAACCGGAAGAAGCCCAGCGACATCACGCCCCGGCTCATCGACGTGCACATGTCGGCTATCGACCACCACACGACGAAGCAGGCCATTGACAGTCGCGTCCCCAACCGGTCCGTGATCCGGCCCGCGAAGACATAGGTCACCGTGTAGGCCAGCAGAAACGCCTGGACCACGTAGCTGTACTGCATGTCGTCGATGTGCAGATCGTCCTGGATGGTCCGTGCCAGGATCGACAGGTTCTGCCGGTCCAAGTAGTTAATGACCGTCGACACAAACAGCAACGCAACGATTACCCACCGGAACCGCGAGCGCCCCGGTTGCGCACCGTCTCCGCTCAAACCTGCTGCGTGCAACTCCTCAACGGACCTCATACTCCTCCCCAGCCACGAGCCCGAACTCCAGCGCGTGCCGTTGCCAGCCCGCAGCTACCGTCTTCCCCTTCCCCGTACGCACTGACTCCGCCTTCTCACCTCTCACCTTCACCCGAATCACGCTCTTGCTCGACCCATCGGGATGGATGAACTCGACCACCGCTTCTTTCGTCACCGGATACACCCGTGCCACCAACCCGTTCCCCTTCTTCTCCACGACAATCCCGGTACCTCCCACGAACAGCGGGGTCTTCGCCACCGGCATCGCATGGTTCTTCAACATCGCCGGCCCTTCATGCCGCACGCCCGTGTCGTACTCCATCCACGTCCCCGCCGGCAGATACACGTCCCGCGACTGAGCCGTCTCGTAGTCATTGCCGTAGAGCGGCGCCGCCAGCAGCGCGTCCCCGATCAGCCATTCATAGCCGCGCACCCGCTCATTCTCCCGCCCGTACACCTGCGCGTCACCCGGGTACGCCACCGGAAGCGGCGTCATCGGATGCGGATACCCGTCCAGGGAGAACTTCACCGCCTGGCTGTAGAAATATGGCTGCAGCCGGTCGTGCACCAGCGCCGCCTTCAGCAGCACCTCTTCCACCTCCGGATCCTGGAAAGTCCACGGACCCTGCCCCATCGACATCGACGGATGCATCGCCGCCCACATCGCGTTCCGCTTGATGTACGCCTGCATCTTCGGCGTCACCTTCAGATCGAACCACCCCTCCCCGAATGTCCCTCCCACGATGTCCGGATACACCAGCGGGAAGCCCGAGTACGCGTACGCCAGCGCGTTCACTGGCCCGCGGTCCTGCGGTTGGTTGTAGTTGAAGTCGTTCAACCGGTGCAGGTCCGCCGGCGAAGCCAGGTAAGTGTTCCGCCCCATCACATACAACCCTTCGCGCTTCAGCGCCGCATTCAGCGGGTCCAGTTTGTCGTCGCCCAACGTGTACTTGCCGTACCCGAAGACGTCTTCCTTGAACCCGTCCACGCCGTATTCCACCCATTTCCGCGCTAACTGCCGGAACCACTCCACCGCCTCCGGCTTCCGCCAGTCCAGGAAGTAGCACGGGCTCTTCGGCCAACTGAATTCGAAGACTTTCGGCTTCCCGTCTTCTTCCACGAAGTACCTGTTCCGCACCCCTTCCTCGCTATACGGACCATCCACGATGAACGTCGTCCGCAGCCCCTGGAAGTATTTCATCCCCAGCGCGTGAAACTGCGCGATGAACGCTTTCGGGTCGGGGTACAGGTTGCTGTCGTATAGCCCGAAACTCGTCGTCTCATGGAACCGCTTCTCGGCGCGGGGCCAGAATCCCGACCCCACCACCATCCAACTCAGCGGATAACCCCGCTTCCTGTACTGGCCCACGTTCTCCGACACGGTCTTCTGGTTCGTGTCCCAGGCCAACGCCCCGAACGCCTCCCATCCCACCCCGAAAAACTCGTACTTCGGTTTCATCACCTCATAACCGAAGAGGTTGCGCGACTCCAGAAACTGCGCGTAGATCTCCCTCGCCGAACCCGTGAACAGCGAGAAGCGCACCTCACTCTCCACCTTCCGAGATCCCTGCGCACACTCATCCACCGTGCTCCGCACCATCTTCATCCCCGGCTCCCAGACAAGGAAGGCGAACTTCTGCTTCGGGTAATACACAAAGTTCGAGATCAGACGAATCTCTCCTCCATCTGACAGGAACCGGTCATCCCGGTACCCCGTGATGTCGGTATCGAACGACTTCCGCTTCAGAATCGCGTGGTCGCCCAAGCCATATCCGGGAGCCATCGGAGCTACCCGCAGCAATACCGCCATGGGCTCCACAGGGCGCACCGTCAAGTCCGCCTGGTTCGGCGTCAAGGCTACAGTCACTCTCGCCCGCTTCCCCGATGCCGTCCTCACCTCCACTACGCGATGGCCCTGCCGGTCGTAGCCCGTAGACTCGATCCGCACCGTCTCCAGGCTCTCCGGATCCCCAATCAACAACCCGCCCGCCGCATGCGCCCCAGCCACCACCGCACCACTGCTCTCCAGTTTCAGGGTGAGCGGCTCCCCGCCCAATGTCAGCCGCGTCTTCCCCGCCGTCAACACCACGGGTTCCGCCGCCGAAGCGGTTGCCAGTCCCGCCAGAATCAAAGCTGCCCACTGCATCGCGTGTCTCACTTTACTTCTCCTCTTTCTCGTAGAACGCCGTCCGGTCCACCAGCATCTTGCCCGGCAGCCGCCGCTCGTCGATCGGGCCGGACAACTTCTCGTAGGCAATTGCGGTCAGCCAGAACTGAATCGCATCGTGCTCGCCATCCGCTGGTGGATAGGGCAGCACGCATCTCAAATCGCCGTCCAGGTAGAACCGCACTTCCTTGGACGTCCACTCAAATCCGTAATCGTGAAAACCGGCCGCCGCATCGAACCCCAGCGGCCCCCGGTACACCCCCGGCGTGCAGCTCAACGACGTGTTCTTCCCCGGCCCCTGCCACTTGATCAATCCCATGTGCCCCTTCCAGGTCACGTCGGAGTCGAACTCCATCCCGTCAATCTCGGTCCGCATCTGCTGCGGATATGTGGTGGTCCCATCCCCGGCAAACATCGCCCACACGGATTGGTGCCACCCCGATCCGCCATGCATCTGTACCCGCGCCTCGTAGTACCCATACCGCTGCTTGCCGCGGCTGATCACCCCGCCGCCCGTATAGGCTTTGCCTCGATCCTGCTCTTTCTTCAACTGGATCACCAGGTACCCGTTCTCCACCGACACGTTCTCGGCCCGCTGCGAGCTCTCCATCTTCACGTCGCGGCGGTACATCCACCGCTCCGCATCGAGCGCCGTTCCGTTGAATTCATCAGCCCATTTCAGCTTGTATCCCGCCGGCGGTTCGGCAAGCAGCGGCAGCGCGAGCAAAAGCGTAGTCACGAATCTCATCTTGAGTAGCACCTCACTTCGAATACAGCGGCGGGCGCGCCGTGCGTCTCCAACACTTCCACATGCAAAGCTGCAGTCTTCACCGGCGAGTCCAGCACCACTGATCGCCGCGTCTGGTGGTTCCCCTGGACCTCCGCCAACACGCGCCCCGCGTCATCCAACACGCGATAATCACGCACGCAGAACGGCACGTCCCGTTCCGGATGCCCCCACAGTACGGACTCCATCGGATGGTCGAAATCCGTATCAAACACCAGGTCAATCCGTCGAATCTCCCTGGCCGCAGCCCACCGCAAAGTCACCCGGGGCGTCGAATCCTCAAGACCCGCCACCCAAGCATTCGCCCCCGAGACCGGCCGGCCGAATCCGTTCGCCACCTGCACCGCTCCGAACGCCCGCAGCCCCGGCCGGCACTGCAAAGCGAAATTCTTCCCGCCCGGCCGCCGCGCCGGCAGCCAGAACTCGAACGAGTCGATCCCCGACCCCTCCGGCGGCTCCTGCCGTGTGCCCTTCGCTACGGCCGCATTCATCACTTGCGAAAGCGACAACACCCCGGTCACCCGCGCATCGCTCAAGTGAACTCGCACCGCCGGGTTCCTTAGCAGCGTGAAGAACAAGTACCGGGGCTCTTCCAACGCCAAGGTTGAGAGAACCTCTACCGGCTGCGCCTTGCCAGGCTTCAGCGTGAGCGTGTCGCGGAAGAGTGCGATGTCCGGCGTAAAGCCGTCAGCCCGGGCGGAGCAACGGATCTCCACATCCAGCGTCGTCGCCTCTTCAGCGTCGGCCAGAAACTGAACCAGCGGTACGGGCCCCGCCCCCACCGGCAGCAGGATGGCTCGCGAAACATCCAACGCAACCGTCTCGCCGCTCGGCGCGAACTCCTCCAGCACAAACTCGCTTGTAGCCGTGATTTCCGCCTGCGCCGTCAAATCCTCGGCATCCGACAGCCGCAGCCCAGGAATATACTGCCCCGCTCTCAGCAGCTCCCTCTGCAACTCCTCCACCGGAGCCGCCGCCGGCAGCACTTCGCGCTTCCGGCAGACTGCCGCCGCCATCCCCACCGCCTGCGCCGAGTGCGCGCAGGTCGCCATCACTCTGGTCGATCCGAACGCCACATGCGACACGCTGATGATCCGGCCCGCCAGAAACAGGTTCGAGATGTTCCGCGAATACAGGCAGCGGTACGGGATCTGATAGGTCCCTTTCGAATGCCACTGCGTGCACGAAGAGAGCGGACTGTACACCCCGTCGGCCGGGTGCAGGTCCATCGCCCACCCCCCCACGCCCACCGCGTCCGCATGCTGCCGCAGCACGACCAGATCCGACTGCGTCAGGATGTAGTCCCCTTCGAACCTCCGCGACTCGCGCTTGCCTGGAATCGTCCCCACCCACTCCAGGGTCATCGTCTCCGCCTCCGGGAACTGACCCGAATTCTTGATGTAATCCCACGCGCCGTAGATGACGCGCCACAGCTCCCACTTGATCTTCTCCGTGTCGTGCACCGTGTCCAGCCGCCCGCCGTATTCGAACCACCAGAACCGGCACCCCGAATCCGAGGCCTTGATGTCCCGGTAGCGCGGAATCACGCTGATGTCCTTCAGCGCAAACGCCGGCGGCGTGAACCGCACCGGCCGCCCCGTGTCCTTCGAGTAGAAGTACATCGAGTGGCCCAGCAGTTGGCCGTAGGCGGCGTCCGGCGCGAAGCCTTCCCCAAACTCCTCCTTGGACTCGGCACCCATGCGGAATGCCGCCCCGGCCAGAAAGCCCAGCACGCCGTCGCCCGTGGCATCGCAGAACAGCGGCGCGCGCACCACGTAGGTGGTGCTGTTTTGACTACACCAGGCGCGCAGCGCGCAGATAGTGTCCGGAGCGGACTTCTCCACCTCATGCACCGCCGTGTTCAGCAGCAGCGTGATGCCCGGCTCGGCAACCACCTTCTCCAGCACAACCGTGTCGAGGATCAGCGCATTCCCTTCCGGATTCCGGTGCATGTTCTCGACGAGGATCTCATCGATCACGCCGCCCTCGCGAGCCCAGCGGTTGTTGTTTCCCATGTGTGAGGTGGCGCCCAGGATCCACAGCCGAACCTCACTGGACGCATTTCCGCCCAGCACCGGGCGGTCCTGCACCAACACCACTTTCAACCCGGCCCGCGCGGCCGTAATCGCGGCACAGACGCCGGCCATTCCCCCGCCGGCAATGGCCAGATCTGCGCTCAGCTCGATGCAGAGCTCGCTGCGTGTTCCTGTGGCTCCTAAGTCGTGAAGCATCGTCCTCACTCCTCGGCGTGGGTCATGCCGCACGCTCGCTTCTCTCCGGGCCGGCCCAACCGGGCGAACAAGTTCTCCTGCGGTGCGGCCGCAGCCAAGTCCGGATCCCCTCACCGGCTGCGCACCATGTGCAAAGGCGAGCCTGACCTTCGGAAATTGCGAGCAGGGTATCGGAGTGCTCCGAATTCTGGATTGCCGGCTCAGGCACCGCGGTTCCCCGCGGCAGCCGTTGCAGGGATGCCGCCAGTACTGCGATTGACATGCGATGCAGCCTTCCACTCATCTCTAATTCGCTCTCTCATAAAAACGGACGTATTCGTATTCCACCCGGCCTGGCAGCTTCGTCTCGTCCACGGCATCGGTCTTGCCAAGGAAAGAGGCGATGGAGGTGAGCCAGATACTGAGGTCGCCGTGCGGAAGCTTCGAGACGTCCACCGTCTGCACGACTTGGCCGTCGAGAAAGTACTTCACGCTGCCGGCCGTGTACTCGCACCCGAACACGTGGAACTCGCCCAGGTTTACAACCGGAACGTTCTTGTGGCCGTAGCTGACGTGCGGGTCCACCCACTTGTGCAGGTTGACGCCATAGGAGTTGAGATTGATGGAGTCGTTTTCAATCACGTCCAGTTCCAGAGCCGTGCTCTTGGTCCCGGTTCCGCCAGAGCCGTCGTGGCCCATCATCCAGAACGAGGAGTGCCAACCCTTTCCGGCCAGGATGCGGAACCGCGTCTCGTAGTATCCGAAGCGGAACACGGGCCTGCTGATCACCCCAGCGCCGGCGTACTGTTTATCGCCTGCCTGCTCCTTCTTGAGCAGCAGTACCAGGCTGCCCTTCTGAAGGGCCACGTTTTCGGCCTTCTGCGTGCTCCAGTGCTTGGAGTCCGTGCGGTAAACCCACTTGGTGGCGTCCAGCTTGGACCCGTCAAATTCATCGGCCCACTTCAGCTTGTAGCCGGCCGGCGGGGCGGCGAGCGCCGCGCAGCACAGAAGAAGGGGGAATAGAAGTCTCATATGGTTTAACGGTCCTTTCCTGCACCTCGCGTCAGCGCGACTCTGAGTTCGCCCAAATAGCTCTGATAGACATCGCGGGGCATGGCGTTGTGCTTGCGGGCGATGGCTGCGGCCATCCCCACGACTTCTCCCATCATTCCCGTCGTCCGCATCACCCGCACCGTCCCCAGCGCAACGTGCGTCACGCTGATGTTCCGCCCCGCCATGAACAGGTTCGGCACGTTTCTGGAATACAGGCACCGGTAGGGAACCGCATACGGCGCCTTCTTCCCGAAGCTCGCGACCGTCCTGAACTCTTCGCCCTGAAACTGCGCCGCGTTCTTCGGATCCGGCACATGCAGATCAATCGACCATGTCGCGGTCACCGCCGCGTCCGGAAACTCCCTTTGCTGCTCCACATCCATCTGCGTCAGAATCACGTCCCCCAGCAGTCGCCGCGACTCCCGCTTGCCGCCTACATACGCCACCCACGACAGCCGCAAGTTCGCGTACTTCTCTTTGTCCTTTGCTTGGTTCTTCTGGAATGCCCAGTTGCCGTAGACCGCCCGCAGCCCGTGGTCGCGAATCGTCTCGAAGTCGCTCACCTGGTTCCGGTTCTGCCCCGTCTCCCAGTTCCAGTCGCCGCGCGTTGCGTGCTGCGACGACGCATCGGTGAACTGGATGGCCCACGGCGTCTCCGGAAACGCCACCGCCCTGCCCGCGTCCTCTGTGTACCACATCACCGATGTCCCCATCACCAACTGGTCCGGCACCTCCGGCGCCAAGGATTCGCCCGTCTCGGCCCGGCTCTCCCGGCCGTAGCGATAGTCGGCCCCAGCCAGCGCGCCGATGGTCCCGTCGCCGGTACAGTCGGCAAACAGCGGCGCGGCATATCGCAGCTCGGCGCCCGTGGCGAGGTCCGTTGCAATCACCGCCGCAATCCGTGCCCCGCTCTTCTCCACCCGTATCGCCCGCGTACTCAGAAACAAGCTGATGTTGGCTTCACCTTTCACCACCGCCAGCTTCTTCTCGTCGTCGTAGTTGGCCGCTGGCTGCGCGTTCCCTTTGTCGCGCTTCGGGTCCAGCTCATCCACTACCGCGCCCAGCGCCGGATATGGCGGCAGGTTGATATTGCCGCCCAGGTGCACGCGCACTTCCGAAGAGTTGTTCCCGCCCAGCACGGGCCGATCCTGAACCAGCGCCACCTTCAGCCCGTAGCGCGCCGCCGAAATGGCCGCGGCCGTTCCCGCCATGCCGCCGCCTACCACCACCAGATCATAGTCGCCCGCGCTTCTCGGTTGTGCCGGCAGCTTCAACAGATCCCGCCTCAGCTTCGCCAGCGCCTCACCGGAGTTGGGCGGCCGCAGGCCCTGGTCCTTCGTCAGCAGAATAGCGTCGCACCTGCCGTCAAAGCCCGTCAGATCGCGCAGCGCCAACTGCGTCTTCCTGCCCGCCAACTCCACCGTGCCTCCATCCTGCCAGTGCCACGCTGCGCCGCTCGCGCCGAATGTCACGCCCAATGGCTTGCCGTCCACCCACACCTGAAAGCGGCCAGGCGCGCCCTTGCCACTCCACGGCGCCACCCAATCCCGCGTGCGAACCCAGACGCGGTAAGTCCCAGGCGACGGCGGGACGACCTCCGTCTTCGCGTCCGCCACCGGAACCCCCATCCCGTGCGCCAAGAGGAACGCCGACCCCATCTGCTCCATAAACTGCTGATCTGTCACCCATCCACCCGGGTAGCGAAAACCTTCCGCCTCCACCAACACGGATTGCGCCGGAAGCGACGCGGCCACGAACATCAGCGCTGCGAGACTGCGGATCATTTGCGGTACTCCAGAAGCGGTAACGACACGATGTACGACTGCGCGGCTCCCTTGGCCAGCGCCGCCAGGAACAGCACCCGTGGGCGGCCCTCCTCGAGATACAGCTTCGGCATCTCCAGCCGATCGAAACTCTCAGTCGCTCCGTCCTGCCAGGTAAGCCGGAAATCCTTCACCAGCGGCTTCGGCGCGGTGCGCCAGCTCAGGCCGTCTTCCGATTCGAGCAGATAGAGGCAGCGGCCGTGCTCGGTTAGGAATGGCGCATCGTGGTCCTTGACGATCGCGTAGTAGCGGCCGTCCTGGACCCACTCGAAATGGTCGTCAGTATGGAAGTTGAAGTGCCGCTGGAACACTTTACTCTTGTCCACCATCGGCACCGGGTGGCGCTTGAAAGGGCCCAGCGGGCTGTCACCCACCGCAACGTAGTGGAAGACGCCTCCACCAAACGGGCCTTCTCCCGGAGCCAGCGTCTTGTAGGCCAGCAGGAAGCCGCCCCCAATCCGCGGTGTGACGCAGGGCACCGCGATAATGCCCTGTCCGGTGTCAGGCCCCACGTCGATCAAAGGGTGGTCCTGCCGCCGCCAGGGCCCTCCTGGGTGATCTGCCACGGCCACGCCAATGCGCTGCGTGTTCCGCTGGGCCCACCAATCCGGATCTTTGACGGTCAACACCCGGTCCGGCCGCCAGGAAGCCGTGCCGTGGTTGCCCGTGTAGTAGAGGTAGTATCTGCCACCTTCCGCCAGCAGGCAGGTGTTGTAAACAGAGTGGCCATCCCAGTGCGCGCCGCCGCGCGCCGGCAGCAGCACCTTCTGGAACGTGTACGGCCCCTCGGGCCGCTTCGCCGTCGCCCAGGCGATCTCGGCGTGAGTCGCCCAGGCGTCAAAACCCAATCTCAGCGGCCACCGCGAGTACAGCAGGTGGCAGGTGCCGTCCGGCGTACGCACCATGGCCGGGTCCCACAGGCAGTAGTCTTCCTGCCGGTATACCGCCGAGCGCGGAATGCGCTCCGGGACAAGGCGGGCGAAGTCAAAATCTCCCCCTGGCCGCGGGGCGGCGGCCAACAAGGAGACGAAACTGCGTCTTGAGAGTTTCACTGAAGTGGAAGGGTCCGCTCGCCGCCGATTGGAGAACCGGTTGGCCGGATCAGCTGGAGACGGCGGGGGATGGCCAAGCCGTTGGCGGATACCTCGAGCACCTGCTGGCGGCGATATGCACAGAGCAATGGGGATTCCTCACGAAGAGCTTCCGCCGCGATGCTTCCGGATGACGTTTTGGCGCCGGACGCCATGTCCGGCTCGGGAGCTACCTTCAGCGTCTCGATGGAGACATTGGGAACAGCCTGCAATGTGACATCCCGGATGAGGCCCCGAAATTCCCGCCGGGGATAGACCCGCTCCTCGAGCGTGTCTCCGGGGCCGGCGCCCGGCAGCGACTTGCAATCCCAGCCCGCAGGGGTCGGGCAGTCGTAGCGGTGCCGGGTCGCGCCGGGGTGAGGGAAGCGCGGGTCCGCCTTCCAACAGTGCGGAACCGTGACGCGGTCCCAGCGGGTTTCGGGCTGATGGTCGAGCCAGCAAAGTGCTTGGCCTTTGTCTTGAGAGCCGGTGGTGGAGCGCCACTCACCGCTGAGGGAGAACACCCGGCCGCTGCGCGGAGTTGCCGGGAGAGACGCCGCGCAGGCCGGTAGAAGAGTCAGGTGCAGCCCTTGTGATCTCATTGCAATCCTCTGGTGACGAGATTGATTGCAGCCCCGGGTTCCGCCGATGGGCAAGGCCCGGGGCTGGCAAACACATGGGCTGCGCGCCCTAGAAGAGCAGCTTCATCCCGAGTTGGATGCTGCGTGAATCTCTGGCGGAAGTGATAGTGCCGAATGTGGCGCTGACGTTCTTGCCGCCCGCCCCGGGGCTGAAGCTGGTGCTGGGGGCCCCTAAGTTCACCGAGTTGAGGAAGTTGAAGGCTTCCACACGGAACTGGAGGTTGACACGCTCAGTGATGCGGGTATTCTTGATGGCCGATAGATCCCAGTTGAAAGTTCCGGGAGCGCGGACGTCGGGGAGCGTACGGCCGACGTTGCCGAAGGTGAAGTCCACCGGGTTGATGAAGACGTCGGTATTGAACCAGCGCTGCGCCGACGGGGTGTCGATTTTGGCGCTCTGGCCCGTGGAATTGGGGCGGTCTGCCATCTGGTTGGACGCACCGCGGATTCTCAACGGTTGGCCGCTCTGCATCTGGCCGATGGTCGAAATCTGCCAGCCGCCCACCATCTGGCGCAACGCCGCATTCGAAGGATTGAAACGCTGCCCCGCGCCGAACGGCAGTTCATAAACCAGGCTCACCACTGCGCGTTGCGCAACGTCGTTCGGATCGATCGACTTGTTCAACTTGCGGTTGTACAGCCCATCCTGGTAGCCGATGTCGTTGCCGGCTTCGAGGTTCCAGTTCACCGGCGTGTTGAGGCTGTCGCTGATGATCTTGCCCTTGGTGTAGGCGAAGTTCACCAGGAATCCGCTGGCGAAATTGCGGCGGACATTCAGTTGCAGCTGATGCGAAACGTAGTTCCCGTTGCGCGGGTTGAAGACACTCACGCTGCTGTAGTAGGGATAAGCGCGCAGGGACTGCTCCCGGCTGATGGTGGCCGCGCCGAGGCCTCCGGGCACTTTGCCCGCGTAAGGATTCGGTACAGCGTCGTTGAGGCTCTGCTTGAGAGCGTAGCGGGTATCCGGGTTGACCTGGTTCAGGTTGTACGTGTTGGCGATGAAGTGGTTCCCCTTGTTGCCCGCATATGTGGCATCCACCATCCAGCTCTTGATCTGATGCTGAATGGAGAAGTTCCATTGCTGGGTAAGCGGCGTGGTGGGATCGTTCTCAGTCAGGCTTACACCCAGACCTAGCAGCGCGCCGGGTCCCGCCGAAGAGCCAGGCGACTTTAGCGGCGCATATGGGAATCCGGCCTGCAGCTGCACGATCGGCAGCCCCGGCCCGGGCGACGAGTAGCTCGTCGTCGTCGTCGAGAACAACTGCGTGTTGCCGAAGAAGTCGCGGTACGCCACCTGCGGGTAGAAGATGCCGTAGCCTCCGCGGACCACAGTGTTGCCCGAGCCAAAGACGTCGTAGGCGAAGCCGAAACGCGGACCGAAGTCGTTCTTGTCAGACCCCATCCACTCGCGCGGCTGGCCATCCACTCCCGCATACACCGTTGTGCCCTTCAAGCCGGACTTCGGGTCTACCCCGTTCTGATCGAAGTTGATGATGCCGTTATGCCGCTCCATCGCCTTCGGCTGATAGTCGTAGCGGATCCCGAGATTCAGGGTCAGCTTGCGGTTCAGCTTCCAGTCGTCCTGCACGAAGAAGCTGTAGGAGTTGCCTTCGAACATGTTGCCGAGGATCGAGTCGATGTAGACGCTGCTCACCGTGCCCAGCAGGAATCCCGCCATGTCGGCGCCCGTGCCGGCCGTCGACTGCGGATTCTGCGTCAGGCCGCCGAAACGGAAGACCCCCGAGAGGCCGCTGCCCTGCTTGTTTCCGCCCTGCATCATGCGCAGATTGAAGCCGGCTTTCAGCGTGTGGTTGCCCGCGATCTTCGTCACCATGTCCTGGATATCCCAGCTCAACGAAGCGCGCGTGCCGTTTGCCTGGCCGCCGATGTTGCCGTATCCGAAGTTGATGTCCGGCATCTGGTCGTTGGGCACGATCGGCGCAAAACCCAGCCGGCTGGGCCAGTTCTGGCCGGCGTTGACAGCCTGGAAGATGAACGACTGGCGGCTGATACCGACGCGCAGGTTGTTGATCAGCGTCGGTGAAAAGACGTGCGTGTCCGATACCACTGCGTTGCGGTTCGTCTGGTCGTCCACGCGGTCCTGCCCCACCGTTGGATCCAGGAAGATCGAATTGCCGCTGGGATTGTGCTCGGCGTGCGTGTACCGCACAAACAGCGAATTCGCATCGCTGAAGCGGTGGTCTACCTTCGCGTGGATCTGCGTCCAGTCCACGCGATTGATGGCAGAGTCCACAAAGTTGTTGCTCTGCGTGAAGGCGTTGGTCGGCGTCGAATTCGGCGCCGGCCAGAAGTTCATGATCTTCACCGCGACAGGATCGAAGCGGTTCTGCGGAACGATGTTGTTCGGAAACTGATCGCGCACCTGGCCGCTCCCGTTCGGATTGGCCCGAATCGTGGCCGGATCGTAGATCGGAATCAGCACTCCGCTGGCGTTGCGGTAGTCGCCGAAGTTGCCGCCGCGCCACCCGGACGTGGGTACCGTAGAGATACGGGGCGTACTCTTGCGCAGCAGGTACTGCTCCCAGTTGAAGAAGCCGAAGGTCTTGTTCCTGATGATCGGCCCGCCGAGCGAACCACCGTACTGGTTGTACCGCAGCGGCAGCTTCTTGGCCGCATAAGTGTTCCTGGCGTCCAGAACATCGTTGCGTAGAAACTCATACGCCGCGCCGTGGAACTGGTTCGTGCCTGACTTCGTCACCAGATTCACGCTCCCGCCGGCCGTGAAGCCGAACTCGGCCGACATTGTGCCGCTCTGTACCTTGAACTCCTCTACCGCGTCCACAGCGGGAGGCACACCCGCTTCGCCGATGTAGACCAGCGTGTTGTTGTTACCGTCCAGCATCTGCGCGTTCATCGAGTTCGGTCCGCCGTTGATGCTGATTGAGGACAGCCCGATGCCGCGGTCGCCAAACCCGGACTGCGTCGAGCCGGAATTGGAAACCACCCCGGCCGTCATCATCGTCAGCGCCATCGCGCTGCGGCCATTCAGCGGAAGTTCCTGCACGCGCCGGTTCTCCACCACTTGGCCCAGAGTCGCGCTGCCCGTGTCCACCAGCGCGGCCTGCGCCGACACCTCGACAGACTCGACCACTTGACCGACTTGCAGCGGGATGTTCACCAGGGCGTTCTGGTTCACCTGCAGAACAATGCCCGACCGAACATATTTCTTGAACCCTGGCATGGTGGAGCGCACTTCGTAACGGCCCACGGCCATGCCGGGTGCGATGTAGTATCCCTGTTCGTTGGACTTGGTCCGGAAGATTGCTCCGGTATCCAGGTTGGCAACCTCAACCTGTGCGCCGACGACGACGGCGTCCTGTGCATCGGTGATGGTACCGGAAATGGTACCCGTGCTCTGTTGGCCTACCAGCGGGAGCATGGCGGCGAGAATCAACCCCAAAAATGACTTCTGCATGGAACAGACCTCTGAGTCTGGAATTTGCGAGCTTGCATTACGTTGTCACAGGCGGCGCCCGCCGTCGTCATCCAAATGGACTATACCGGTGGAAGTTCTTCTCCACCCGGTTGGCCTGGCAATTGCATACAAGAAAGTATGAACTCAGCCGCGCAAACGACTGCGACGGGTCCTCGATTGGTCTTCTGGGAACTCACAACTGGTTGCAATCTCAGGTGCATCCACTGCCGGGCCAGTGCCACAGAACTCATGAGTCCGGAGGACCTGAACACCGCCGAATGTCTGGAGATTGTCGATCAACTTGCGTCATATGCCCCAATGATCCTTGTTTTGAGCGGCGGCGAGCCACTTTGGCGGCGAGATGTCTTCCAAATCGCCGAGCGGGCCGTCAACCGGGGCATCCGTGTGGCGCTCGCCACGAACGGCACGCTGGTGGACGAAGCCATGGCAGATCGCATTAAGGAATCCGGCATCGTCCGTGTTTCTATCAGCTTAGACGGTGCTGACCGGCACACTCACGACCTCTTCCGCGGCCATGACGGCGCTTTCGAAGCGGCCTTGCGGGGCATTCGCTGCCTGCAGTCGGTGGGTGTTTCCACGCAGATCAACACGACCGTCTCCAAGCACAACGTCCATCAACTCCCCGAGATGCTGGAACTCGCCAAACAGCTCAAAGTGGAGGCGTTCCACCTTTTCCTGCTGGTTCCAGTGGGCTGCGGGCTGACCATTGCAGAGGACCAGTCCGTGGACGGCGCCGAGGCCGAACGCATCCTGAATTGGTTCTATGACCGCAGCCTCGATTCCGGCATGGAATTAAAGGCCACCTGCGCGCCCCAGTACTATCGCATCGCCCGCCAGCGCCGTGCCGAATCGCGGCGGATGGGCGAAGAGGTTCCGGCGCTGATGCCGCATCCGAACCACGCCAGCGGTGGCCACCCCGGCGGCCATCCCGCCGACCTGAACCAGATGACCCGCGGCTGCCTGGCCGGCAGCGGCGTTTGCTTCATTTCCCACCAGGGCAAGGTGCAGCCCTGCGGGTACCTGCCTCTGGAAGCCGGCGACCTGCGCCAGCAGAAGTTCAGCGCTGTGTGGGAACAGTCGCAGTTGTTCGCGGACCTCAGAAACCTGGATAATATTGAAGGAAAGTGCGGGTACTGTGAGTTCAAACGCGTTTGCTTGGGATGCCGCGCGAGAGCTTTTGGGGTAACCGGCAACTATCATGATGAAGAGCCGTTCTGCATCTATGAGCCGAAGGCTGTTCAGCACGGATGAAGGAGAGGCTTAGGATCTGGGGATGGCGACAGCAAGATTGAGATCGATTGCGGAACCGGCGCAGAGTCCATGCCGCCGGCATGTCTTTGTGGTCTGCCAGGGAGAGCAGTGTCTCCACAGGGGCGCCGATGAACTCCTGGACGACTTGGAGCGCTGCCGCCTGCGGACGGAGCAGGACCTTCGCATTGGCGCTTCGGATTGCCTGGGGCATTGCGAACTTGCGCCGGCGGTAGTGGAAGACGGACAGGTGCTTGGAGCGGTCACTGCACAGCGGCTGCGCGTAGAGTTGCTGAGGCTCGGCCTGCGCTAGTGGCCTGAGTGTGCGGCCGGTTGGACCGGTTGCCCCAGACCCCCTCGGGACTGAGATGGCGGCTGCATGTACTGCACCAGAACGGAAACCCGACGGTTCGTGGGATTTTCTGGTTCTTTAGGTGTCCGCAGATGTTGGTCTGCAAAGCCGCGGATCTGAGCGATCTGGGTTGGCGCGACTCCGGCCTCCTGCAGGATCCGGCGCGCTGAGTTGGCCCTGTCGGCGGAGAGTTCCCAGTTGGTGTAACCGTTGTCTGAGGCGTATGGCTTGGCGTCCGTATGTCCTTCGATGAGGAGTTTATTGGGGAGCGATTTGAGCTGTCTTCCGAGCATCAGAATGAGCTCGTTCCCCTTGATTGACGGCTTCGAGTTGCCGCTCTCGAAGAAGAGCCCCCCCTCCTTCTCCAGCAGTTCGATGCGCAGGCCCTCGCTGGTGATGAGAATGTCGACGTTCTGCTTCAGCTCCTCGAACTTCGGCATCTCGCGCATGGCCTGGTCGAGTTGTTCCTTGAGCTTGCTCATGTTGTCCTGGCTGATCTGGATCCCCTCACCGGAGCCGGCCATGGTGGTACCGGTCAGCTTGCCGCTGCCGGTCGGGTCCTGAAAGTAGCCGCCGACGGCCTTCTTCACCTTCTCGTCGCTCGAGAGGAGCCAGAGGACGATAAACAGAGCCATCATGGCGGTGACGAAGTCGGCGTAGGCGACTTTCCAGGCTCCGCCGTGATGGCCGCCGTGGCCGCCCTTCTTCTTGCGGATGATGATAACCGGCGCCGGCGTTGCAGGTGAGCCCATGATTCACCCCTTCTAGGCGGCCTTTGCGGTGGCCGCGCCGCCTCCCTTGATGGCGGCTTCGGTCTCCTTGAAACCAGGCCGGAGGTGCGGAGGAATCGCCCGGCGGGCGAACTCCACCGCCAACGAAGGCGCGGTGCCCTTGATGAACGCCAGGATGGCCTGGCGCAGCATGTTCATGTACTGGCCGTGGGCCTCGTTTTGCTTGCTGATGTTGTTTGCCAATGGGCCAAGGAAGCCATAACAGAGAAGAATCCCCAGAAAGGTCCCGACCAGAGCCGCAGCCACCTTGTGGCCGATCTCTTCGGGCGGTCCACCAAGCGCGCCCATCGTGATCACCACACCTAAGACAGCGGCGACGATGCCAAGCCCGGGCAAGGCGTCGGCTACGGTAATGAGAGCGGAACAGGGTTCGCTGCCCTCATGGTGCTGGATTTCTATGTCCAACTCCATGAGCTGATCCAGGTCCATGTGGCCGACGCCGCCGGAGATGGCCATGCGGACGGTGTCGCAAAAGAAATCCAGGGCGTGACGGTCGCTGAGAAACTGGGGGTACTTCTGGAAGACAGGGCTCTTGGCCGGCTCGTCCAGGTCGGCTTCCAGTTTGGCCATGCCGTTCTTGCGGGCGTAGACGAAGATATCGTTTAGGAGTTTCAACTGCTCCACGTAGAAGGCCTTGGAGTACTTGGATCCCTTTAGCGCTCCGAGCACCGATTTGAACATGGCGGTGACGGTATGCATGGGGTTGCCGATGAAGATGGTGCCGAATGCCGCTCCGCCGATAATGACGAGTTCAGCCGGCTGCAGCAGGACGGTGAGATTGCCATGCTCCAGCAGGTAGCCACCGATAATGGCGCCGAGGACAATAACGAAGCCGATGATGACAAACATGCGGTTGTCTTTCCCCGCTGCCGGGTACTTCGATAACCGTATCGTCGAAAGCGCAGCGAGTATGAGGGGATAGCAGGGGACTCGCGCTAAACTGTAGAAGATGCTGGGGCCTTTGCAATCCGTGCGCAAACGCGATGCCGCGCAGCCGGCGCCGGTGCTGCCGTGCGGCATCGAATCTGTGGCAAAGCTGGCGGCGGGCGGGAAGCTGGCGGAGGCGCTGAAATTCTTTGCGCGCGAGCGGCGCTGGATTGACGAGCAACACCTGACGGTGTGCCGCATTGCCGCGCCGACGTTCCAGGAGCAGGCGCGGGCGGAGTGGATGGCGGCGCAATTCGCATCGCTGGGGTGGCAAGTCGCCACGGACCGGGCTGGCAATGTGGTGGCGCAGGCTCCGGGTGCGGCCAGGAGCGGTCCGATGGTGGCGCTGACGGCGCACTTGGACACGGTATTGGCGCCCAGGACCTCCGGCGAGATCCGTGTGGAGGGCAAAGACAAGTTCTGCGGACCGGGGGTGGCGGACAACGGTGCGGGCCTGGCGGCACTGCTGGCCCTGGCGAAGGTGTTAGGGCCGGGCTCCGGCATCGACGTTTCCCGGCTGGTGCTGGTGGCTAACGTCGGCGAAGAGGGCGAAGGAAATCTGAGCGGCATGCGGTATTTGTGCCAAAACTCGGCGCTGTCGGGGCGGCTGCACACAGTGCTGGTGCTGGATGGCCCGGACACCGCGCACGTGACGGTGCTGGCCCTGGCCTGCCGCCGGTTCGAGGTGATGGTCAACGGACCGGGCGGTCATTCGTGGTCGGACCACGGAGCGGCAAACGCGGTGCACGCGCTGGCCCGCGCCATCACGATGTTCTGCGACACACGGGCCGATGAGCAGTCACGGCAGTGGCCCTGTTCGTGGAATTTCGGAGTGGTGGAAGGCGGAACTACGGTGAACGCGATTCCGGCCTCGGCGCGGGTGAAGGTGGACCTGCGGTCGGAGAGCGCCTCGGACCTGGAAGAACTGGTGGCGTCTTTGGGCCAGGTGGTGGAGCGTGCCTTGCTGATGGAGAACGAACGGGCTCGGCTGGGCCGGGTGACGTTCCGGATCCGCGAGATCGGATCGCGGCCGGGAGGAAGGTTGGCGGAAAGTTCGCCTTTGCTGGGCTATGTGCGCGCCGTGGATGGGGAGTTGTGCATCCGGAGCGTGCTGGACTGCGCGTCGACAGATGCGAACATCCCGCTGTCGATGGGCCTGCAGTCGGTTTCGATTGGCGCGGGCGGCCAGGGTGGCGGAGCGCATACGCCGGGAGAGTGGTATTCGCCGGAAGGCCGGGACCTGGGCCTGCGGAGGATCCTGCTGTTGACGGCGCTGCTATTGGCAGAGGTGAACGGCGGGCTGGAGTAGCGGCCGGAGATGAGCGGAGCCGGACAGTACAGCGTCGGCCGGGGCAGGGCGGAACTCGCTTTGGTGGTGGTGGCCCTCATCTGGGGATCCGCTTTTGTGGTGGTGAAGGAGGCGCTGGCGGACGTATCCACATTCGCATTTCTGGGTCTGCGTTTCGCGATTGCAGCCGTTCTGCTGGCGGTGGTGCTGCGAAAACATTTGGGCCGGGCGAGGGTTGCGGAGTGGAAGGGCGGCATGGTCTGCTCGGGGCTGCTGTTTCTCGGCTTCGCCCTGCAAACGGCGGGATTGCGGGTGACTACGGCGTCGAAATCAGCATTTCTCACGGGTTTGTATATTGTTTTGGTACCTTTACTGGGTTCGTTCGTCAAAAGAAGTAGGCCCCGGTGGATGGAACTGGCGGGCGCCGTGCTGGCGACAGCCGGTACGGCCCTGATGACGTCCGGCGGGCTGGATGCCCATTTGAATCTGGGTGATGCGATGACGGCCGGCTGCGCGGTGGCTTTCGCGGCGCACCTGCTGGCGGTGGAACACTACTCGCGGAAGATGGACTACGAGCGATTGAGTCTTTACCAGGTGGCCGGGGTAGCTCTGTTGAGCGGCCTGGCGGCCGGCAGCGTGGAAACGCCGCGGGTAGTGTGGACTACAGCTCTTTGGATAGGCCTGATTACAACGGCGGTGCTGGCAACGGCGCTGTCGTTCGCGTTGTACACCTGGGCGCAGAAGCACACGTCGGCGACGAAGGCGGTGTTGATTCTGGCGCTGGAACCGGTGTTCGCAGGACTTGTCGCCTGGGCCTTGATTGGAGAAGACTGGAGCGTTGGCTCCCTGGGGGGAGCCGCGTTGATTGTGGCAGGGATCGTGCTGGCGGAACTGAAACCGGCACAGCCGAAGCTGCATCCAGTGGAGTGACGATTCCTGGAAATAAGAGAAGGAACAGAGAAGAAGATGAACCGGCAAACGTGGTTGATTTGGATGAACGGCCTGCGGAAGCAAAAGGTGCTATCGGTAGGCCTGGTAATGCTGACATTGTGTATTGGGGTGCTGCTCGGCACCCTGTTGACGACGGGCGTGAGCGCGGCACGAGAACAGGCGGCAGCTCCGGATGCGACGCCGCTGACGATTCCGCCCGTGCACAAACTGAGCAACGATTTCACGAAACTGGCGCAAATGCTGGAGCCGTCGGTGGTCTTCATTTCGACGGAGCAGACGGTGAAGCCGCAGACAACCAATCGCAAGCGGCGCGCTCCGCAGCAGCAGGATGAAGAAGAAGACGGCATGCAGGACCCGTTGCGCCGCTTCTTCGGCATGCCGTTTGACGCACAGCCGATGCCGCGGAAGCGGGAGGGTTCTGGTTCCGGATTCGTGCTGGACAAAAACGGCTACATCATGACGAACCTGCACGTGGTGGACAACGCAGACTCCATCAAGGTTCGGCTGACGGGCGATAAGACGGACTACAAGGCGAAGCTGATCGGATCCGATCCGGAGATCGATATCGCGATCATCAAGATCGAAGCCGGCAAAGCGCTGCCGCCATTGAAGATCTCCAATAGCGACGGCGTGCAGGTGGGTGACTGGGCGGTGGCGATTGGCGCTCCGTTCGGGCTGGAGACGTCGGTGACGGCGGGAATCGTTTCGGCGACGGGCCGGGACATCGCGCAGCAGTTCCAGCGTTTCATCCAGACGGACGCGGCGATCAACCCGGGCAACTCGGGAGGGCCGCTGGTGAACATCAACGGCGAGGTGATCGGAATCAACACGATGATTGCCACATCTTCCGGGGGCTATCAGGGCATCGGGTTTGCGCTGCCGATCAATTCGGCGGTGAAGTCGTACAACCAGATCATCCGCAGCGGACGCGTGTCGCGCGGCTCGATCGGGATCCGCTTCCCGCGCGACGAGGCCTCCATGACGAACACTCTCAAGGCGCTGGGCTTCAAGAACGGCGTGATTGTTGAGTCCGTAAAAGCGGAAGGACCGGCGGAGAAGGCCGGCATTAAGCCGGACGACGTGCTGGTGGCATTGAACGGCAAGCCGATCAAGAACGGCGACGACCTGGTGAGCCAGGTCTCTGAGATGCCCTCGGGCACGACGGTGAGCGTGTCGCTGGACCGCGACGGCCAGAAGATGGAGAAGAAGGTGACGATTGAAGACCGCGAAGAGGTCTTCAAAGACGACCTGGCTTCCAGCCGCGGCCGGAAGGAGATGGTGGACCCTGACAACGAGAAGGGCACGGAGAGTTCGGCCCGCTTTGGAATTGGAATTCGTCCGCTGACCGCAGAGAAGCGGAAGGAGTACCAGTTCGAGCAGCAGGGCGGGGTTGAAGTGACAGTGGTGGAGGATGGCTCGTTCGCCGAAGAGATCGGCATCCGCGCCAAGGACATCATCGTGAGCATCAACCGCATGCCGGTGTCGAGCTTCGAGGATGTGAAGAAAATCCAGGGCAAGCTGAAAGGCGGCGACGCGGTGGCATTCAAAGTAATGCGGCCGGTGGCCGGCAATCGCCGGGGTGAAGTGCAGTGGGCGGGGACCTACCTGTCCGGCACGCTGCCGGCGAAGTAAGCGCGACTGGTTTGGTGAAGAAGGGGAGGGGTCCGATGGACCCCTCCCCTTTTTTGTTGTTGGGGCGGCTCGGCGGGCCAATGCGTCAGGCTGCCGCTGCGGGCGGCGCGGCGCAGTTCGTCCAATCAAGCCTCTCTGGCATGGCCCTCCTCTCCGGCCGGGCCGGAGCAGTGCCGGCGAGTCGACTGTGGTTTGATGATTCTGTCACGGCCGTGAAGGGCGGCCGCCTCAATGCCAATGCTGAACCGACGACAGTTCCTTCAAACCTTGCCAGCGGCTGCCGCAGCGGACGCCGCCGCCGCGAAACGGCCGAACATCATCCTGCTGCTAGCTGACGACCTGGGATACTCCGACCCCGGCTGTTACGGCGGCGAGATTGAGACTCCGAACCTCAACCGCCTGGCGAAGGGCGGCACTCGATTCACGCAGTTGTACAACAGCGCCCGGTGCTGCCCCTCTCGCGCCGCGCTGCTGACGGGGCGCCATCCGCACGCGGTCGGCATGGGCAACATGGTGGGAGGGCAGGCGCGTGCGGACTATCCGGGCTATGCGGGCCAGGTCCCGAAATCCACCACTTTCCTGCCGGCAGTAATGCGGGAGGCCGGTTATTCGACCCTGATGGCGGGCAAGTGGCATCTCGGGCAGCCGGGGCCGGTGGACCGCGGCTTTGAAGAGTTCTATGGCATGGTGCACGGCTTCGACAGCTTCTGGAACTCCGCCAAGTACACGCGACTGCCGGCGGGGCGGCCGGTAGTTCCGTGGAAAGAGCCGTTCTACTCCACCGACGCGATCACGGACCACGCCCTGAACTTCCTCAACACGGCCCGCCAGAGCAAAGACAAGCCGTGGTTCCTGTATCTTGCCTACAATGCGCCGCATTTCCCGCTGCACGCACCGAAGGATCTGATCGACAAATACCAGCAGGTGTACGAGCAGGGCTGGGACGTGATTCGCGAGAAGCGCTTTGAGCGGATGCGCCGGCTGGGCCTGATCGATCCTCGTTGGAAGATGTCGCCGCGCTCCATCGTGGGGCCCAATCGCGTCTCCGACATCAACGGCTGGGCCGATAAGCAGAACCCGGCGTGGGATACGATCCCCGCCGACCGCCGTAAGGACCTGGCCCGCCGCATGGCGGTGTTCGCCGCCATGGTGGACCGCATGGACCAGAACATCGGCCGCGTTCTGGCGGACCTGGAGACCAAGGGCGAGTTGGACAACACGCTGATCCTGTTTTGCGCCGACAACGGCGCATGCGCGGAGTGGGATCCCTGGGGCTTCGATGGCTCAAGCGGACCGAACAACGTGCTGCACACGGGCGCCGCGCTGGACGGCATGGGACAACCCGGGACCTATCACAGCTATGGCTCCGGCTGGGCGAACACCTGCAACACGCCGTGGCGGCTGTACAAGCACTACACGCATGAAGGCGGTATTTCGACGCCCACCATCGTGCATTGGCCCGCCGGCCAGAAGGCGAAACCGGGAGGGGTGAATCACCAGCCGTGGCATTTCATCGACGTGTTGCCAACGCTGGCATCCGTGGCTGGCGCCAAGGCTCCTGTGGAGACGGCGGGCACCAACATGGCACCCATGCTTCAGGGCCGCAAGGTGCAGCGCGGGCCGCTGTTCTGGGAGCACGAAGGCAGCCGTGCGGTACGTGATGGCAAATGGAAGATCACGGCGGTGTACCCGAAGGGCCAGTGGGAGTTGTACGACATCGAGGCCGACCGCACGGAGCAGACGAACCTGGCGGCCCGCGATCCGGATCGAGTGAAGCGGATGGCCGCGCAATGGGATGTGTGGGCCAAAGAGAACCACGCCGTGCCGTGGATCTGGAAGCCGCAGTACGGAGAGGCGCAGCCGCCCCAGGCTTTGGACTAACGCTCCACGCCAGTCCGATGTCTAAGCGATTCGGAGGGTGGTGTGAGGAGGATGCGACGGAGAGGGTGAAGTCACTCCTGGGCTACACGGCCAAGGGACTCAAGGGACAACCGGCCATTGGCCCGCCCTTTGTTCGATTGCGGCACCCTCACATCGCGATCGGCGGCCTCGGCTTGCGCCTCCAGAGGGTCTCTTCAGGGAACGAAGTTGCGCAGAAGTTGACGCGAGACCGCTATGGGATTCTGGTGTGCCGGCGGGCAAACCGGGCGTTCGGCAGACGCACGCGGCCAGGCACAGTATGCGGATTGCTATGCGGGCCTCACGCTCCTGCGGCGGAGGGAGTGAAGGCTTCTGTTTCCGCGTCTTGCGCGGCGAGCCGGTGTGGCGCGCGGACAAATTCACCGAGAGAGATGGGGACGGCTACTTTGAGCATGATGGTGAATAGCAGGAAGCCGATGGCGAAGACTCCGGCCGCCACGCGCAATTCGGTGAAGGTGGGATAGTACTCATAGATTTCGCCGAGGGTGTCCGGCGTCAGGCCGGGAATAATCAGGCCCATTCCTTTCTCGATGTAGACGCCGGCGTAGGTGGCAAGGCAGCCGATGTTGAGCGTCAACCAGTGGCGGCGCGCCGCCGGCACGATGAACAGTCCGAAGGCGATGAGATTCAGAGCGACGGCCGACCAGGCGTAAGGCACCAGAGTGCGGTGATCTCCGAGGCCGACGTACCAATACTTGGTATAGAGCAGATGCTCAGTATCTGAATAGAATTCCTTGAAGGCCTCGGCGCCGTGCAAGAAGAGGTTCAGGAACATGGCGTACGCCATCAGTTCGGCGATTTTCCAGATGGCCTGATCCTGAATTTCGAAGCGCGTGAACTTGCGGAGGAGCTGAAGAACGACGAGGAGAATTGCCGGGCCCGAACAGAACGCCGAAGCGAGAAATTGTGGGGCCAGGATGGATGAGTTCCAGTAGGGTCTGGCAGCCAGTCCGTTGTAGAGGAACGCGGTGACGGTGTGGATGCCGACAGCCATGGGAATAGAGAACAGCACCAGGGGCACAACCAGTCGTTTGGCGTACTTCTTGCCATGGAAGGCGCGATAGAGGATGTGGGTGGCCACGACGAAATTGATGACGAAATAGAGGTTCAGCACCAGGACGTCCCACGCGAGGATGGACTGCGGGAAGTTCAGATAGCCGAAGGGCGGGATGAGGTGCCAGAAGCGATCCGGGCGTCCGATATCGACTAAGACGAAGAGCAGGCACATCACGATGGCGCTGATGGCCAGGAGTTCGCCGTAGATCACGATTTCCCGGATGGGCTTCCAATCGTAGATGTAAGCAGGAATCACGAGAATGACGGCCGCCGCGGCAACGCCGACGAGGAAGGTAAAGTTGCCGATGTAGAAGCCCCAGCTCACCTGGTCGCGCATGGCGCTGAGCGCCAGGCCGGTGCGGACCTGGGCACTATAGGCGAGAGCGCCGGAGATGATGAGCAGGGCGAGGAACGCAAGCCAGGCCCAGTAACTGCGGGGGCCCCGAAGAATCAGTTTCGCGCTGCCGCGCGTGAATTGGGAGAAGAGCAGAATAGTCCGCACGATATCCTCACGTGGCGTAGAAATAGAAGAACCGGGGCACGGTATTTAATTCTTCCTTGAGCACCAGTACGCGCTTGTGCTCGATGATGTAACGGATCTCGCTGTCCTTGTCGAGGAGGTTGCCGAACTTGCGCGCGCCGACAGGGCAGACCTCGACGCAGGAGGGGTATTTGCCGGCGCGTGTTCGCTGGATACAAAAGGTGCACTTCTCGACGACACCTTTGGGCCTTGGACGATTGCCGAGGTAGTGGGTGTTGGGATTGACGACGTCAGTGGGCAGGACGGGCTCGGCCCAGTTGAAGTGCCTTGCGCCATAAGGGCAGGCGGCCATGCAGTAGCGGCAGCCGATGCACCAGTCGTAGTCGATGACGACAATTCCATCCGGCTCGCTCCAGGTGGCGCCGGTGGGACATACCTTTGTGCAAGGCGGGTTTTTGCACTGCTGGCAGGCGACGGGTACGTAGAAATGGCCCTCCTGCGGGACGGTGGCGGGATGGTAGTAGGGATCGGCATGAGAGAAGTCGACGCCCTTTTCCTTTTCCATCGAGAGCACTTTGATCCAATGGATCTGAGGGTCCCGAGATTGGTTATTCTCCTCTGTGCAGGCGTAAACGCACCTGCGGCATCCGATGCAGCGTGAGATGTCGAGGCCGTAAGCGAATTCGACGCCTGGCAGCGGGCCGGCGCCGGAGACCTTGACGTCCTTGCCTGTCCGCTCTGAGTATTTGCGCTCCATCTCCTGGAGGGCCGTGCGGAGGCGGTCTCTAGGCACTTCATGCAGGCGCTTGGGGCCGCAGGCGGTGAGGACCCAGGCGGCCGCCGCGGAGGCGCCGCTGGTAGCGAAAAGGCGGCGGGAGACTTTCGGTTTTTCCTGGCTCGACATGATCCGGAGCTCCTCTCCATCAGCGGAATGTACGGCTTGGTGGAACAGGCGCGGGTTTCGGCGCGACGGCGCGGAACCTGGGCTGGTGGGGGTTGTGGCAATGGGCACAGAGGAGGTAACGCTTGGCTCCGTTCCAATTGCCGGTCCGCTTGCCGTGCACGCCGGCCCGCCAGTCTCTGAGTTTCTCGCCATGGCACTGGCCGCAGAGCAGGTAGGATTCCTCGAACGAGACGGGGGCGCCACTGGCGAGATGGAGCCTGTCGCGGTTTGCCGCATCGTGGCAGTCGAGGCACCAGCGATGCTCCTGGTCGTGCTTCAGCACGATATCGGTGTGCATTTCGGTGAGCACGCGACGGGTGCGATTCACGGGCATGCCCTCATGGCAGGAGGTGCAGGGGAAGATCCCCTCTGAAAAGGGCGGCGGCGGCACTTCCAACCGCTCCTCGCTGCGTTTGGGCGCGGTGTGCTGGGGCTCAGGGGGAGCTGCGGCCGGGCCAAGCGCGGCCGCGACGATGCCGATTGCAGCCAGATTCATCAGCCTCATGAGCTTCTCCGGAACTCAGGCGCAACGCAGTTCCAACATTCGTTGCATCTCTCGCAGCCACATCGTCTGGAACAGCTGCAGGCGCTTGCCGATCAGCATTGCGACATTTTGGGTGACCGCGGCGGCGGTGGCGGGACTGGCCTCGAAGTGACGGTGGAGCGCCTCTTTCGGAAGCGCCAGCACCTCGGTTTCCAGCGGAGCGGCGGCCTTCAGCGTGTAGCGGCAGGGAGGAATCAAGGCGGACCAGCCGACAGTCTCTCCGGGGCCGCTCTCCTCCACCAGAATGTCTTCCTCGTGGCCCCGGATTGGCATGGGCAAGGTGAGCCGGATGCGGCCTCTGAGGATTACGTACAGGTGATCGGCGGGCGCACCGAGCTCAAAGAGGACCGAGCCGCTCGGCAAGGTTGAGCGGACCCCCAAGGCGATGAGTTCGTCGTGCTGCTGGCTGGAGAGTCCGGAAAAGAGTTCAACGCGTTTGTCGAACATGGTGGAGCACCTTTCTTATTGGATGAGAGGCGAACAGGTTCTGCTGTGCAGCAGCGCCGTGGTGGGGTACTCCAGGAAAGATTCAGCGGCAGCCTGTTCCAGGCGGACGTGGCTGTCGATCTGGAGCAGAAGCGCCTCGATGGGCACCTTATAGGCCGGGGGAGCCGGAATCACAACGTCTTCAGCGAAGAAATGCGCCGGGACGACTTTCGCAATCGGCTGATGCTCCGGAAGCGGCTTCGTCTCCATCCGATCGCTCTGCGTGGCAGCGCCGAAAGCAGCCGCTGTTACGGCCAAGCCGAACAGGCTGATGCAAACACCCATCAACAACATTTCCATGGATCTCTCCTTCCACGCCTCTAATGGCACGTTGCATGCCAGAGTCAAGAGGAGCCGATTCCCCTTTGTTTTCAGCGGATCGAATCGCCCGCCGCGACGAGATCTGACGTTTTGTCATGACGAAAATGTCGCAGCGGCAGGATATTGACGAATTCCGGAGATTCTGCCATGATTCCTGGGACTCAGAGGGGCGAGCGCATGAAACTCCGCATCGCCAGTATGACCGCAGGTCTGTCGGTAGGGATCACTGCGGCCGTAATTCTGGCTTGCGTCACGGGAGCCTATTTCTACTCGGTGCGCCACTCCGACGCGCTGATGGAATCCGCCCGCTCCAGCGCTCTGGCGGACGCGGAGCTGATGCGGATCGCGCTCGAACACCAGATGATTGAAAACGACCGGAGCCTGATTGCGCGGATGGTGGCAAGCTTCGGAAAGCGCGAGGGGGTGGAGCGGTTGGTAATCCTGGACCGCCTGGGCGTCAGGCGATACACGAGCCAGCCTGATGAGCCTGTCTCAGACCTGGCCATGGGCTCGGCAACCTGTCAGGCCTGTCACAAGTTCCCGCCGGATCAGCGCGGCTCGAGCCGCGTCATCGAATGGAGAGATGGCACGCTGTTGCGGACAGTGGTACCGATCCACAACCGGGAAGCGTGCTACGGGTGCCATGACCCTTCACACAAGATCAACGGCATCCTGCTGCTGGACCGCGACGCCGGCCAAATCCGCGCGGCGGTGCAGAGGGACCTGCGCTGGCTAAGCCTGGTGACGGGAGCGCTGACACTGATGCTGATGGGCGTGATCGGCCTGGTGTTCCGGATTTTCGTCCTGCGCAGGCTGCAGCGGCTGGAGACAGCGGCGCGGCAAGTGGCTGCGGGCGACCTGGACCGCAGGATCCCGATTGAGGGCTCGGACACGCTGTCATGGCTGGCGCAGGAGTTCAACACAATGGCAGATTCGCTCACTGGATTGGTGCGCGAGGTGAACAACCAGAAGGAACGGCTGGAGACGGTAATCAACAGCATTGACGACGGGATTGTTGTTCTCGACGACCAAAGGAAGATCATTGCCGCGAACGACGCCTTCTTAAGGCGAGCCGGAAAGGGCCGGGAACAAGTGTTGGGCTGTTGCTGCGGGGGATTGGAGCAGACACGGTGCGGCCTGTCGGATTGCCCGTCGTTGGCCTGCCTGAGGAGCGGGCAGAGGCAGGTGCGCATCTGTGAGCGAAAGGCGCTGGACGGCACGGCGGCCTGGGAGGAGATCCACGCATCGCCTGTTCTGGACGCCAGCGGGAGATTGCGCCAGGTTGTTGAAGTGTGGCGGGACATCTCAGAGCGCCGGGCAGCGGAGGCCCATATGGCCGAATCACACCGGCTGGCCTCGCTGGGTCTGCTCGCGTCGGGTTTCTCTCATGAGCTGAACACTCCGCTGGCAACGGTGCTGACCTGCCTGGAGGGCATCCAGCGAGAGGCCGCAGAAGCCAACGGGTGCGGGCCGGACCTGGCCAGATTGCGAGAAAGCGCCTCCATCGGCAGGGAGCAGATCCTGCGTTGCCGCGGCATCACGCAACACTTCCTGAGGCTGTCGCGAGGTCAGAGGTCGCCCGGAGACGTAGTGGAGATCGGGGCGGCGGTAGAGACGGTGCGGCGCCTGATCGAACCGACGGCACGCGGCCACTCCGTCAGCGTGGCAGTGACGGGGATGACCGTGGAGGCGCTGGTGCGGGCGGACGAATCGGACCTGCAACACGCGCTGGTCAATCTGATCCTCAACGCGGTTCAGGCGTGCCACCCAGGGGGGAAGGTGACCGTAGCGGTGAGTGCGGAAGAGCAGGCGCGAATTCGTATTTCCGACGACGGCTGCGGCATTCCGGCCGAGTATCTGAAACGGATCTTTGAGCCGTTCTACGGACTGCGACAGGGCGGGACGGGCTTGGGGCTGTTTCTTTCACTGAACTTCGTCCGCCGCTGGGGCGGTGACATTACGGTGGAGAGCACCGAGGGCGGGGGATCGACCTTTGAGATCATCCTGCCCGTCTTCGTTCCGGCTTCCATCGAGGAGGCCGCTTTGTGAAGCACGAACCGTCTCTTCTTCTGGTGGACGACGATGCCGCGTTCCGGCATGTGATGGCTGGGGAGTTGGGACGGCAGGGCTTCAAAGTCGTTTCCGCGAAATGCGGTGAGGAGGCTTTGAAAATTGCGCCTGAATTTGAACCAGAAGTAGTGCTGCTGGATCTGCAGATGCCCGGGATGGACGGGTTGCAGGTACTGAAGGGGCTGCTGGAGCTGCCTCGAGCGGCAGAGGTCATCATGCTGACGGGCCACGGCTCCATCGACACGGCGATCGAGTCCGTGCGGCTGGGCGCGTTCGACTATGTGCTGAAGCCTTGCGCATTGGACGAATTACAGATCCGCATCCAGAGAGCGCTGGAAAGCCGCGGCCTGCGTAGGCGCGCGAGTCTGCTGGAGCGGGGATTGACTCCGCCGGATCTGAGCGGATCGTTCGTGGGCGAGAGTCCCGAGTTCAAGAGGCTGCTGCACCTGATTGACCTGGTGTCTCCCAGCGATTCGACCGTCCTCATCACGGGCGAGACCGGTTCGGGCAAAGAGCGGGTGGCCAAACTGATTCACGCGCGCAGCATGCGGCGGAGCCATCCGTTCGTGGTGGTGGAGTGCGCGGCCCTGCAGGAGAGTCTGTTGCAGAGCGAGTTGTTCGGGCACGAGCGAGGTTCGTTCACCGGCGCTGAGCGAGCCAAGCCTGGCCTGTTCGAGGTGGCGCACGGGGGCACGATCTTCCTGGACGAGATCGGAGAAGTGAGCCCTCCGACACAGACGAAGCTCCTCCGCGTGCTGGACACCTCCACTTTCCGCCACGTGGGCGGGACCGCAGAAGTTCGAGTGGATGTGCGCGTGCTGGCAGCCACTAACCGCGACCTGCCGGCAATGACCCGCCAGGGGCTGTTCCGCGAAGATCTTTACTACCGGATGAGCACCATCACAATGCACTTGCCGCCGCTCCGGGAGCGCGGAGAAGACCTGGGCCTGTTGGCGCGGCACTTCGTGGGGGTGATGAACGAGCGATTCGGCTGCAGCAAGAGGATCAGTCCTCAAGCCATGTCGCTCATCAGGGGCCATGCGTGGCCGGGCAACGTGCGGGAATTGCTGCACGCGGTAGAGGCGGCGGTAGTTGTTTGTGAAGGTCAGGAGATCCTGCCGGAACACTTGCCGCCCGGAGTCCGCGGGGGACTGTGCGCCCAGACAGAGCAGCCTGCGGCGGCGCAGGGTGAGTTGCCGACATTGGAGGACCTGGAGAAGAGCCACATTCGAAGGGTCCTGAAAGCCTGTTCCGGCCATCGGAGCGAAGCAGCGCGAATTCTCGGCATCAGCGAGCGAAACCTGTATCGCCGCCTGCAGTCACTGGACCTGTTGGGCTGAGGGATCGCCGCCCTGGTGCAGATAGCCGGTCAGGCGTAGCAGCGGATTTCGAAGACGCGCGCGAGGTCGTCGCCGTTGGTGGCGCTGATGTGGAGGCGGAGGGTCTCAGTCTCCACCGGATCAAAGGTGTGGCGGCGGAGGCGCTGGTAGTTCTCCTTGACGGTGGCGATGATCAAGGGCTGGGCGGAGCCGGGACGGCGGACAGAGAGGGTGTAATCTTTGGCGGTCTCGGGCTGTGGCGCGCGGATCTGCCCCTGGGTAACGGCGGAGGAGGCACTGAGCATGAGGCGGCGCTGGAGGCCGGTGTCGAACGTGATCTGGACATGGCTGAGGTGCTGGGGCTTGGGCCAGCGGAGCTCGATCCAAGCGCCATCGGCGGCCATGCGGGCGCTCCATTGGTGGACTTCCATGCGCTTGCCGGCTCGGTAGTGGTCGCGGATGCGGCCGTCGATGACGTTGGCGGCAGGCGCTTCGGGAAGTTCAGAGGAAGCGGCGGCAGCGGCCTGGCGGGCAAGGTCGAGGGGGTCCTGGTTGGTGCGCGCCACGATGGTCTGGTCGTCGCGGAGGAGACTCTGTTGAAGGGTTGTGAGGTGTTGGGGATTGCGGGCGAGGCCGCGGGGGTCGATGCCCTTCGCAAGGCACATGGCGGCTGCGGCGCCAGCGGCCTGCCCGGCGTTGCCGAGCGTGGCCATGACGCGCGTGGAGGAGAAGGCGACATGGGTGCAACTGATGTTGCGGCCGGCGAGGAAGAGATTGGGGATATTGCGGCTGTAGAGAGAGCGCAGGGGGATGTTGTAGGGCTGGGCGAGGTGGACGGCCCTATTGGGCGGGAGATCGTGACGATCGAAGCCGCCAGGGGGATGGTCGTCGAAGGGCCAGCCGCCGATGGCGACGCCGTCTTCGATGTCGCCTCGCTCGAGGTCGTGCTGGGTGAGGAGGTGATCTCCGACGAGGCGGCGGCTGCCGCGTTTACCGGGCAGGATGCCGACCCATTCGAGGGCCCAGTAATCGCTTTCGGGGCAGTCTCCGCTGTTCTTGATGTAGTCCCAGACACCCATGACGATGGAGAGGAGTTCGAATCGGATGCGCTGATGGTCGTGGATGATGTCGTGATTGCCTCCCCAGGCAATCCACCAGTAGCCGTAGTCCCACTCCTGGATCTTGCGGAACTTGAGGTGTTCGCGAGTGACCTTGCGAGCCCAATGGGGCGGCTGGAAGGGCATGCGGCGGCGGTGGAGACGGGAAGTGAAGAGGATGCTGGAGCCGAGGGTCTCACCGTCGGGGGTTGCGGGGGCGAGCGACTCGTTGAACTCTGAGCGGGCTTCGCGGCCTTGCCGCATTTCGGCGCCAGCTTCCAGGCCTAGGCGGGAGTCTCCGGTGGCATCGCAAAAGAATTTGCCCTGGATGCGATAGAGCAGTTCGGCGCGATCGCAGCGGGCGAGGATTTCGACGATGCGGCCGTTGGTGGTGCGGGCGCCATAAACGGTGGTGTCGACGAGGAGGGTGATGTTGGGCTCGGAGATGACCTTGTCGTAGAGGAGGAGGTCCCACATTTCGAAACTGCGCTGGGGATTGCGGACGGCGTCTTCGATGCGGAGTTCCTCCATGAGGCCGGTTTCGCGCCAACCGGGGATGGCGTGGGCACCGCAGACGTGCATTTTGACTTCGCTGGAGGAGTTGCCGCCGAGGACGGATCGGTCGCCAATGAGGATGACCTTGGCGCCGTGCCGGGCAGCGGAGATGGCGGCGGCGACGCCGGCAAGACCGGCGCCGGCGACGATGAAGTCGGCAGAGAGATCGACGGCGGGGAGTTTGGGCTCCTGAGAAGAGCGGCGGCGTTGAGCGGGAGGCGGGGCGAGGCGATCGAGCTGGCGACGAATCTCGTCGATGCCCGGAGGGGGTCCTTCGCGGGGAGGAAGCTGGCTGGCGTCGACGGCGAGCGAGTAACCTGTGAAAGGCGCTGCGGTGAGAAATGCTCTGCGATTCATGATGCGAGTCCGCTGATCTAGCATAAATCGGTGGCAGGGCTGCTCGTAGTCCGAACTTCCGAGGACGACGGCCCGTTGCGCATTGGAGAGTCGCGCTGGAATTCGATTGCCAACAGCCGATTGATAGTGAGCAGGACACGGGGGCATATGGTCGGGATCTCACGGGGGAGGCGCCGTTCGACAGTTGACAGTGGATTCGCTTGCGCATCCGGGCGGGCAAGAAGCGGCTCCGAACCGGGATGCGGGCGGCGAGAGTTGGGCTCCAACGACTGGGCACGACTCCTCATAATGGGCGTGCACGAAAGCCGGACGCGCTGGGTGGTTGGGCCGCTTTGGGATACACTGGATCAACCTGTGATTCGAATCGGGTTTTCCTGAGGGGAGGCAAGATGCCATTAGACGTGGAGCGCAGTGATCTGGATTCCGGTGTCGTCGTACTCTCGCTGAGCGGCCGGTTGACAATGGGCAACCAGCTGCAGCATTTCGAGTGGACGGTCACCGACCTGGTGAAAGAACAGAAAAACAAGATTGTGCTGGACTTGTCCGGCGTCGATCATCTGGACAGTTCCGGCATCGGTGTGTTGGTGAACTGCAACGCCGTGGTGCGGAACGCCGGTGGACATCTGCGCCTGGCGGGAGTAGCCGACCGCGTGCAGGCACTGTTCAAGATGACGGGAGTGAATGACCTCCTCAAGACCGATGCGACGCGAGAAGATGCGATTTCGGCCCTTTCCGGCAACTCGTGAACAGGTGGACGCAGCGACTATCCTGACCGGACGGGCCCTCCGCAGCGAACAGTGGGCCCAAAGACACTGTCGATCTGCCCCGCGGAGGTGAGTTGTGGGCTCCCCGCCCGAATTGCGCCGCACTCTGGAATCGAATCCGGACACCGTTGATGAGGTGGAGGAGGCAGTGCTGCGCTATGTGGCGGAGGCCGGGTTCGGGGACACGGAGCAGTATTTCATTACGCTGGCTGCCCGCGAAGTGCTGATCAATGCCATGAAGCACGGCAACTGTTACGACGCGAGCAAGCAGGTGTCTTTACGCGTGGCTATGGACGGAGAGGTTCTGACCATTGAGGTCACTGACGAGGGGGAGGGATTCCAGGTGGCAGACATCCCGGACCCGCACCTGACAGAGAACAGGAATCGGCCATCGGGCCGGGGGGTGATGATCGCCCGAACGGTGATGGACGAGTTCTCGGTGGAGAAAGGTCCGGCGGGCAGGTCACTGGTACGGATGGCAAAGAGGCTGAGGCGGGAATAGCGATGAGGGATTGGCTTCCGCGCGGCCGGCGTTCCTCCGAAGGTGCGGCGCGGCTCAGTTCCACAGTTGCATCGGACGCCGGGGAAGGAACGGAGCCATTGCGGCAAGGCCTGCGGCCGCACTGAGAAGGGTCCCACCGAGCACTGCGACGGAGAAGATCCATGCGTCCCATCCGAGCGTCAAGTGGCGCTCGACCCGGCTGAGGATGAGGCTGGCGGCAATGGTACCAAGCACTCCCCCCAGGCAACCGGCCGCCATGCCGAGCAACCCGAACTCGGCCACAACGAGCCGGGCCAGTTTCGCCGGCCTGGCTCCGAGCACTTTCCAAATCGCGATTTCGTTTTGGCGGAGTGAACGGGTGGCCGCCACGAGGGCCACTTCGAGCCCCAAACCGAGGATGAGAATAGACCAGCAGAGCAACTGCATCATAGTGACGGCCGTCCCTGCGGTTCGGGAGACGAGCCCAGTGAACTCGTGTTGGCTCAGGACTGGCAACTGAGGGAACTTCCGAGAGAGCAGGACGCGCACTCGTTGTTCCGCCGAGGGCTTTAGAGAAACCGCCGCATGATAGTAAACGGGCAAGCCGCTTAAGGAACCGCAGTCGAAGATCAGGACGGAGATCACTGCATTCAGGAAGCCTGGGCTAGACCGGCCCACACGGGCTTCGAGTAGGCGGCCCTTGACGGCGAAGCCGAGGGCATCGCCAGGGCGGAGTCCGGAGGTATCTTCCTCGCGCGAGAGGAGGACTTCGCCGGGGCGTCCCTGATCGGAGCAAGTGGCGAGCCAGCGGACCTGCATTCCGGAACCGGGCTGGACGGCGGCGCCGTTGTACTGCTTCAAGCGCAACCAGACCAGAGGGAATGCCTCCAGGGCGCTTTCCACGCCTGGCTGCCCGCGGAGCCAAGCCGCGGCCTCGTTCACCTGATCCCTGCCGGCGGAGATGATGTAGAGGTTGGAGCCTCGCGCGGGCACGGAATCGGCAACATGGCTGGAGATGCGGCTTTGGCAGATGGCCGTTGCAGTGAGCACGGCAATGCCGGCGGCAAGGAAGAGGACAATGGCGAGAGTGTGGCGGCCGCGGCGGAAGAGCTGCCGGCCGGCGATGGTTGCCAGCATGGAGCGGCTGCGCCAAAGAGCAGCGACGGGGGGTTCGGCAGCCACGCGTTCGACGTGACGCCGCAGGACGGGCAGCGGGGGGAGTTTTCGAAGCGACCAGATGGGCCCGGCCACGGCGGGCAGGGCGGAGACGAGACAGGCGAGCAGGGCCTCCAGGACGAGGCGAGGTTCCAGGTGCACGACAAAGCCGACAGGCAGAACACGGTGCAGGAGGTTGACTAGAGCCTGGGCCATCGGGATGGCGGCCAGGACGCCAAGGAATCCGCCGCCGAGCGACAGCCAGACCACCTGGATGACGTAAGTGGCCAGGATGAGGTTGGACCTGGCGCCAAGCGCTTTGAAGATGGCCGTGGCGTCAAGGCGGCTTTGGGCATGCAGGTACATTGCCGCGGCCATGGCCATGGCGCCGAAGAGCAGCACAAGCCAGGAAGCGATGACAAGAAACCGGCGTGCACTTTCGAGAGCGACAGCGGCGCCGTGATCGGGATCGCGGTAGTCAACCACCTCTCCCTCGGGGAAGATGCGCTCCAGCGCCCCTCGGACTTCGATCAGTTCCCTATCCTCGAGTGTGAAAAGGAGTTTGTGAGGGACGCTGCCTTGCGGAATGAGCCCGGAGCGCCGAAGTTGATCGTAGCTGAGGAGGACGCGCGGCAAGACAGTCGAGACACCGGCGGACCAGTCCGGCTCGATATCAATGGCAGCGGCTACCTGGAAGACTCCGCGGCCGAGGCGGATGGGTGAGCCGACTGAGATATTGAGGCGGGCCAGCAGATCTTTGGAAACAACAATGGAATCGCCGCGAAGAACGGCGCGGAGGTGCTGACCAGTGGAGAGGCCGATGGCGCCGCGCAGTGGATAGAGATCCGGATCCACGACTTTCATGAAGCTGAGGGTGGATTCGGCGGAAGACGGCGCAGTGATCATGCTGATGAACTCGGTGACCTCGGTCATCGGCAGGCCCAGATTTTGCACCTCGCTCAACTCCTCCGGCGAAGGAGCTTCGGGGAGGAAGACGGAGAGATCCGCGGCGATCCACTCGCGGGCCTGGCTGGTGAGGCGGGCGTGCATGGCGCGGCCCGCGGCACGGACGGCAACAACGGAGGCAGTGCCTGCGGCGACGGCCAGCAGCATGATCAGGGCGCGGCGGCGGGAGACGCGCAGGTCGCGCCATGCGAGTCTCCAGGCGAGCCGCCATTGGGACCAACGTAACAGCGCCATCGCCTAAGCCTGCAATGCCGCCAGCGGGACGTCGATTTTCGGGGCAGCGTGTAGAGACCACTCAAGCCGCACGGGCGAAGACCGCTGGGGGGCGGCGGAGTTGAGGTCTTCCTGGTAGCGGGTAAGGAAGTAGTGCATGGTCTCCAAACGCAGGCGCATGGCGCCGGCGGGCTTGTTCTCGTCGATGTCTTTGAAGCTGAAGTAGGGGGTAGCGGAGGCCTCCAGAATCTGTTCGATCAGGCTGTAGACAGGCGCGTCGTGGCCGCATTTGAAGCTGGAGATTTCAAGGGCGACGAGGTTGGGATGGCGGGCCGTGAATTTCGCCGCCCACACTTTGCGCGAGGTGTTCTCGCTGTAGGCGTTCTTCCAGACGTCGGTGACGGAGAGGGGGTCCGGCAGGAGGCCTGCGCGGACCTCAGCGCCGAAGAGGCGATTGAGAGTCTCGGAATCCATCGGCAGGGCATCCTGAGTGAGGATCGGGTAGCCGAGTTTCTGCAGTTCCTCGGGAATCCCATGATGGAGGCCGGGATCGTTGTGGTAAGGCCGGCCAAGAAGTACGATGCCGAGCCGGCCTTCACGCTCGAGGCTGGCAAGGACATCTTTGCCGCGCTGGCGGAGTTTCGACTGAAACTGGGCCAGGTGGCGGTAGCCGGCCTCCACTGCCAGACGGTTTTCCCTGGGAGAGAGCCCAAGGATGGGCGCCCAATCGGCGTACATCTGACGTTCGAGGAGGGCCGGTTGGGAGAGATTGAGAAAGGTATCGACGAAGCGGATGCCGTGGTCGTGGAATTCATCCCTTTCGCGGGCGAAGGCTGCTTTGACGGCGGCCGGAGTGGCGGTGACGGTGGGACAGGCGCGACTGGCAGGAGTACCACGTAGAGGGCTATCCAGGCAGTCGAGCATAGGGAAGAAGATGACGTGAAGGGGGCTAGTGGCGTGCGCGACGGCGATCAGGTTGTGGACGTGTGGGATGGCGACCTTGGAAGGGAAGCATGGGTCGACTGAGCCGCGCTTGCCGCCAGCGGCATAGAGTTCCTCAGTGGTGTGGCTGGAAAAGACGAGGTTCTTAGCGGCGATGCCGAGGCTGCGGAAGTAGGCGGTGAAGAGCGGCGCGACGGAATAGAAGTTCAACACTCTCGGCATGCCGATGCGGAGAGTCGCGCGTCGCTGGACAAGGTTGCGCCGTGCGCGCATGCCGGCGGTGAGGGGCCAGCGGGGCAGGCGGGGGTCGATGGCCGGGGGGCTGGGGATCTGAAAGGCTGCTCGCGCCGCATATGCGGAGAGATCGGGGTTCTTTCGGCGCATGTCGTCGGTAGCGGAGCGAATTTCGCGCATGCGGCCTTCGTCCTCCACCTCGCCCTTTTCACAGGTGGCTAGGATGAAGCGGCTGGAGTCCTGCGCGGGGGCATGGATATCTACGAAGGTCCTGAGGCACTCGTTGGAGCAGAAGTGGCAGCGGGTGGATT
>JACQZS010000137.1 GCA_016213725.1 Acidobacteriota bacterium | reverse complement strand
TCTGTAATGCTTCATCGTTTTCGGAGCCTCCCGGCGCCGTCTAGCTTATCACCCATCCGCGGCTTCGATATACTCCCCCCATGCGGTTCGCGCTTCTGCTCTCTCTCTGCTCCATCCTGGGCGCCCAAACCACCGTCACTCTTCGTCCCGTCCCCGCCCGCGACGTCAAGGTGCAGGGTGAAATCGGCCGGCGCATCGACATCACTATCCACAACAACCTCCTCGCCCTCGACGCATCCAAAGACTTCCTCGCCTCTTTCGAATCCCACCAGAAGACCACCTCCTACCTCGGCCTCGGCAAGCTCCTCCTCGCCGCCATCCGTTTTGCCGATTACACTCAGGACCCGCGCCTCATCGCCTTCAAGTCCGATCTCATCCGCCGCACCATCGCCACCCAGCAGCCCGACGGCTACATCGGCTTCTTCCCGCCCGCCGCCCGCATCACCGAACTCTGGGACGTCCACGAACTCGGCTACATCATCGCCGCCCTCAACGAAGACTACGCCCGCTTCGATCAGCAGCCCTCCCTCCAATCCGCCCGGAAAGCCGCAGACTACCTCATCGCCAACTGGAGCAAAATTCCCCCCGACTGGGGCGACAAAACCGGCGTCGCCACCCACGTCGCCGTCACCGGCGTCGAGCGCACCTTCCTCGCCCTCTACCAATCCACCAAAGACCCGCGCTACCTCCACTTCGTCACCGCCACCCGCGATCTCGCACGCTGGCAGCTCCCCATCATCATCGGCCGCCGCCCCGGCATTGAAGGGCACATCTACGCCTTCACCGCCCGCACCCTCGCCCAGCTCGAACTCGCCCCGCCCGTCACCACTCAATCCACCCGTGAAATCGACTTCCTCGCCAAGCAGGAAGGCATGGCCGTCACCGGCGGCGCCGGCCAGTGGGAGATCTGGACCGCCGACCAGGACGGCCGCGGCCACCTCGCCGAAACCTGCGCCACCGCCTACCTCCTCCGCCTCTACGAAGCTCTCCTCCGCCAATCGGACAACCCCTTCTACGGCGACCTCATCGATCGCACCGTCTTCAACACCCTCTTCGCCGCCCAGTCCCCCGGCGGCCGCCGCATCCGCTACTACACCCCCTTCGAAGGCCCCCGCGAATACCACCCCGGCGACACCTACTGCTGCCCCGGCAACTACCGCCGCATCATCGCCGAGCTGCCGGAGATGATCTACTACACCGGCCCGCGCACCATCGCCGTCAACCTATACACCGCTTCCACCGCCAAGCTCCCGCTCGCCTCCACCACCATCGGACTCACCCAGCAAACCGCTTACCCCAGCGATGGCCGCATCACGCTCCAGATCAATCCCGCCCAGCCCGCCGCCTTCGCCTTGAAGCTCCGCATCCCCGCCTGGGCGCAAGGCGCCACAGTTCAGATCAACAGCGAGCCCTCCCGGCCCGCTCTCCCCGCCACCTTCCACACCATCGACCGCACTTGGAAGCCCGGCGACCAGGTCACACTCAACCTCCCCATGAACATCCGGTTAGTCCGTGGCCGCCAGCAGCAGTCCGGCCGCATCGCCGTCCTGCGCGGCCCCCAGGTCTATACCCTCAATCCCGCACAGAGCCCCCAGCTCAAGAACCTCGACGCCGCCGACCTCACCCGCTTCACTCTCGACCCCCAATCCCTCACCCTCGTCCCCGACAACACCGTCCGCCCCAACGGCACCGCCATCCGCGCCGGCGCTTGGAAGCCCGGCTACTCCACCGCCGCCAAGCACGACCTCACACTCCTCCTCACCGAGTTCACCGATCCCGCCGCCCAGGCCACCTATTTCAAACTCCGCGATCTCTCCATCGCCGTCTCCGACGAACTCACCCAGCGCTAACTCTGGGTCCTATACTAAATCCCATGCTGTACCCCCGCCTCTCTCTCCTCTTCCTAGCCGCGGCCGCCTGGGCGCAAACCCATCCCACTGTCGACTTCACCACCAAGGCCGGCCCCCTCAAGCTCACCGCCGTCCGCCACGCTTCCTTCATGCTTGAGGCCGCCGGCCAGGTCATCCACGTCGATCCCTGGAGCCAGGGCAACTACACCGGTCTGCCCCAGGCTGACATCCTCATCCTCACCGACACCCACGGCGACCACCTCGACCCCAAAGCCCTCGCCCTCCTCCGCAAACCCTCCACCCAGCTCATCCTCCCCGAAGCCGCCGCCAAACAGGTCGAAGGCGGCAAAGTGATGCACAACGGCGACACCCTCAAGCTCGGCCCCTTCACCCTCGAAGCTCTTCCCATGTACAACCTCAAGCGCGGCCCCTCAGAAGGCCAGGTCTTCCACCCCAAGGGCCGCGGCAACGCCTATCTCCTGACCTACGGCGGCTTCCGCCTCTACATTGCGGGCGACACCGAGGGCACCCCCGAGATGCGCGAACTGCAGAACATCGATGCGGCGCTGATCCCCATGAACCTCCCCTACACCATGCCGCCCGACGAAGCCGCGGAGGCGGTCAAAGCCTTCCACCCCAAGGTCGCCATCCCCTATCACTACCGCGGCGCGGATCTCTCCGTCTTCCAGAAGGCCCTCGCCGGGAGCGGCGTTGAAGTGAAGCTCCTCGACTGGTATCACTGAGCCGGCCTCAAGCGCCGTGGTAGCCTGATTCCATTCCCCTGGGAGGGCTCCACATGGCTGCCGCTTTTGCGCCCGTTTCATCTCAACAGCGAATCCGGAACATCGACTTCCTGCGGGGATGCGCCGTCCTCGGCATCCTCGCGATGAACATCGTCGGCTTCGCCTTTCACCCATCGGTCTACGCCGACCCCACCATTCAGGGGGGCGCCCAGGGCATCAACCTCTCCACCTACATGGCCGCCGCGCTGCTCTTCGATGGCAAGATGCGCGGCCTCTTCACCCTGCTCTTCGGCGCCGGGATCTGCCTGCTGTCGGCCCGTGCCGACGAACGCGGGGCCTCCTCGGAAGTCGCCGACGTTTACTACCGGCGCACGCTGTGGCTGCTGCTGTTCGGCGTGGCGCACGCCCACCTGCTGTGGTGGGGCGAGGTTCTGTATCCCTACGCAGTCTGCGGCCTCATGCTGTACCCCTTCCGGCGCATGTCCGCCAAGGGATTGATCATCCTTGCCTCGGTGCTCTGCGCCCTTCTCATCGGCGGCGCCTCCTATGAAGCGCACGACGCAGGCGAGCAGTTGAAGAAGTACAACGCCGCCACGCAGCTTAAGAGATCCGGAGCGAGACTTACCGAGGAGCAGCAGGGCGACATCACCAAATGGGAAGAGAAGCTCAAATTCATGAAGCCCGACGCCGAAGCCCTGCGGAAGAACCACGACCTCAACACCGGCGGGTTTCTGAAGAACATCAAGGCCCGGCGCGAGGTGCTCAACTTCTTTCACAGCCTTCCCCTCTACTCGCCAATGCTCTGGGACTTCCTGGTCATGATGCTCGCCGGCATGGCCCTGCTCAAAACAGGGGTCCTCACCGGCGCTCGATCCACGGCCTTTTACCTCAAAACGGCCGCCCTGGGCCTTGCCATCGGGCTGCCGCTCCACTTCGTCCAGCTCAAGATCGTCCTGGGCAGCTGGTTCAGCGTCACGGCCCAAGCCTGGGCCGGCGCCGTCTATGAGCCCGCCCGCATCGCCATGACCTTCGCCTACGTGGCGCTCGGCATGCTTCTGGTCAGGTCCGGCGTCCTTTCCTTCCTTACCGGCCCCCTGGCCGCCACGGGTCAGATGGCACTCACCAACTACGTCATGCAGAGCGTCTGCTGCACGCTGGTCTTCAACGTCTTCGCCTGGCACGGCCGGCTGCAGCGCCATCAGGTCTACTTTGTGGTGGCCGCCATCTGGATTCTGGAGCTCGCCTGGAGCCCGATTTGGCTCCGTCATTTCCGCTTCGGTCCCCTGGAATGGGCCTGGCGCTCCCTTACTTACTGGAAACGCCAGCCCTTCCTCCTGAGCGCCGATCCTGAACCCGAATCGCAGCCGGCTTCGGAGCCCTCGATAGAGCCGCAGCAGGCCTGATTCCTTCCAGCGGAGGCCTGTTCCGCTGTAGTAAACTAATCTTGAAATCAGGATTTCAACATCCTAATTCTTACACTCCAAGGAGATCCCTATGCCCCTCGTTTCGATGCGGCAGCTTCTCGATGAAGCCGCAAAAGGCGGTTACGGCGTTGGCGCCTTCAACGTCAACAACATGGAACAGATCCAGGCCATCATGGAAGCGGCCCGCGAGACCGAGTCTCCCGTCATCATCCAGGCTTCGCGCGGTGCGCGCTCCTACTCCCAGGATCGCTTCCTGTACCACCTGATGTTGGCCGCAACCGAGCTTTATCCCGAGATCCCCACGGTGCTCCACCTGGACCACGGCAACAGCCCTGAAACCTGCCAGTCCGCCATCGACCTCGGCTTCACCTCCGTCATGATGGACGGCTCCCTCTTGGCCGACGGCAAGACCCCCTCCAGCTACGAGTACAACGTCGACGTCACCCGCAAGGTGGTCGCCGCCGCGCATGCCAAGGGCGTTACCGTCGAAGCCGAAATCGGCTGCCTCGGCGGCATCGAAGACGGCCACGGCGCCGGCGGCAGCGGCATGGAACACCTCACCGATCCGACCCAGGCCGAACAGTTCGTCAAAGACACCAACTGCGACGCCCTCGCCATCGCCATCGGCACCTCCCACGGCGCCTACAAGTTCACCCGCAAGCCCGACGGCGAAGTGCTCAAGATGGACGTCCTCATCGACATCCACAAGCGCATCCCCACCACCCACCTCGTCATGCACGGCTCCTCCTCCGTGCCCAAGGATCTGCAGGACATCATCAACCAGTACGGCGGCAGCCTGAAGCCCACCTGGGGCGTCCCGGTGGAAGAGATCCAGATCGGCATCAAGAACGGTGTCCGCAAGATCAATGTCGACACCGACAACCGTCTCGCCATGACCGGCGCCATCCGCAAGGTCCTGATGGAGACCCCCGAGAAGTTCGATCCCCGCGACTACATGAAGCCCGCCCGCGAGGCCATGAAGAAAGTCGTCGCCCAGCGTATGGTCCAGTTTGGCCAGGCCGGCAAGGCCAAGTCCATTACTCCCATCCCGCTGCCGGAGATTGCCAAGCTTTACGCCTAAGGCTTACCAGCCTTTCGCGTAGCACAACCAAAAGGGCCGGGCCCGCACCCGGCCCTTTTTGCTTTTCCTTGCTATACTGAAAGTACATTTGATCGCTCCGCAGAACCTGGCTGAACCTACCTTCCGCCCCGTCTAGCCCGCCGTCAAATCAGAAAGAAGACCAATTGAAAAACATCTTTGTAGGTAACCTGGATTTCGGAGCCACCGAAGCGAACGTGCGCTCCTGGTTTGAGGAGTACGGCGCCGTCGAGCGCGTCTCCATCGTCACTGACCGCGACACCGGCCGCTCCCGCGGCTTTGCCTTCGTGGAAATGGCCAACGCTGACGAAGCCGACCGCGCCATCAATTCCCTGAACGGCGCCGCCGTCAACGGCCGCGCCCTCAATGTGAACGAAGCTCGTCCCCGCGAAAACCGCGCCCCCGGCGGCGGCGGCAACCGTGGCGGTGGCTTCCGCCAGCGTCGCGAATCCCGCTGGTAGTCCACCGGATTCCCCTTTGCATTGCCCGGCCGCCCTCGGCGGCCGGGCTGTTCATTCCTCCTGGCTGCCCTTCGGCCAGGCCGTTCCACCGAAAGGAGACCTGTGGCCACCAGATCGCATTCCACCTTCAACAAACGCCAGAAAGAAATGGCTCGCCTCGAAAAACGGCAGGAAAAAGAGGCTCGCCGCCTTCAGCGCAAAGATCAGAAAATCTCCCCGGACTCTCCTGAAGCTCTCGGCTCCATCGAGGAGTTCCTCCCCGATCCCGAAAACACTCCTCAAAGCTCCCAGGCCGACGGTTCCCGCTAGATCCTCTCTCTCCGGCCCTTTACAATAGAGGGGATGAGTGAACGCGAAACCCCTCTGCCTCCCCCCACCTTCGAATTTCTCGTCCTCAGCCTTCGCATGCAAGCCGAAATGAGCCTGGGCCTTGGCCCCGAGATGGAAGGCGCTCCCCCGAAAGACCTCCGCGTCGCACGCCATTTCATCGACCTGCTCGCCCTCCTCCAGGACAAGTGCAAGGGCAACCTCTCCCTCGAAGAGCAGCGCCTCCTCGACAATACCGTCACCGAACTCCGCTTCCGCTTCATCCAGGCCCAGCAGGAACCCCAGGCACCCCCGGTTCAGAATGGCTGATTCGCGCCGCCTCAAACTCACCGTGCTCGGCTCCGGCACCAGCGTCGGGGTCCCCACCATCGGCTGCACCTGCAAAGTCTGCCGCTCCGACGACCCCCGCGACCGGCGCCTGCGCCCCTCCGTCTGCCTCCGCTGGGACGGCTATACCGTCATGATCGATACAGGTCCGGACTTTCGCCAGCAGGCCCTCGCCCATCAACTGGACCGCATCGACGCCGTCTTTTATACCCACGCCCACGCCGACCACATTCTCGGCATCGACGACCTCCGGCCCTTCAACTTCCACCAGAAAGAGCCCATCCCCATCCACGCCTCCGCCGATACCATGCAGGTGATCCGGCGCGTCTTCAGCTACATCTTCCACGACGGCCCCACGGAATCCTCGCGCCCCAAAATCGCCACGCATATCTTCGCCACCGATCCGGTCTCCGTCCATGGCCTCGAATTCCTCCCCATCCCCGTCCGGCACGGCTCCGGCGAGTGCCACGGATTCCGCTTCGGCCCCAACGCCTATCTCACGGACCACAGCGAGATTCCCGAAGAGTCCATGCGCCTGCTGGAAGGGCTGGACGTGCTCTTCCTCGACGCGCTCCGTTATAAGCCCCACCCCACGCACTCCACCATCGACGCCAGCCTCAAAACCGTCCAGCGCCTCCAGCCCCGAACCACCTATTTCACCCACATCTCTCACGACCTTCTCCACGAGCGGGCCCAGAGCCTTCTCCCTCCCAACGTCCTCCTCGCATACGACGGCCTCGAACTCGACCTGGAGGCCTGACCCGCGCCATGTCCTCCCTGCGCATCTTTCGCTCCCTGGCCGAGGCTTCCGGCGGTTTCGCTCCCTCAGCCATCACCATCGGGAACTTTGACGGCGTCCATACCGGCCACTCCGAACTCATGCGGCGCACGGTCGCCATCGCCGGCCGCCTGCACGCCAAGCCCTCCGCGCTCACTTTCCATCCGCACCCCACCACCATCGTCGCCCCCGAACGCGCACCCCGCCTCCTCACCACGCCCGACGAACGCTGTGCCCTCATGGCCTCCGAGGGCATTCGCCCAGTCCTCATCCTCCCCTTCGATCAGTCCATCTCCCTACTCTG
>JACQZS010000136.1 GCA_016213725.1 Acidobacteriota bacterium | reverse complement strand
GCTGGGTAGCGAACTTCGGTCTGGATAAGCGCTGAATGCATATAAGCGCGAAACCTTCCCCAAGATGAGATCTCCCAACCGAAAGGTAACAAGGGCCGTGATAGACGATCACGTTGATAGGCCGGATGTGTAAGCGTAGTAATACGTTGAGCTTACCGGTACTAATAGCCCGTTCGGCTTGACCATAAAATTTACTCTTAGCACAGAACACTTTCCTCTGTGGCAACTTCGGATTGCCCGTCAATATCAATTCAAAGCTCTCACAAGCTTTGGGTGACCATAGCGAGAGGGTCCCACCCGTTCCCATCCCGAACACGGAAGTTAAGCCTCTCAGCCCCGATGGTACTGCATCCGCAAGGGTGTGGGAGAGTAGGACGTTGCCCGATTAACAAACGAAGCCCCGCCTCGCGCGGGGCTTTTGCTTTTTACCCACCCTTTGCTACCATCTCCCTTGCTATGAGGCTCTTCCCGCTTTCTCTCTGCCTCATCGCGTCCTCTTGCCCCTCCTACGCTCTCGATCCCACCCTGCGCATCTCGCAGTATCAGAAACGCACCTGGCGCATCGAAGACGCTCTGCCTCAGAACTATGTCACCTCGCTTCTGCAAATCTCCGACGGCACTCTGATTGTCGGGACCTCAGGTGGCGCGGCCCGCTTCGACGGTTTCCAGTTCTCTCCGATTGTCCTCGATCCCTCCACCGGCATCAGTCGAGAATGGATTACCTCTCTCTCCGAGCAGCCCCGGGGCACGCTCTGGATTTCCACCCGCGACGCCGGCCTGTACGAAATTTCCTCTCCAGGCGCGCGTCCGCATTCCGAAGTCGCAGTTGCTTTCGACTCAGTCGCTGGACATTTCGGCCTCCGAGCCGGACTCTGGCGGTTGTCGGATTCCTGGCGGCGGATTTCTGACTTAAACAGTACTGACCTAAGCTGGCAAGGCCTAATTGTGCTCCCGGACGGCGATCTTCTTGCTGCGACGAACGAAGGCGTAGTTCGAGTGCATGGCGGTTCCAGTGAACTGCTGATTCCAGAGAAGCAACTCGGCGGCCGCCCTCTATCCTTCGCCCCCCGACGGAGTGGAGGAATCTGGCTCGGCACCACGAGTGGATTGTTCCTGCTGCCTTTCGCGAATTTCCGCTCACCGCAGAAGATCCCTTCGGTTCCAGGTCCCGTGGTCAGTGTGGTCGAGGATCGGGAGGGCCAGATTTGGGCCGCCACCTGGGGCTTTGGCCTCCACCGCATTTCAGCGCAATCCACGGTGGCGATCACTTCCGCCGACGGTCTCCCCGACGACTTCGTACACGCCCTGCTCGAAGACTCCGAAGGCGCACTGTGGATTGGCACGCGCGGCGGGCTCAGCCGCTGGACCACGCCTCTCGCCGTCCCCTTTGGGCCGACTGAGAATCTTTCCGCCCTCTACGTTTCCGCCGTCACCCCCACCCGCCACGGAACCGCCTGGTTCGGCAGCTGGAGGAACGGCCTATACGAATTGACCCAAGCCGGTTTCAGGAAGCAGCCCATCCCCACTCTGGATCTGGAAACCACCATTCGCAGCGCCGCGGTTTCGCTCCAGGACGAACTCCTGATCAGCACAACCCAGGGCGTCTGCCGGCGCAGCGCGGCCGGGCAGTGGCAAATGGAAAGCCCCAATCCGGCTTCCACCGGCTTTACGCTGGCCATGCTGTTTGATCGCACAGGCCAATTGTGGGCGGGCGGCTCTTCGGGCCTCTTCCAATATCCGGACGGACGGATCGGTCCCCACGGCCACCAGCGGCTCCGCGACGTCATCGTCAGCGCCATTGTGGAAGACAAGGCCGGTTCCATCTGGGCAGCCACATCCCAAGGCCTCTTTCAGCTTACGAACCAGACTACGAATCGCATCACCGGGCTCCCTCATCCCTTTGTCACGTCTCTGGCCGAAGACCGGCGCGGGCGCATTTGGGGCACCACCAAGGCGAATGGAGTCTTCCTCCTGGAGTCACACCAGGTACGCCACTTCGACAACCGGCACGGCCTTCCCCCTACCCCCTTCTACACGCTCCTCGACGGGGGCGATTCTTTGTGGCTCACCTCTCCCTCCGGCATTTACCAGGTGCCCTTTGAGCAGTTCGATCAGCTGATCGCCGGCCGGCTCGCCCGCCTCCAACCGGTGGTCATCAACGAGCTGGACGGCATGAGAACCCGCGAATGTCAGAACAACACCCAACCCGCCGCCTGGCGCGACCCTTCCGGCGATCTCTGGTTTCTCACCGTCCGCGGCGTGGTCCGCATTCGTCCCTCCATGATCCGGCCCGCCGAAGGTCTTCGCGTGCTCCTGAGCCCGCCGGTCCGCGAGCAGCGCCAATTCACCGTCCGCTATTCCACTAACCTGATCTCCGCTCCGCATCGCGCCGAATTCCGCTACCGCCTGGCGGCGCTCACTTCAGACTGGATCAGCGCCGGCACAGATCGGGTACTCCGTTTTTCAAATCTCCCGGCCGGCGCGCACACACTCACCGTGGAAGCCCGCGAATGGGGGGGGCCCTGGGGGCCGCCCGCAGCCGTAACGCTCCTGCAACCCCCGCGCTTCTTCGAAACCTGGTGGTTCCGGATTCTTGTCCTCGCCGTTTTGGCTTCGCTGCTCTACCTCGCCTACCGCTGGCGAATCTTCGTCCTCCGCACCCGCTATTCTGCCGTGCTCGATGAGCGCAATCGCATTTCGCGGGAATGGCACGACACCTTGCTGGCCGGCTTTTCCGCCATCAGCTGGCAGTTGGACGCCACGCTGAAATCCCTCGCTACGGAGCCGGGCCGGGCCGCGGCATCTGTGGAAACCGCCCGGCGTATGGTCCATCACTACCGGGCAGAGGCCCGCCGCGTCATCTGGGACCTGCGTGACAATCAGCCTGTCTCCGCACGGCTGGAAGATCTGGCCGCTGCCGCTCTCCAGCAGGCGGTGCAGGGAAGCCGGATCATGACGCAGTTCGAAGTCACCGGCCAGCCCGCTGCCCTCGATCCGGATCGCCGCCTCAATGCACTTCGAATCTGCCAGGAATCCATCGCCAACGCCGTCCGCCACGCGCACCCCTCACGCATTGCCGTCCACCTCGACTTTCAACCCCAGGCCTTGCGCATCCGTGTCACCGACGATGGCCCGGGCTTCGATGCCGCTTCGCATCTTGATCGGCCCTCCGCCCATTTCGGCCTCACCGTCATGCGGGAACGTGCCCGCCGATTCAAGGGAGATCTCCGCATCTTCAGCTCCCCCGGCGGTGGTACCATCGTCGAAGCTGAAATCCCTTTCCAGCTCAACCCGCCGCAATGAGTGAGCCTATCCGCATCCTGCTCGTCGAAGACCAATACTTCGCCCGCCTCGCCATTCACACCGTTGTCGACTCCTACGGCGACATGGCCATCGTCGCCGAAACCGACCAGGGCTCCCAAGCCCTCCCTCTTTATGAGGCCCATGCTCCCGACGTCGTCATCATGGATCTCCGCCTTCCCGGGATCTCCGGCTTTGAGGCCATTGCGGCCATCCATGCGGCACATCCCGCGGCCCGCATCGTCGTGCTTTCCAACTACGAGGGCAGTGAGGACGTGCACCGCGCCATCTCAGCCGGGGCCCTCGGCTATCTCACCAAAGACGCCTCGGCCGACGAACTAGCCACCGCCATTCAAGCCGTGCATCGGGGCCGCCACTATCTGCCCGCCGCGCTCTCCGCACTGCTCGCCAGCCGGGTGGATGCCGACGCTCTTACCTCGCGCGAACTCGAAGTCCTCCAACTCCTCGCACGCGGCCTCGCCAACAAGGAAATCGCGGCTGAACTCGGCATCGCCGAAAAGACCGCCCGCATCCATGTCAGCCATATCCTGGACAAACTCGCCGTGGAGGACCGCACCCAGGCAGTGCTCACCGCCATCCAGCGCGGCTACGTCCATTTGACCTGAATAGGCCAAATGTCTCACGACAACCCGTTCGGTCCCTGATATCGTGCCTCTAGGCTGCAACTCCGTTTCAGAGGTGTGAATATGGCTCCGTCCCGCCGTTCCCTGTTGACGTCTCTCCTCGCCGCCCCTGGCGCCGCTTTTGCTCAATCCCTGATCAGCTCCGGGCAAACCGTCGGCCTGAAGGCCGATATGATGCCGCAACGCTCCGAATGCGGCATCGGAGCGTTGATGCCCTGGGCGGATTCGCTCTGGGCCGTCACCTATAACTCCCACATGAAAGGCAGCGGCTCCGGCCTTGCCCTTTACCGCATCGATGAAAATCTGAAGACTGAGCGCGTCCACGTCCACGACGGCACGCACGCCAACCGGCTCATTCACCACGAGTCCAACCAGTGCTTCATCGGTCCCTACGTCATCGACGCCAAAGGCAATTGGAAGTTCATCCCCGAGTTCGACCGCCACCGGCTCACTTCCACCATGCGCCATCTCACGGATCCGGCAAACAAGGTCTACTACCAGACCATGGAAGGCCTCTTCCTCGAGATGGACGTCAACGACCACAAGCCGCGCGTGCTCTTCGACCTCGTCAAGCAGATGAAGCTGGCGGCCCGGCCGCACTTCAAGGGCGGATTCACCGCCCAGGGCCGCGTCGTCGTCGCCAATAACGGCTTCTACGAATTCGGCGAGGATCAGGCCGGCCTCTTCGAATTCGACGGCAAGAGCTGGAACCGCCTCTCCGGCAAGCCTCATATGGATGTCGCCGCCCGCCAGGACATGGGCAGCGTCATGTTCGCCACAGGCTGGGATGAAGCATCCGTGCTCTTCTGGGCCCTCGTCAAGGGCAAGTGGCAACGCTTCCGCCTGCCCAAGGCCACGCATGCCATGAGCCAGGCTTGGCAGACCGAGTGGATGCGCATCCGCGAGGTAGAGACCGAGCACTACCTCATGGACATCCAGGGCATGTTCTACGAACTCCAGCCCATCGCCTTCCTCGGCCACATCTGGGGCGTCAAGCCCATCTGCCAGCACCTGCGCATCATCCCCGACTACTGCTCCTTCCGCGGCCTCTTCGCCGTCAGCGGCAACCAGGCCACCCCCAACCGCGACAACAACGCCGTCGTCGGACAGCCCCAGGCCGGCATCTGGTTTGGCAAGACCGACGATCTCTGGAGTTGGGGCAAGCCTGCCGGCTGGGGCGGCCCCTGGTGGGACACCCAAGTCACCAAGGGCGTCGCCTCCGATCCCTACCTGATGACCGGCTTCGACAAGAAGATGCTCCACATCAGCACCGACAAGGCCGCCGATTTCGACATCGAAATCGACTTCATCGGCACTGGCCAGTGGAAGCCCTATGGCCGCGTCTCCACCGGCTCGGAGGGCTACGCCCGTCACATCTTCCCGGATGGTTTCTCCGCTCACTGGGTGCGGCTTACTCCTGGTGCGGATTGCCGGGCTACGGCTGCCTTCTTTTACAATTGAATCGCTGTCCAAAGGGTCTTTTGAGGTGAATCCATGTTGAAACACGTACTCGCGCTTGTTCTCGCTGTCGCCGCCCCGCTCTGTGCACAGCAGGGCCGCGGCAGTATCTCCGGAACCATCACCGACGCTTCCGGCGCAGCTGTCCCCGCCGCCGCCGTCCGTATCGTCAACACAGGCACCAATGCCTCCTTCTCAGCCGCCACGAACGAAGAGGGTTACTTCACGGCGCCCGCGCTCACCGTCGGCTCTTACACAGTCAGTGTCGAGAAGCAGGGCTTCAAGAAAATCAACCGCACCGGCATCACTCTTGAGGTGGACCAGCGCATTCAGCTCAACATCCAGCTCGAAGTCGGCGCCACCGCCGAGGCCATCGAAGTCACCGGCGAAGACCCGCTCGTCGATACCGGCTCGGCCACCGTGGGCAAGGTCGTCGAAAACCGCCGCATCACGGACCTGCCCCTGAATGGCCGCAACGCCCTCGCCCTCGTCATGCTCACCCCCGGCGTCAAGTCGCAGGCCGGTCCCACCAACTCCGGCTTCGTCGATCGCGGTGTCGCCCTCTCCGCCATCTCCATCAACGGCGGCCCCAGCTCGCTCAACAGCTTTGTGCTCGACGGCGGCAACAACAACTCCTCCTACCTCGCCGATGTCAACGTCAATCCCACCGTCGACGCCGTGCAGGAGTTCAAGGTGCAGTCCAATGTCATGTCCGCCGAGTTCGGCTTCACCGCCGGCGGCGTCGTCAATATCGTCACCAAGAGCGGCACCAACCAGTACCACGGCATCGGCACCTACTTCATCCGCAACGACGCCTTCGATGCCCGCCGCGCCTACACCGCCTCCAAGGAGATGTTCCGCTATCACCAGTACGGCGGCACCATCGGCGGCCCCGTCCAGCTCCCCAAACTTTACAACGGCAAGGACAAGACCTTCTTCTTCTTCAACTACGAAGGCTGGCGCAACGTCCGCACCCGGTCCAATATCCTCACCGTGCCCACCGACGAACAGCGCGGCGGTAACTTTTCCCGTCTCTTCGACGCAACCGGCAAACAGATCGTCATCTACGATCCCGCCACCACCATCGCCAACCCCGGTGGCTCCGGCTTCGTCCGTACGCCCTTTGCCGGCAACACGCTCCCAGCCAACCGCCTCGACCCCGTCTCGAAGAACATCCTCCAGTTCTACCCGCTGCCCAACCAGGCGCCTTCCAATGCCTTCACCAACAGCAACAATTGGATCGGGCAAGTGGACGAAAAGCGCGACATGAATCAGTACACCGGCAAGTTCGACCACCGGTTCGGCGACAAGAACTCGTTCTCCGCGCGCTACCTCTACTACAAGCACTTCAACAACAATGGCTTCTCTTCGGCCTGGCCCGATCCCAACATGCGCCAGCGCCTCGATAGCTACCTCAACCACAACCTGGTCGCCAGCGACACGCACAGCTTCACCCCCACGCTGCTGAATGAATTCCGCGTCAGCGTCGCCCGCCAGGCCTTCCCCTTCCAGGCGTACAGCTACGGCCAGGGCTGGCCCCAGAAACTGGGCCTGCCCTCCTCAGTGCCGGGCGACACGCTCCCCCGCTGGGATAACGGCCTTACCGCTCCCGGCGCCTTCACCGTGGGCCTTCGCGGGGCCACCACCTGGCAGTTCTTCGACATGGCCACCAAGATCATCGGCGGCCACACCCTGAAACTCGGTGCCGACGTCCGCGTCCAGCAGGCCAACAACTACCAGCGCGAAGTCCCCTCGGGCTCTTTCAGCTTCTCCGGCGGCCTCACCAACAATCCGCAGAGCCCCACAGGCACCGGCAACTCCTTTGCCACCTTCATGCTGGGTTCTGTCAGCGGCGCTTCGCTCATTCGCTATGGCGGCGAGTCGGAAGCCGCCAAGTCCTACAGTATCTTCTTCCAGGACGATTGGAAGGTCACCCGCCGCCTCTCGCTCAACCTCGGCATGCGCTGGGATTACCAGCAGTGGCCCTTTGAGCGCAACAGCGGCACCTCTAACTTCGATCCCTTCGCCACGAACCCGCTCACCAAACTGCCCGGCCGCATGGAGTACGCCGGCATCGATTACGGCCGCACCCCCTTCAGCCCCATCTACAACAACTTCGGTCCCCGTGTCGGCTTCGCCTACGACATGTTCGGCGACGGCCGCACCATC
>JACQZS010000135.1 GCA_016213725.1 Acidobacteriota bacterium | reverse complement strand
AGCGGGCGGCGGTGGCAGGGCGCCGACTGCGTGGCGCCACTCCTTGCCTGTGGAGAGTTCGCGAATGACGATGTCGCCGTCGCCATCCTGCGGCATGTAGGAGTAGGCGAGGAACTTTCCATCGCGCGAGAGGGCGGGGCCTGAGATGGAGCGCCAGGCGTCGAAGTCCTTGTAAGAGATGGGTCGTTTGGCCTGGCCGTCAGCGAACGCGGCAGCGACGAGGAGAGTTGGGGTGAGACGCAATAGCAAAGACCGGCAGAGCATGGGTGGATTATATCGCTCCGCCACGGACGCGCCGCGTGGCGTATAAAGGGATGGGGTTTTCAGCATGATTCGACGTGTTTTCGGACTTCTCGCAGCGCTGGCGGCCATTTCCGCCGGGCAGGTATCGATGGCGACGTTGAAGAAGCAGCATCCGCGGCTGATCGCCAGCAACCAGGACATTGCGCGAATCAGGAAGCTGATCCGGACGGATGCAGGGGCGAAGGAGGCCTATGCGCGGCTAGTGGCGGAGGCCGATGAGATCATGAAGCAGCCTCCGGTGAAGTACCAGCTAATTGGGCCGCGGCTGCTCGATAAGAGCCGGACGGCGCTGTGGCGCGTGTACACGCTGGGGCTGGCGTACCGGATAGAGGGCGAGAGGACGGTACTGACGCGGCTGGTGGATGAACTGCGCGCGGCAGCGGCTTTTCCGGATTGGAATCCGAGCCACTTCCTGGACGTGGCGGAGATGACGCACGCCTTTGCGATTGCGTACGACTGGCTGTATCCGGTGTTGTCGGAAGAGGAACGGGGGTGGATCCGGAAGGCGATTGTGGAGAAGGGCCTGAAGCCGGCGCTGGTGACGGAGGGGCGGGGGCGGTGGTGGGCGTCGGTGACGCACAACTGGAATCAGGTATGCAATGGCGGGATCACGCTGGGAGCGCTGGCGGTGGCGGAAGACGAACCGGAGCTGAGCGAGCGGCTGCTGAAGATGGCGGTGGAGTCGATTCCGAAGGCGATGAATTCGTATGGGCCGGATGGGGGCTGGAATGAAGGGCCGGGGTACTGGGCGTATGCGACGCGGTACAACGTGGCGTTTCTGGCGGGGCTGGAGTCTGCGCTGGGCACGGACTTCGGGTTGTCGAAGATCCAGGGATTCGACAAGGCCGGGGAGTTCCGGGTGTACTTCAGCAGCCCGGTTGGCCGGACGTTCAATTACGCGGATGCCGGAGATGGCCTGGGCACGGCGGAGTGCATGCTTTGGCTGGCCCGGCGGTTTCGGGATCCGGTGTATGCGTGGCAGGAGCTGGACCTGCTGAAGAAGAGCAACCGGGCACATGCTCTTGACCTGGTGTGGTGGCCGGAGAGGACAGAGAGTCCGGTGGAAGCGCGATGGCCGCTGGACAAGTATTACGAAGGAGTGCAGACGGCGTTTCTAAGGGGATCGTGGACGGATGCGGGGACGATGTGGATTGGAGCGAAGGGCGGGGACAACAAGGCGAATCACTCGCATCTGGACCTGGGGACGTTTGTGCTGGATGCGCAAGGCGAGCGCTGGGCGACGGATCTGGGTCCGGACGACTATAACCTGCCGGCGTATTTCGGGGACAAGCGGTGGACGTATTACCGGCTGCGGACGGAGTCGCACAACGTGGTGCTGATCGATGGGGAGAACCAGGATCCGAAGGCAACGGCGAAGCTGGTGTCGAAAGAGTTCACGCCGGCGCTGGCGCGGGTGACGTTCGACTTGAGCGGGGCGTATCCGGGCAAGCTGTCGCGGCACGAGCGGACGGTGATGCTGAAAGACCGGAAGACGTTCGTGGTGCGGGACGAGATTGCGGCGCCGAAAGAAGTGGAGGCGCTGTGGGGAATGGTGACGCAGGCGGAGGTGAAGACAGACGGGGGGAGGGCGGTGCTGGAGAAGAACGGGAAGAAGCTGGAGGCGCGGATTGTGTCGCCGGCGGGTGCTCGGTTTGAGACGGTCTCCACGCAACCGCCTGCGCCGCAGATGCAGAATGCGGGCACGCGGAAGCTGGTGGTGCGCTTGCCCGGGAAGGTGACGCAGGTGAAGATCGAAGTGGAGATCACGAACGGCGAATGACAGCCGCGCTACTGGCGGTACTCATTATTGTCGAGCTGCACTCGGCGGCAGACCTGCACACGGCGGCGCGCAACGGCGACGTGGAGACGGTGCGCGCGCTGCTGGAGCATGGGGCGAAGGTGAACGAATACGACGACCTGGGCGGGACGCCGCTGCACGACGCGGCGTGGAGCGGGCAGACGGAGATCGCGCAGCTGCTGATCGACCACAAGGCGAACGTCAACGCGAAGCATAAGGAAGCGGGTTCGACGCCACTGCACTATGCGGCGCTGATGAACCGGGTGGAGACGGCGCGGCTGTTGCTGAAGAACGGCGCGGACGTAAAGGCCACGCACAGGAACGGCGCGACGGCGCTGCACCTGGCGGCGGGGCGGGGATACCTGGAGATGACCACGTTGCTGCTGGACGCGGGCTCAGATGTGCAGGCACGGGACGTGGGTGGAAGCTGCCCGCTGGAGGAGGCGGCCTGGAAGGGGAATGCGGAGGCGGTGAAGCTACTGCTGCGGCGCGGCGCCAGCGTGAACGGGCAGAATCCGGACACGGGGCAGACGGCGCTGCATGCAGCGGCGGTGAAGGGACACGCCGACGTGGCGGAGGTGTTGCTGGCGGCGGGCGCGGACGTGAAGTTGAAGGATGCGTCGGGGGCGACGGCGATGGATGAGGCGCTGCGGTACCGGGAGACGAAAGTGGCCGGTTTGCTGGCGGCGAAGGGCGCTCCGCTGGCGGTGGACAGGCAGATGAAAGACGCGGTGCTGCGAGGGCAGGCGGATGTGGTCGAGATGCTGCTGAGGTTGGGTGCGGACCCGAAGCCGCACTTGGCGGACGCGGCCTTGAAGGGTCACAAGAGGGTGGCGGAGCTCCTGATAGAGGCCGGAGCGGACGTGCGGGCGAAGACAGCATCGGGGGGAACGGCGCTGCACGAGGCGGCGCTGGCTGGACAGGCGGAAGTAGCGGGACTGTTGCTGGACAAGGGGGCGGAGATGGACGCGCGGGATGGCGAGAGCGGAGCTACGCCATTGATGGTGGCGGCTGGTTTTGGACGGGTGGAGGTGGTGAAGCTGCTGGTGGCACGCGGCGCGGACAGGGGTTTGAAGAACAAGGCCGGCAAGACGGCGGGCGCGCTGGCGAAAGAGGGCGGGTTCAGCGAGGCGGAGGCGGCACTGAAGTAAGGGATTCAGGGACGGAGTAGCGTTTGAGGCGATAGCGGCCGTAGAGAGTGGTGGTGGCGAAGGTGACGAGGCTAAAGAGCAGGATGGCGGCCGGAATGAGGCGATCTGCGGGCCAGTTGTCTTTGGCGATGGCGAGAGCCACGCCGGGGTGGCGGACGGCGGCGAAGATGCCGAGCGCGGTGCGGTCCTGTTCGTTAGGGCCGCCGATCCAGTGGCCGGCGGCCATGGCGGCGAACGCGAGGGCGGCGATGGATAGGACAGTCCCGTTGCCTACGAGGGACCACATGTCAGGCGCTGCTTTCCAGAAGATGGGGGCAAGGCCGACGATGAGGAGCGAGTTGCAGACGCGGGCGATGCGTTCGCTGGCGCGGGCGATGCGCTTAGGCGCGAAGGCGCGCAGCGCCATGCCGATGCTGAGAGGCAGGAGGACGGTGCGGGCGAGGAGCCAGGAGATTTCGAAGAAATTCATGTGGGCATCGCGGCCGAAAAGGCGGCCGAGGAGTTCGACGGAGAGCGGGACGGTGAAGATGGCGACGAGCGAGACGGCAACGAGAAGGCCGTAGACGTAGCTGGCGCGGCCGCCGAAGCGCAATTGCTTGCCGGGCACGAGAGGCGGCACAGGGGAGATGGACATGGCGACGAGAGCGATTTTGACCGCCGGGTGGATGTTGAAGGTGAGGGCGAGGGCAGCGGCGGCGAGAGGGACGACGAAGTTCATGGCCAGAACCGCACGAAAGAGGCTGGCCGGCGGACGGAAGAGGTTCCGGAAGAAACTGGTGGCCTCGTCGAAACTGGCGCGGGTGCCGAGCTGGACGACGAGCAGGAAGATATTGGCGGTGAGAGCGTACTTGACGATCTCTGCAAGGGCCGGCATCGCTGTGCACTCCAGTATAAGAGCGCAGCGGCAAGCGCAGCCACGCCTGGGGTGATAAAGTTCGATTCAGACCCAGTTGGTCGGTTTCGAAGGAGAAGCAGCCATGAGTGAGAACGTGGTGAAGGCCTATGAGTTGGCCAAAGAGCAATATGCGGCAGTGGGCGTGGACGCCGCGGCGGCGATGAAGACGCTGGCGACGATCCCGATCTCGATGCATTGCTGGCAGGGTGACGACGTGGGCGGATTCGAGACGGTGGGTGCGCAGCTTTCGGGCGGCGGCATCCAGGCGACGGGCAACTATCCGGGCAAGGCGAGGACGGTGGCGGAACTGCGGCAGGACTTCGAACAGGCGCTCTCCGTGATTCCGGGCAAGCACCGCTTCAGCCTGCACGCCTCTTACCTGGACAACGGCGGGAAGTTCGTGGACAGGAATGAAGTGGAGCCGAAGCACTTCCAGGGCTGGATCGATTGGGCGAAGGAGCAGGGGCTGGGGCTGGACTTCAACCCGACCTACTTCTCGCATGCGAAGGCGGCAGACGGTTTCACGCTGGCGCACGAGGACAAGGCGATTCGCGACTTCTGGATCGACCACGGCATCCGCTGCCGGAAGATCGGCGAAGAGATGGGACGGCAGCTCGGCTCGACGACGGTGACGAACGTCTGGATTCCGGATGGGTACAAGGACATCCCGGTGGACCGGACGGGGCCGCGGGCGCGGTTAGTGGATTCGCTGGACAAGATCTTTGCCGAGCCGATCAATGAGAAGCTGCACCTGGACGCGGTGGAAGCGAAGCTGTTCGGGATTGGCGCCGAGAGCTATACGGCTGGATCGGCCGAGTTCTACCTGGGCTACGCGGTGTCACGGCAGAAGCTGCTGACGCTGGATTCGGGGCACTACCATCCGACGGAGTGCATTTCGGAAAAGATCTCGTCGGTGCTGATGTTCTGCCCGGGACTGCTGCTGCATGTGAGCCGGCCGGTGCGATGGGACAGCGACCACGTGGTAATTCTGGACGACGAGCTGCAGATGATCGCCAAGGAACTGGTGCGGAGCGGCAAGCTGGCGGACAAGATCCACATCGGACTGGACTACTTCGACGCGAGCATCAACCGCGTGGCGGCATGGGCGATCGGGTCGAGAAACATGTTGAAGGCGCTGCTGATCGCACTGCTGGAGCCGACGGAGAGCCTGAAGAAGTCAGAATCGTCGGGCGACTTTACGGCGCGGCTGGCAATGTTTGAAGAGCAGAAGAGCCTGCCGTGGGCGGCCGTCTGGAACTACTACTGCGAACAGCAGGGCGTGCCGGTGGGCAGTGCGTGGTTCGACCAGATCCGGAAGTACGAAAAAGACGTGCTCTCGAAGCGCTAGCCGGCGGAATAGCGGCGAACACAGGAAAGCGCCGGGGGATTCCATCGTGAATCCGCCGGCGCTTTGCTATTTGCGTGTGCCAATTCGGCGGGCAGCGGAGGCAGGCTGCCTGGCGGCGATCAGCGGATGATGCCAGTGAGGGGGCTGCTGGCAGAGGCGTAGAGACGGCGCTCCATGCGGCCGGCCAGGAAGGCCTTGCGGCCGGCCTCGACGGCGTGGTTCATGGCTTCCGCCATCTGGACGGCGTTCTGCGCGGCGGCTACGGCGGTGTTCATGAGGATGCCGTCGAAGCCCATCTCCATGGCGACGCAGGCGTCGGAGGCGGTGCCCACGCCGGCGTCGACGATGAGAGGCACCTCAGTGATCTGCTCGCGAAGGATGCGCAGGGCGGCGTGGTTCTGGATGCCCAGACCGCTGCCGATGGGGGCGGCGAGGGGCATGACGGCGGAGGCGCCGGCATCGATGAGGCGCTTGGCGGTGATGAGGTCGTCATTGGTGTAAGGCAGGACGACGAAGCCCTCCTTGACGAGTTGTTTAGTGGCCTCAACGAGGCCGAAGACGTCGGGGAAGAGGGTCTTTTCATCGCCAATCACTTCGAGCTTCACCCAGTTGGAGAGGCCGACTTCGCGGGCGAGAAGGGCTGTGCGGACGGCGTCCTCAACGCTGTAGCAGGCGGCGGTGTTGGGGAGGAGGAAGTACTTGGAGCGGTCGATGTGGTCGAGCATCGACTCCTTGGATTTATCAGTGAGGTTGACGCGGCGGACGGCAACGGTGACGACTTCGGCACCGGAGGCGGCGTGGCACTGAGCCATTTCCTCAAAGGACCGGTACTTGCCGGTACCGATCATCAACCGGGAACGGAAAGAACGTCCGGCGATGGTGAATTGTTCGCTCATTTCTCCATTGTAGGCGGGAGAGGAGACGGCCACGCCCCGCAGAGAGGGAGGCGGGCGCAAGAATCACAAGACTACTGGAGGGGGGACTGCGGGAGGTCGAGGATTTCGCGGACTTTGGCGGCGAGGACGGCGGGGGTGAAGGGCTTCAGGAGGAGGTCGTGGATGATGCCGTCGAAGCCGCCCTGATCGAAGCTGACTTCGGCATAGCCGGTTACGAAGAGGACGCGGACGCGCGGGTGTTCCAGCAGCAGGCGGCGGGCGAGTTCGCGGCCATTCATGCCGGGCATGATGATATCGGTGAGGAGGAGGTGGATGGGTCCGGGGCAGGCGCGTGCGACTTCCAGGGCGGCGGCTCCGTTGGGCGCCTGCAGCACGTTATAGCCGCAGCCGGAGAGAACGAGGACATTGAGTTCGCGCAACTCGCCCTGGTCCTCGACGAGGAGGACGGATTCTCCGCCGCGGGCCGGCACCAGGGGAACGTCGGAGCGGTCCTGCGCCTGATCCTCGCCGCTATAGCGAGGGAAGCAGATGCGGAACGCGGTCCCGCTGCCGGGCTGGCTCACGGTCTCGATCCAGCCGTGGTTTTGGCGCACGATGCCATAGACGATAGAGAGGCCGAGTCCGGTACCGGCGCCTACGCCCTTGGTGGTGAAGAAGGGCTCAAAGATGCGCTGGAGGGTGGCCTCGTCCATGCCTTCTCCGGAGTCTGAGACGGAGAGAAGCACGGCGGGTCCGGGGAGCGCATCGGTGAAACGGGAGGCGGCGCCGGCAGAGATCTCCAGGTTGCTGGTTTCGAGGCGGAGCGTGCCGCCGGAGGGCATGGCATCGCGGGCATTGATGACGAGGTTTAGGAGGACCTGGTGGATCTGGCCGGGATCGGCTTCCACAAGGGCGAGGGCGGGGTCGAGTTGAGTGACGAGTTCGATGTGAGCGCCGATGAGGCGGCGGAACATCTCCTTGGATTCGGTGATGATTTGATTGAGATTGACGGGACGCGGCTGGACGATCTGGCGGCGGCTGAAGGCGAGCAACTGGGCCGTGAGGTCGGCGGCGCGCGCGCCGGCCTGAGCGATCTGCTCCACCTGGATGCGCTGTTTGTCCGTCAACCCGGGGGCGGCGCTGAGCAGGCTGGAATAGCCGCTGACGATGGTAAGGATGTTGTTGAAGTCGTGCGCGATGCCTCCGGCCAGGCGGCCGATGGACTCCATCTTCTGGGACTGGCGCAACTGGTCTTCGAGGCGTGCGCGTTCTTCTTCGTGGCGTTTGCGGGTGGTGATGTCGGTAAAGATGGTGGCGAAGTGGCCCTTGCCCAATGGCGCAACGGCGATGGAAAAGTGCCGGTCGAGCGGAGGGAAGTAGGATTCGAAGGTGCAGCTCCGGCCATGCTCGCTGGCCTGGATGAACCGCTCGAAATAGGGTGGCTCCGGCGTGCCGTAGGCGTCGGTGGCGAGGCGGCCGAGGACCTGGGAACGGCTGAGGCCGACGAGGGCCTCGTATCGAGGGTTGATCTCCACGACGCGGTAATTGACGGCCTGGCCCTGGGCATCGTAGACGACATCGTGGAGCGCGACACCCTCGCTCATATTGTTAAACAGCGCGCGGTAGCGGGCTTCGCTTTCGACTCGGGCCTGCTGGGCAAGGCGCTGCTGGGTGGTGTCGATGATAAAGCCTTCGACGGCGACGATTTCGCGGTCCTGCCAGACAGCGTTGGCGGAGAAGGAGTGATAGCCGATAGAGCCGTCCTTGCAGCGGCGGGAGAATTCGCCGAGGGAGGGCTTGCCGGCGAAAAGGTCACGGACGATCTGCTCGGCGCCGGCCAGGTCGTCAGGAGCCTGAAAGGAAGAGAAGTGGCGGCCGATGACTTCGTCGCGGCTGGCATATCCGTGGAGGTCGAGCCAGGCCTGGTTGACCTCCTCAAAGTTACCGGAGGCGGAGATGCGGAAGTAGCCGGCATCTGTGGCATCCATGATGCGCTGCAGGCGAAGCTGCTGCTCCGCGAGCCGTTTTTCGGCGAGTTTGCGGGAGGTGATCTCTCGGGCGATGCCCATGATGGCATCGATGTTGCCAGCGCTGTCGCGGACGGGGACGAGGCGAGTTTCCATCCAGATGCCGGGAAAGGCCTCTTCTTCATAAACGACAGGAGCACCGGAGGCGAGCACGCGTTCGACGCTCTTGCGGTGGCGGGCGGAGATTTGCGAAAGGAAGAGATCCTGCTGGGACGGGCCGGAGGCAGTTCCTGGCTGAGCGGAGCCAGGCATGCCTTTCGGATGAGCGCTGCGGATGGAGCCGTCGCGGTTGAGGACGAAGAGGCTATCCGGGATGAGATCGACGAGGGAGTGATAGTAGCGCTCGCTGGCAGCGAGCGCCCGTTCCGCCTGCAAAGCGCGGTTGCGCTGGCTGCGCAGGCGCCAGGCGAGCCAGGCAGTGCAGAACAGCAGCAGGAAGGCGCCGAACGTGAACGCGAGCAGATTGCGAGCATCGCGGCGGGCATTGACGAGGGCGGTGTCGGTCTCCATGCTGCGTCCGCTGAAATAGCTCCAGCGCGTGGTGATGGAGGCGAGTTCGCCGGAGTTCATCATGTCGCTGATGGCGTCGCGAAGGGCATCGGAAGCGAGTGCGGATTGAAAGCTGGCTCCGATGGCCATATTGACGCGCGTCTCGGGAGCACGGACAATGCGCAGGCGCTGGCCGGCGCAATCCAAACCGCCCATCAGCGTAGAAGCGACGGAGTACTCGTCGAGATATGCGGCATCGGCCTCACCGCGGCAGACGCCTTCGAGCTGTTGCTTGGGATCGGCAATCGGGACGAGCCGGACACTGGGAACACGGGATTTGAGGAGACGGTCAGTGAGCGGGACGAAGTTGGTATTGATGACCTTGTGGGCGAAGTCAGACAAGCTGCGGTAAGTGCTGTCCTGGCGGACGACCAGGCAGGCGTCGCTGGTTCTGTAGGGGTCAGAGAAGTAGACAAAGGGTAGGCGCTCAGTGAGGATGCTCATGAGCGGCCAGAGATCGACGCGGCCGGAGCGGATGGCGAGTTCGGAACTCTCGGGGTGATAGGACCAAGCGAGCCGGATGCCTTTGCGGCGTGCAGCGGCGTTGAGAATGTCGATGGAGAGGCCTTCGGGGTTGCCTTGCGCGTTGCGGAAATGGAAGGGCGGGTTGTCTTCGTAGCCGATGCGATAAACACGGTCATCCGGAGGGGATTGGTAGTAAAGGAGGGCTGTGGCTGCGGCTGCGGCAGTCAGCACACCGAAACCAAGAATGGTTGCTTTGCGAGCCACGTCGCTCCTGATCGGCAGCATTATCGTATCAGGAGATCAGGGGGGATGAAGGGGGTGGAAAGGGCGGCCGGATTCACTTCCAGTGGCGGGTGATGAGGCCGACGGCCTCATCGAGGGCGTGCGGGTCTTTGCGGGCGCAGTGAGAGAGGTGCGAGGTGAGTAGAAGCTTCGTGACTGCGGAGAGAGCGTTGGCAACGGAGGCCACCTGGTTGACGATGTCAGGGCAGGAGCGATCCTCTTCGATCATGCGCTGGAGGCCACGCACCTGACCTTCGATGCGGCGCAGGCGGGTGAGAGCGGACTGCCGGGTGTCTGGTTTCATGAGAGCTTGATGCGAGAAAGGCGAAGCGAGTTGGCCACCACTGAAAGCGAGCTGAGACTCATGGCAGCCGCCGCGAGAATCGGATTCAAGTGTCCGAGAGCGGCGGCCGGGATCATCACAACGTTGTAAAACAGCGCCCAGAAGAGGTTCTGGCGCATGATACGGACGGCGGCGCGGGCCAGCAGCGCGGCCTGTGGAATGGCCATTAGATCCGGCCGGACGAGGGTGACGGAGGAAGCCGCTTCGGCGACACCGGATCCGGAAGAGAGGGCGATGCCGGCGTCGGCGGCGGCCAGCGCCGGAGCGTCGTTGATGCCATCGCCGGCCATGGCGACGCGGGCGCCGCTGGAACGCAGGCGGCGAATGAGGTCGAGTTTGCCGGCGGGGAGGACGTTGGCGGTGATCTCGGAGATGCCGAGATCAGCGGCGACGGCTCGGGCCGTGGATTCCTGGTCGCCGGTGAGAAGGATGGTCCGCAGGCCCATGGCGCGCAGGGCTTGGAGCGCCGGTGCGGCGGAAGGGCGAATTCGGTCAGTGACGATGAACGCGCCCGCATAGGCGCGGTCGATGGCGGTGTGGATCACGGTGTGGGCGTCGGCCGGGTGCAGCGCGCCGGCGGGCAGGGCGATGCCGCGCTCAACGAGCAGGTCCGCCTTCCCGATGAGCACAGCGTGGCCGCCGACAAGGCCCTCGGCGCCCATCCCGGGCAGTGCCCGGAATTCAGAAGCGGGCAGAAGCGGCGCGGGGCGGTAGCGGACCACGGCCCGGGCGAGAGGATGCTCGCTGAGATGCTCCAGCGAGGCGGCGAGGGTGAGGACGGATTCGGAGTCGACGTCCGGGGCCGGCATGAACGAAGCCACGTCCGGGCGGCCTTCCGTGAGGGTGCCGGTCTTATCGAAGACGATGGTATCGACTGCGTTGAGCTGCTCCAAGGCCTCACCATTGCGGAAGAGAAGACCCAGGCGGGCGGCGCGGCCGGTGGCGGCCATGATGGCGGCGGGCACGGCCAGCCCCATGGCGCAGGGGCAGGCGATAACGAGAACCGCGACCGCAGAGGAGAAGGAACGCGTGAGGACCAGAGTGAGTAACGCCAGGAGAATGACGATGGGCACGAAGACGGAGGAGACGCGGTCCGCCAGGCGCTGCATGGGCGCTCTTTCGAGCTGGGCATCGCGGAGCAGGCGCAGGATCTGCTCGAGCGCGGTTTCCGCGCCAAGAGCGGTGGCACGGTAGTGCAGTGTGCCGTGCGCGTTGAGCGTACCGCCGGTGACCGGCGATCCGGGCGCCTTATCCACGGGGATGGGCTCCCCGGTGAGCATGGATTCGTCGACGGCGGAGGCTCCAGAAAGGACGACGCCGTCGGCTGCGATGCGCTCGCCCGGGCGGGCGACGAGAGTGTCTCCGAGACGGAGCTGGCCGATGGGGGTCTCGACCTCAGCATCGCCGACCAGCACGCGGGCGGTGTCGGGTTGTAGATGGGCGAGGGCCTGGAGCGCCGAGGAGGTTTGGCGTTTGGCGCGGGCCTCCAGCGTGTTGCCCAGGAGCACAAAACCGAGGATGAAGATGACGGCTTCGTAGTAGACGTCGTGCGGCGAGGCCAGCGAATAGAGGAGCGCAGAGCCGGTGCCGAGGGCGACCAGCGTGTTCATGTCCGAGGTCTTGTGACGCAGAGCCGACCAGGCTTTGACGTAGAAGCGGCGGCCGGCCCAGAGCATGGTGAAGAGGGCCAGCGCGGCCAGAAGGTAGCGCGAGCGAGGATCGTGATGCCACGGCATGAGCGCCATCGCCAAAGCGCCCGCAGCCATGGAGACGATGGCGCGGAGGCGCAGTGCGCGATAGGCGGCGTCATCTTCAGCATCGCGGAGGAGTTGTTCGGCGGCGATGGAACGCGTGGGAGGCGGAAGCTCCGCTTCGTAGCCGGCATCGTTGACGGCGTCAATGAGGGACTTTGGCGCCACGGAAGCCGCGTCATATGCGACGGTGGCGCTGTGGAGCATCAGGTTTACCGCGGCGGATTCGACGCCGGGCATCTGTGCGAGCGTCTTCTGGACGAACGACTGGCATGCGGCGCAAGTCATCCCGCGCACGGGGAAAGTGATTTTGGCGCTGGCCTGCGGCGTGGACATGTCAGGATGCCGAGGCCGTGAAGCCGAGCTTGTTGACAGCGTCGAGAATCGACTGTTCGGAGAGCTTCCCGGAATCGAACTCGACCGAGGCCGAGCCGACCTGGACGGACCGAACCGTGACGCCCTCGAGCTTGTTCAGGGCATTGGTGACACGGTTGACGCAACCGCCGCAGTGCATGCCCTCGATGGCGAGAGAGAGTGACTTGGTCATCGCTTCCAGTATATACCCCCCAGGGGTATATGGGAAGGTCAGCGCTGGGAGCCGTTGTTCTTCAGCCACTCGGAGTAGCTGTGCTTGCGGGGGCCGGTGTATTCGATGGTGTCGAAGAAGTCGGCGCGGCCCAACATGCGGGGGTCGCCTTCAGAGCGCAGGGTTTCTTCCATGCGCTCGCGCAGTTTGCGCTTGAGATCCGCGTACTTGGGATCGGCGGCGAGATTGACGACGTTGTCGGGGTCCTCTTTGATGGCGTAGAGCTCCTCCGCGGGGCGCTTGCCAAAGCAGAGGCGGTAGAAGTTGTCGAAGGAAGTGAGGATGTTTTCCTTGGTGGGGCCATCGTCGCAGTTCCGATAGCCGGTTTCGGGATTGCCGACGGGCCAGGCGTCTGGGGTGTAGTTGCGGACGTAGAGATACTCAGGGGTGCGGATGGCGCGCACGGGATAACCGGCGTCGTTGGGGCGTCCGAGATCGTGGCGTTCCTTGGCGACAAGCATGGTATTGCGAGCCGCGTCGACGGTGCCGGACTGAGGGCTGGCGAGCACTTTCAGAAAGCTGGACCCGGTGATGGTGCCGGCAGGCTCGACTCCGGCGGCTTCGAGGAATGTGGGCGCGAAGTCGCGCGTATTGATGAAGTCATCGACGACGCGGCCAGGCCTGATATTTCCGCCCCACATGACGGCGAGGGGGATGCGGAAGCCGGCGTCGTAGATCTGCCCCTTCACACGCGGGAAGGGCATGCCGTGGTCGGAGGTGACGCAGACGAGGGTGTTGTCGAGTTCTCCGCGGCGCTCCAGGGAATCGAGCGCGCGCTGGAGGTGAGAGTCGAAGTGCTCAACTTCCAGCGCGTAGTCGAGCAGGTCGCTACGGACGATCCGGTTATCGGGCAGGTACTTGGGGATGGTGACGTCTTCGAGGCGCTTGCCGGCGCGCAGTCCGGAACCGGGCTCGTAAGACCTGTGCGGCTCATGGCCGCCGAGCCAGAAACAGAAGGGCTGGCTGGCGGGGCGATCTGTGAGGAAGTCTTCGAAGTTGGCGGCGTAATCGACTGGGGAGATGCCGGCGGCCGGCGGCTTCAGCGTGCGTTTACGCCACTCGCGGCCGGCGGGGTTGTGGGGCCAGCCGGTGCTCTTGAAATCGCCCGGCCCCCAGCCTTTGCCGGTGAGGCCGACGAAATATCCGGCCTTCTCGAGCAATTGCGGGTAGACGGGAAAATCGTTCGGAAAGATGCTGTAGTGGTTGACGGCTTCCTTGTTCTGCCAGCTGTTCCGGCCCGTCAGGATGGTAGCGCGGCAGGGGCTGCACTTGGGGTTGGACGTGAAGGAGTTGTTGAAGAGAACGCCCTGGCGAGCAACTCGATCGAAGGCAGGCGTGTTCACCCATTTACAGCCGTAAGCGCCGGCGTGGCCGTAACCCCAGTCATCCGCGATGACAAAGAGGATGTTGGGACGGCGGGCGGCCCGCGCCAGCAAAGGAGCGCCACCGGCGGCAAGGAAATGACGGCGGGACAGGTATCTCTTCATTTGAAACTCACCATAACACTTACCCGTCCGGCTCAGAGGGCAGGACTCCCGGTAACGATTTGCCGAGGATGTAGGGGAAGCGGCTGCAGCGTCACCGAAGATCCATGCATTCAACGGCGCTCTGCATGGCGCCTCAGGCACGCCCTCTGCGGCAGCCGGTAGGCTGACGAGGATCGCGGGAGAGAACCTCGCTCCATCAGCGGCCCTGCCCGCTATGCGGAAGAAGGATACGGGTGGCGTGGCAGATGCGCCGGCGGCGGCATCCGTGGCGGTGAACGGCGGCCCACTAGCGCTACGCGCGGGCAGCGCGGGCGAGAAGTGGGCCGAACCGTTCGCAAGTGTGCGCATCGAGGCGTGACGCGGCGGGACCAGCGAAGGACGAGGCGCCGATTGCGATATGCTCGTCTTCAAACAGCATGATCACCAGCAAATTGTCGCGCCGTGCGTTCGCGGGTTCACTCGCAGCCCCATTCTTTATCGCTAACCTGCAATCCAAGCCACGCTCGTCGCGGCTTGGCCTAGCCAGTTTTGGAGCAGACGGCATGGCCTGGGCCACGCTGGACGGCATCGCCACGCATGCGTCGGTGACGTTGGTCTGCGTGGCAGAGGTGGACGCGAACCGCCTGAAGCGGGTGAAGGCGAAGTATCCGGAAGCGCGGATCTACCAGGACTGGCGCGAGATGGTGCAGAAGGAGCGCAAGAATCTCGACATCGCCTGCGTGGGCACGCCGGACCACATGCACGCGCCGCAGGCCATGACAGCGATGCGGGCCGGACTGCACGTTTACCAGCAGAAGCCCCTGGCCCACGATATTTTCGAAGTGCGCAAACTCACGGAGTATGCACGGTCCAAGCGGCTGGTGACGCAGATGGGCATCCAGATTCACTCGGCGCCCGAGTACCGCACGGCGGTGCACACGATCCAGTCTGGGGCGATCGGCAAAGTGAAGGAAGTTCACACCTGGAGCAACAAGAAGTGGGGCGATACGAATGCGCTGCCGGACGGGACAGACCCTATACCAGAGGGACTGGCATGGGACCAGTGGCTGGGCGTGGCCGCGGCGCGGCCGTACCTCAAGGGCGTCTACCATCCGGGCAACTGGCGCAAGCGGCTGGACTTTGGAACAGCCACGTTCGGCGACATGGGCTGCCACATCTACGACCCGGTGTTTGAGGCGCTGGCGCTGACTGCGCCGGTCTCCGTGCGCAGCGAAGGTCCGGCCCCGAACCAGCAGAGCTGGGCGATCAACGCCCTGATCCGTTACGTCTTTCCGGGAACGCGCTTCACGGAAGGCAAGACGGTGAATGTGACCTGGTACGACGGAGATCAGAAGCCGCCGGCCGAGGTACTGTCCGTGCTGGGCAGCATGAGAGCGCCGGGCCAGGGCTCGATCTTCTTCGGGACCGAGGGGGCGATGGTGCTGCCGCACATCGGGATGCCCGTTCTGCTGGGCGAGAAGGTGAAAGACAAGCCGATCGAGAAGAAGCCGGGCACAGATCACTACCACCAGTTCGTGGACACCGTGCTGGGCAAGGCGTCGACGTCCGCCGGCTTCGACTATTCCGGGCCTCTAACGGAAGCCGTGCTGCTGGGCCCCACGGCAACACGCTTCCCGCATACGAACCTGGAATGGAACTCGCGGAAGCTGAAGTTCACGAATTCGCCGGAGGCCACGAAATTCGTCAGGCGCAAGTATCGCGACGGCTGGAAGGTGAAGGGACTCTAGCAGAGAAGTACGCCATGGAACTCAGGCAACTCGGCAACAGCGATTTGAAGATCACGCCGATCGGCATCGGGCAATGGGCAATGGGCGGCGGCGGTTGGGCGTTTTCATGGGGCCGGCAGGACGACGCCGAATCGATCGCGGCAATCCACGCCGGCCTGGACGCGGGCCTGAACTGGATCGATACGGCTCCGGTGTACGGTCTGGGCCATGCCGAGGAGGTATTGGGCCAGGCGCTGGCGGGCATGTCGAACAAGCCCTACCTCTTCACGAAGTGCGCACGTTGCTGGGACGAGAACCGGCAGATTTACAAGAGCCTCAAGAGGGACTCAGTGCGGCGCGAGTGTGAAGAATCCCTGCGCCGGCTGCAGGTGGACGTGATCGACCTGTACCAGATGCACTGGCCGGAACCGGATGAAGAAGTGGAAGAGGGCTGGGAGACCATGGTGCGCCTAAAGGAAGAAGGAAAGGTGCGCTGGATCGGCGTGTCGAACTTCTCGCTCAGCCAGTTGCGGCGGGCACAGGCCATCGGGCCCGTCACTTCATTGCAGCCGCCCTACAACCTGCTGGCGCGCGACATCGAAGCCGAGATCCTACCTTACTGCCAAGAGAACGGCGTCGGCGTGCTGGCCTATTCGCCGATGCACTCCGGCCTGCTCACCGGCAAGATGACGCGCGAGCGGATTGAACAGCTGGATGACGACGACCACCGCAAACGCCGTCCGCAGTTCCAGGAGCCGCTACTGACGCGCAACCTGGCGCTGGTGGAACGGTTGCGCGCCGTGGGCGCGCGCCACGGCCGGACGCCGGGCGAAGCGGCCATCGCGTGGGTACTGCGCCGGCCAGAAGTCACGGCGGCCATAGTTGGCCTGCGTTCGGCGGCACAGTTAGAGGGCGTGATCGGCGCCGGAGAATTCCGGCTGGCCGAGCAGGAAGTAGCGGAGATCGAAGCCGCGCTTTAGGCCGGCTTCACCTGCGTAGCGATGGCCTTGGCGCTATCGAAGAGCATGCCGGTTTCGCTGGAGCAGCCGACGAAGAGCATCCCCATATCGCGCCAGCGCTGAGCCAAGCCGATGTTGCGGGCCTGCGCCCCGGGGATGACGCCGTGGGCCTTGCAGCTCTCAACGATCTTCTCGACAGTGGCCAGCATCTTGGGATGCTCGAACTCGCCCGGCACGCCCAGGCTGATGGTAAGGTCCACGGGCCCGATCATCACGGCATCGATGTTCGGGATGGAGAGCAACTCCTCGCGAGCTTCGAAGGCGCGCACAGTTTCGATTTGAAGAACCACCATCTGCTCGCGGTTCATGTGGTCCATGATCTGCGGGATGGAGACGCCTTCGAAATCCACATGCAGCGGGGTGAGCCCCATGCCGCGAATGCCGACGGGCGGGAACTTGGTCCAGCTGACGGCTTTCTGGAGCAATTCGGGATCTTCCACGCGCGGAAAGATGACACCTTCGGCGCCGCAATCCAGAGCGCGGGCGATGAGCGAGTACTGCAGGTCCGCCACGCGCACGATGGGCGCAAGGCCCACCTTGACGGCGATGCGGCAGAGATCCTGCAGCGTCTCCTGGTCGAAGCCGCCGTGTTCGGCATCGAGAAACGCCCAGTCAAAGCCGGCGGCGGCGAGAATGCGGACGACATCCTGAGAACGGAGTTGCGCAAAACCGGTGCCCAACTGAAGGCGCCCTTCGCGCATAGCCTTTTTGACGGTGTTGATTTTCATAGGGCAAGGAGTTGGTGGTCCAGACAGCCGGGCTGAACGTTCTCAAAGAGGGTATCCATGAGATCGAAGCCGTGGCGGGCAAGGAACGGCAGGATGGTGTAGAGCCGCTCCTGGAGGTGCTTTTCGGGGAAGACGAGGTTGCTGAGGTGGGAAGCGGAAGCATCCACCTGTTTATCGCGGCGCAGGGCCTCGCGGGCGGCCTTGCGCCGGTTCTTGTCGAGCTGATAGAGGATGCGTCCGCGGCTGCGGGTGAGCGAGTCGCCGAGCGTGGGATCGAAAGTGTGCAGTTCGCGATAGAGGCGATCGATCGAGTTACGGACCTCACTGGTGACATCTTCGAAGGCGATCTCGAGCGATTCGGGGATCAGGCGCGCGCTGATGCGCTCCTTAAGGCGGGTTTCGCCGTGGAAGCAATCGTGGACGGGAATGGCAAAGCGGGCCATGAGACTGCGGGCGCGCTCATCGAGAAGAGTAAACCCGGCGCGCGGGACGGCAAGGGGCATGCGGCCGAGAAGCTCCTGATAGAGCACCTGAGACTGGGCGAAATAGGCGATTTCCGCGGGGCCACCGACATACGCAGCGGTGGGCAGGAGGAAGTCCTGCATCACGGGGCGGAGCAATGCGTTGGGCGAAAGCGTCGCCGGATCGCCGGCTTCGGCGCCGGAGGGAATGCGTACGCGGCGGCCGTTTTCCAGGCGGAAGAAGAGGGAGGAGCCGGAGTCGACGAGGACTTGGGCGTGATAGCCCGCCTGCTGCAGTTCTCGGCCGCGCTCGAGCAGCCGCGCAAGAAGTTCGTCGCGGCGCTGATAGGCGTCGGCGAGGAACGGCGCAGCCAGTGAGCGGATGGCAGGATCGAGGGGATCGAGAAAGATCAACCCATAGCCCGCGAGCAAGCGCTGAAGCAGCTCGCGAAACGCCTGGCCCAGGGTGCGGCCTGGCCGGTAACACTCTTCCACCAAACCTAGGACTTCGTCGGCATAGAGGAAGCCGCGGAGGCTGGCGGCCAGTTCGTCGATGGGGGCGGCCGTGATCTCGATGCCGCCAACGGGCGCGCCGGGCTTGCCGGCGGCCTGGGCGGAGAGCTTCACCGGTTGCTGGCGGTTGTCGAAGAGCCAGGCGTGATCGATTTCGTCGAGATCGTGGTCTTCGGTGGCAAGCCAGAACACGGGCACCGCTCGCGCGCCCGAATCAGAGAGCATCCGGGCCAGGCGGACGGCCGTCAGGGCTTTGTAAATGGTGTAAGCAGGACCGGAGTAAAGGCCCACCTGCTGGCCGGTGACTACGGCGACGGTGTCGGGCAGTTCAAGTTGCGCCAGCGCGGCGGTTTCGCCGTTTGTGCGGCGCAGAGCAGCGGCCAATTGCTGGCGCCGGCCGTCTCCCAAACGAACGGCGGCGGCTGACCGGCGCAGAGACTCGAGATCGCGCGGATCGTGCGAATAGAATCTCGCCGTGCGCTCAAAGTGGTTGAGGTAGTCTCCAAAGAGGGCAGAGGTCCCAGGCAGCTCTGTGTACGGAATCCGGGTACATCGCATGCGTCTTCCACCAGACTAGCAGGCCGCACGAGGGCACGGAATTGGGGGCGGCGTAAACAGATTGTAGAATGGGTGTGGATTCTTCCAAATAGCTCGAGGTGCGAAACTCCATGACTCAGCAAAGCAACCGCCGGCAGTTTGCAGCCGGCGCGGCAGCCACGGCGCTGGCCTCTTCCGCGATGGCCAAGACGACGGCGAAGACGAACCCGGCTCGCGTGATCGGAGCCAATGACAAGATCAACGTCGCCGTCATCGGCGTCGGCGGACGCGGCTTCTATGTGGCCGACCGCTTCGACAAGTACGCCCAGACCGAAAAGCCGGGCGCCTGCCAGATTGTGGGAGTGTGCGACGTCTACCAGAAGCGCGTGACCGCCGCCAAAGAGCGCTTCAAATGCATGGGGACACTGGACTATCGCGAGATTCTCGAAAACAAGGACGTCGACGCCGTGGTGGTGGCCACACCGGACCACTGGCACGCGCCCATCGCCCTGGCCGCCATGGACCAAGGCAAGGACGTGTACCTCGAGAAGCCGATGTGCCACACCATCGAGGAAGTGAGGCAGCTCATCGCCACGGTGAAGGAGACTGGGCGCATCGTGCAAGTGGGGTCGCAGACCACCTCTGGCGACCAGTGGTGGAAGGCGCGCAAGGCCATCGCCGACGGCATGATCGGCAAGATGATCATGAGCCAGGGCTCCTACCACCGCAACTCCACCAATGGTGAATGGAACTGGACGATCGACAAATCCGCCGGCCCGGACGCCAAAGGCGACGACTACATCGATTGGAAGATGTGGTTGGGCAAAGCGCCGAAGCGGGCTTACGACGCCGACCGTTTCTTCCGCTTCCGCAAATACTGGGACTACTCCGGCGGCATCGCCACGGACCTCTTCTTCCACGTGATGGCGCCGTTCAACATCTGCTGGGGCGAAGCGCAGTTCCCGACCAAGGTGACGGCCAGCGGCGGCATTTACGTGTTCAAGGACGAGCGCGAAGTGCCGGATACGTTCCACTTCATGGCTGAATACGCAAAGGGCTTCTCGCTGGTGCTGACCAGTTCGATGGCCAACTCCGAGCACATCCCCGGCACGGTGCGCGGCCACGAGGGCACGCTGGTGATGGTGGAGCACGGGCGCTTTGAAGGCTTTGCCCCCAACATCACGGTGAAGCCGGAGAAGCGCGTCATCAGCGCAGAGTACAAGGCAAAGTTCGGAGAAGAGCCCATCCAGATCCCCGTGGAAAACAAGGACACGATGTACACGCACATCGGCAACTTCCTGGGCTCCGTTCGCAGCCGCCAGAAGCCGACGCTCGACGTGGAAACCGCTGGGCATGCTCAGGTGGCCATTACGATGGCCGTTCAGAGCTTCCGCCAGGGCAAGGTGCTCTACTTCGACGAGAAGAACTTCAAGGTTGTGGACAAGCCGGTAAAGTCCTAGCCTTTTCAGATTGAACCGAAGCGACAACGGGCCGGGGTTCTCCACCCCGGCCCGTTTTGCGTTTAGGGTTGATCGAAGACCATATTCGCCGGCTCCACGTTCTTTGCACGGCAGTGCTGGCGGTAGAGCGTGCCGTAGCTGAGCACGATGTAATCGGCAGCCGAAAAGCCCATTCCGGCGGCAGTCTCATCGATCCAGGCGGGAGGGCCTTCCAGCTCCAGAAACGTGCCGATGGGCGTTTCATCCAGCACGGCGTGGCCAGGGTCATTTCCGCGCACGAAGGTGGTGCGGTACTTCTCGTAGCGGAACTGCACGCGGTAGCCGAGCCCTTCCAGGATGCGCTGCATCTTGCCGGCATCGGCAGCCGTGGTCTCAATCTCCGGCCGGGTCTTGTGCAGCCCAGGCTCGGGCTCGCCCTTGAAAGTGATGATCGATTCGCCGCGAAACTCCCGCAGCCGCAGCAGGCGGGCGGATTTCATCAGATCCTCGCCGGGGGTGTCGAAGACGGTGTTGGCTTCAAATGCGCGCTCGTGCTGTGGTTGAAAGCCCGCGCGGGCCAGCTTTTCGAGGGCGGAGCCGGCTGAGATGACCGGCAGCTTGACCTCAGTTTCCTTTTCTGGGAGGTGGGGGCGGGACGTGTCCATCTCCTTCAGTATGCTGCTTGCGGATGACGTTCATGGCAACGGTCAGCATGGAGGCCACATCGCCCAGATTCGACGGAACCACAACGGTGGACGAGGCCTTGGCGATCCGGCCGAATTCGGCGACGTATTGCTCTGCCACCCTGAGCTGGACCGCTTCGAAGCCGCCGGGCTCGTTGATCGCCTCCGCTACCTGGCGGATGCCTTCGCCAGTGGCGTTCGCGATGGCGAGAATGGCGCTGGCCTGGCCTTCTGCTTCATTGATCTGCTGCTGGCGCCGCGCCTCGGAGGACTTGATCACCTTCTGCTTCTCGCCTTCCGCCGTGTTGATGGCCGCGTCGCGCACGGCTTCGGAATTCAGAATGGTGGCGCGCTTTTCGCGCTCGGCCCGCATCTGCTTCTCCATAGCGGCCAGGATGTCGCCGGGCGGGTTGATGGACTTGATCTCGTAGCGCAGCACCTTCACGCCCCACGGCTCAGTCGCCTTGTCGAGTTCGGAGACGACCAGGGCGTTGATATTGGAGCGCTCTTCAAAGGTCTTGTCGAGATCGATCTTGCCGATTTCGGAGCGCAGCGTGGTTTGTGCCAGCTGGCGGATGGCGAAGCCAAAGTCCGAGATGCCGTAGGAGGCCCGCTCCGGGTTGAGCACCTTGAGATAAAGGATGCCGTCCACAGCCACCTGCACGTTGTCGCGCGTGATGCAGACCTGCTCCGGAATATCGACGGCCATTTCCTTCAGCGAGTGCCTGTAACGGATCACATCCACAAAGGGAGTGAGGATGTGAAAGCCGGCTTGCAGCGTCCCGGCGTACTTACCCAGACGCTCCACGACGTAAGCAGATTGCTGCGGAACCACCACGGCTGTCTTGGCCAGGATGATCAGGAGCAGGAGAACGAGAAAGAAGACGACGAGCAGGGCTCCGGTTTCCATGAAAGACTCCCTAGATCAGAGACTGCGGACGTTGAGGGTGAGCCCGTCTACGCTGTCTACTCGGCAGCGGGCGGACTTAGGGATGACGATTTCGCTGATGTTCTGCGCGGACCAAACGGCCCCACGCAACTCCACTTTGCCAATGGAGCGAGCAGGGATGTCGGCCAGCGCCACAGCGATCTCGGAAGTAAGTGAATCCACTTCCTTCTGCGGCGAAGAGAGGTGCTTGAAGCGCTGCATCAGAGGCTTGCGGAAGAAGGCTAAACCCGCCACCGCCAGCACCGCAAAGAGCAACCCTTCGACGGCGGTCGAATCTACAAGCCCGCAGAGCTTCAACAGCCCTACGGCGAGACCGGCGGCACCGAAAAAGATGATGTAGAAGCCGCCCGGCGTCAGAAGCTCAGCGGCGAGCAGAGCGATGCCGAGCAGCATCCAAAGCCACCATGCAACGGAGAGGATTTCCATACTGGGGCGTTTCCTCCTCTGGGTGGCAATCATAGCGCAAGTAGCGCGGGCCGGTTAGTGCCCGCCGGTCGCGCTCACGCCGTTGAGAGATTCCGCCTTGCTGAACCGCGGCCATTTGAAGCCGTAGAACGCCACGAAAATGAAGCACACCATCGGCACGATAAAGCCGCGCGACATGTCGTAGTGGTCGGCCACGGCACCCATCAGTTTGGGCAGAATCGCACCCCCCATGATGGCCATCACGATGAACGCCGAGGCCTTCTTCGCCCGCATCCCCAGGCCGAAGATGCCCAGCGCAAAGATGGTGGGAAACATGATCGACATGAAGAAGAACGAGGAAAAAACGCAGAACACGGAGACCCATCCCAGCTTCAGGAAGACCACGAAGGTGGCGATCACATTCATCGTTCCGTAGAGTCCCAGCACCTTGTGGGCGGAGAACTTCTTCAGCAGGGCCGCTCCGCTGAAGCGCCCCACGAGGAAGCAGACAAAGCCGAGCGAAGCCATGTTGGAAGCGCCCTTGTCGGTAAAAGCCAACACGCCATTCTTATTGGTTTCAAACCAGCCGGAGAGCCAGTCGCTGAGGAACCCGGCGTTGGCCGCCATGGAGGTCATGCCGGTTTGCCAGGAGGCGGGGATGGCCGGCACTTCTGAAGTGAGGTAATTGATGAAGAAGCTGAAAATGCCCGCCTGAGCGGCGACATAGAGAAACTGCGCCGCAACGGCCATGACGAAGTGCGGGTGGGTCCAGATGGAATGCGAAGCGCCCGGCGTGGAATCGTCCAGGTGATAGTCGTCCTCGGTCTTGATATCGGGGATGTTCGAGAAGTAGAAGATCACGGCCAGAATCAGGACCCCGATGGCGATGCCGAGATAGGGCACGTAAAGCGTCTGACTGCCCGTGCTATTGCCGGCCGCGTCCTTGGAGTAGAAATACATGCTTCCTACGATGGGGCCGAAGATCCAGCCGATGCCGTTGGTGGACTGCGCCAGGTTGATGCGCGTAGCTGCGTAACGCTTGTCGCCCAAAACGGTGGTGTAGGGGTTGGCGATGGTTTCGAGGAAGGTGAGCCCCGTGGCGATGAGACAGACACCCGCGAGAAAGGCGACGAACGCAGTATTCGCGGAGACCTCGCCGGCCTTGGCCATGAGGCTGATGTTGGTGGCTGGAATAAACCAGAAGCCGCCCACGGCCACGATCACCAAACCCATAATGATGCCGCCCTTGTAGCCGAGCTTGCTCGCCAGCCAGCCAGCCGGAATCGACATCAGAAAGTAGCCCAGATAGTGCGCGAACTGCACCCAGGCAGACTGCGCCTTGGTCAGGTGCAACTCATCCTGAAAATGCTTGTCCATCACGTCGATCATCCCGTTGCAGAACCCCCAAAGGAGAAAGAGCGAGGTGACGAGGATGAACGTGAACGCCACATTGCGGCCGTCTTCGAGGACGAACATCGATTTCTTGGGGCTGGACATAGGGAACCTAGATTCTATCAGCGAATTCAGCAAGTGCGGACATACACTAGGTGCAAGGATTCGACGATGCCCAAGCCCAGTCGCCGTAACTTCATCGCTAAAGCCGCCAGCGTGCCCGCCCTCAGCACGGTGCCGCTAGCAGGTGCGCCGCAGGATACCACCACCTTTGATGTGAAGACCCACCCCATACAGCGAGGCGCCGGCTACGCGGGCAAACGCGGCCTCCATCGCGTGCAGTTGCAGGCCGACCTGGCGGTGATTGGAGGCTCGCTTTCCGGTACCTGCGCGGCCATCACTGCGGCGCGTGCCGGCATTCGCGTGGTCCTCATTCAGGACCGCCCGGTGCTGGGCGGCAATGCCTCCAGCGAGGTCCGGCTGTGGATCCTCGGCGCCACCGCGCACATGGGCAACAACAACCGCTGGGCGCGTGAAGGCGGCCTGCTTGACGAAATCTGCGTCGAAAATCTGCACCGCAATCCCGAGGGCAACCCAGTGATTGTCGATACCATCCTTCTGGAAAAGGTGAAAGAGGAGCCCAACATCATGTTGTTGCTCAATGCGGCCGTGGACGACCTGGAGAAGTCCGCGCCAGACCGCATCGCTTCCGTCCGCGCCTACTGCAGTCAAAACGAAACCGAGTACATCGTCTCCGCGCCTCTCTTCTGCGATGCCTCCGGCGACGGCATTGCCGCCTTCCGCGCCGGCGCGGCTTTCCGCATGGGCGCCGAGTCCAGGGAAGAGTTCGGCGAAGCCTTCGCGCCGACGGACGCTTATGGCCAACTTCTGGGCCATTCCATGTACTTCTACTCCAAAGACGCCGGCAAACCCGTGCGGTACATCGCCCCGTCCTATGCGCTGAAGGACATCACAAAGCTGCCCAAGTGGGAGAAGCTCACGCCCAGCCTGAACGGCTGCACTCTTTGGTGGCTGGAGTGGGGCGGCCGCGGCGATACCGTCCACAACACAGAAGACATCAAGTGGGAACTCTGGCGCGTGGTCTACGGCGTGTGGGATTACATCAAGAATTCGGGCCGATTCCCCGACGCCGAAAACCTCGCCCTGGAATGGGTCTCCACCATTCCGGGCAAGCGAGAGAGCCGCCGCTTCGAGGGCGACTACATGCTCCGGCAGCAGGACGTAGTCGAGCAGCGGGTTCACCCGGACGCCGTCTCCTACGGCGGTTGGTCCATTGATCTGCACCCGGCGGACGGCATGTACAGCGAATTCCCTTCCTGCGTTCAATACCATTCGAAGGGTGTCTACCAGATCCCCTACCGCTCGCTGTACAGCCGCAACATTTCGAACCTCTTCCTCTGCGGGCGCATCATCTCGGCTTCCCACGTCGCCTTCGGCACCACTCGCGTGATGGCTACTTGTTCGAATTCCGGCCAGGCTGCCGGCATGGCCGCCGCGCTTTGCACCCGGAACAAACTCCTACCGCGCGACATCTCCCAGGCTCCGCACATCGGCCTGCTGCAACGCGAGTTGATCAAGGCCGGCCAACACATCCCGGGGATCGCCCTGCGTGATCCAGCCGACCTGGCCCAGCGGGCCAGCATCACCGCCAGCAGCACGCTGCGGTTGGCGGCCTTGCCTCCGTCCGGCAAGTTGCGCCGCCTGGATGAGAACTGGGCCATGATGTTGCCTCTGGAAAAGGGCCCAGTGCCGCGCTTCACCTTCCAGGCCGACGTGGCCGCTCCGGTTGACCTGCAGGTGGAGTTGCGCACCTCCTCACGCCTGGGCAACTTCACACCTGACCGAACCATCGCCAAACGGACCATCTCCCTCAAGCAGGGCAATGCCCAGTCCATTTCCTGCGAATTCGGAGCCAGTCTCGATCAGGCTCAATACGCCTTCGTGGTACTGGCAAAGAATTCTGCTGTTCGCATCGCCTTGAGTGATCACCGTGTCACCGGCGTGCTGGCGGTGGCTCACGCCGGCGCCAGCAGAGTGCAGCTGCCCCCGGCAGGCTCCGGCATCGACACCTTTGAGATCTGGGCACCCAAGCGCCGGCCCGGAGGCGAGAATCTGGCTGTTGTATTCGAGCCCCCCGTCAACGCCTACCAGCCCAGCTTCGTTACCAACGGCGTGGCTCGTCCCTTGGTACAGAGCAACGCCTGGGTGGCCAGCCGGGAAGACGCCAAGCCCTCTCTCACTCTCACCTGGGCGGCACCGCAGGCCATCCGCGAAATCGTTCTGGGTTTCGACACGGATTTCGATCACCCCATGGAATCCGTCCTCTACGGCCAGCCCGAGCGCAACATGCCGTTCTGCGTGGACCGCTACCGCATTGTGGACGACCAGGGCCGAGTCCTCCACAAGTGCGAGCACAATCACCAAACCCGCAATCGCGTGATTCTGCCGCAGCCTGCGAGTAGCCGCTCCATCCGCATTGAGATCGAAGCGACGCATGGTTCACCGGCCGCGCTCTTCGAAGTCCGCTGCTACGCGTGATTCGTTGCCTGGCGCGCGCCGCGCTCAAGCCGGAGCAGAACTCCGTGGACGGAAGGAGGATCAACATGCCTTCTTGCCGGCGCGGCCGGTTCCGCCCGGGTTGCACTAGGCAGGTGTCCTAAAATCGATAGGTGGCGCCGGAACCATTTCGGATAAAATCATCCTCAAGATGGAAAGGCGCCACTTTTGTCTCTTCCCGGCACTGTCCGGCTCATTCATGCTGAACGCTCAACCGCCCGCGAGCTCTGCTGACAACCCGTTCTTCCGCGATTGGACAGGCCCCTTCGGCATGCCCCCCTTCGCCGAGATCCGCAACGAGCACTTCTTCCCTGCCCTCGAGCGCGGCATCAGTGAAAACCGCAATGATGTGCTGGCCATCGCCGGAAATCCCGCTCCCCCAACGTTCGCCAACACCATCGAAGCGTTGGATAGTACAGGGGATCTTCTGGATAAGGTCCAGGGTGTCTTCAGCAACCTGGCGGGCGCCGAAACCAACGAAACCGTCGAAGCCGTTTCACGCAAAGTGGCGCCCATGCTGGCCGCCTTGCGCGACGACCAGATGATGGACCCGAAGCTCTTCGCCCGCGTGAAAGCCGTCTGGGTCATGCGTAATTCCTCCGGACTCACTCCAGAGCAGGTCCGCCTGACCGACGAAACGTACAAGAGCTTTGTGCGCGGCGGCGCCGGGCTTGACAGCGCCGGCAAGGACCGCCTCCGCTCCATCAACCGGGAACTCTCCACCCTCTCCGTCCGCTTCAGTCAGAACCTATTGAAAGAGACCAATGCCTACAAACTGGTGATCGAGAAGAGAGAGGATCTCTCCGGGCTTCCGGCAGGTGTCGTGGCCGCCGCAGCAGATGCAGCCAAACGCGCCAACCTTCCGGGCAAGTGGGTTTTCACGCTCCAGGCGCCGAGCATCTGGCCGTTTCTCACCTACGCCGACAACCGCGAACTCCGCCGCCAGATCCTGATCGCTTATACCAAGCGGTGCGATAACGGGAATGAGCAGGACAACAACCAGGTGCTTTACCGGATCGCCGCCTTGCGGGCCGAGAAGGCTCGGTTGCTCGGCTACGAAACCTTCGCCCACCTCACGTTGGAAGAGCGCATGGCCAAGAGGCCCGAAAAGGTCTACGATCTGCTCAACCAATTGTGGACGCCCGCGCTCGGCCTCGCCGGAAGAGAAAAGTCCGACATGCAGGCGATGATCAGCGCAGCCGGCGGCGGCTTCCAGTTGGAGCCGTGGGATTGGCGGTATTACGCCGAGAAGGTGAAGGCCCAGCGCTACGCCCTGAACGAGGATGAGGTGCGCGAATATCTCAGCCTGGACGATGTGCTGAAAGGCGCCTTCATGGTCGCCAACAAGCTGTACGGCATCCAGATCACTGAGCGAACGGATCTACCCAAGTACCACGCCGAAGTGCGCACTTTCGAAGTGAAAGACTCCGACGGTTCGCTCCTCGGCATCTTCCTCACGGACTATCACCCACGCCCAGGCAAACGCGTCGGCGCCTGGTCCAGCCGCTATCGCGGCCAGCGCATCAGGAATGGCAAGGACATCCGTCCGATCGTCGTGAATGTCTGCAACTTCAGCCGGCCCACCGCCGGCAAGCCCGCCTTGCTTAGTCCGGAGGAGGTGGAGACTCTCTTCCACGAGTTCGGCCACGGCCTGCATTCCCTCTTCGCCAAGGTTCGATACAAGGACTTGAGCGGCACGCCGCGAGACTTCGTTGAACTCCCCTCGCAGATCATGGAGAACTGGGCTACCGAACCCGCGGTCCTGTCTACATTCGCGAAGCACTATCAGACCGGCAAACCCATTCCCCCCGAACTACTCGCCAAGATCGATCGCGCCGGCAAGTTCAACCAAGGTTTCCTCACCGTCGAGTACCTGGCCGCTTCTCTGCTCGACATGGAATGGCACACCATCAAGTCGGAGCCGAAGACCGACGCCGCCGGATTCGAAAAGGCCGCGCTCTCGAGAATCGGCCTGCTGCCTGAAATTTACTCGCGCTACCGCAGCACGTACTTCCAGCACATCTTCGCCTCCGGCTACGCCGCCGGCTACTACAGCTACATCTGGAGTGAAGTACTCGACAGTGACGCCTACCAGGCCTTCAAGGAAAAGGGCAATCTGTTCGATCCGAATCTGGCTCGCGCATTCCGCACCAGGATACTGGAGCGCGGCGGCAGCGAAGACGCCATGCAGATGTACAAGGATTTCCGGGGCCGCGAGCCTTCCGTGGCTCCGCTGATCCAGAAACGCGGCCTCAGCACGAACACGCAGTAATAGAGACTTCTCAACACAGGGGGTGAGCCATACTTCCTGCTCGAAAACCGCTTCAACACGCTCTATCTGTGGAACGGTCATCCTTTCACTTCCCTCCTCAAACTGTGCCCGCCCTATCACGCAGTTCAGCCGGCCCATTTCGAAAGGAAGGCCGCTGAACGTTTGCACCAACTCAGAGTGGTCGTTACCATGTACCTCTCGCATTGCCCAGCCAAATGCCCGGAACCACTCCGCGAGAGGCTCCATCGTGATCGTGCGCCCCGTTTCGCCCCCCTGCTGCAAGCGGCTCCTGTCTGCCATTAGGGCCAAGTTATCCAGTTGGAAGTGAGATGCCGCCATCGCCGGTCATCACGAATGTGCGCCACCGTTCCCCCTTCAGCTTGGCCGCCTTAGCCGCGCCCACCGCAATCGGCAGTCCATAGCCCAGCGGCCCTATATTCGCCTCCACGCCCGGCAGCTTGTGGCGGTCCGGATGTCCGAGTTTCGCGGCGTAGACCATCCGCTAACTGTGGCATCTCACCCTTTGTGCCAGACTGGCAGCGGCTGCCGCCGCGGCAACTGATCCTTCGGGAGCTGAATCGATGGAGTGCATGGTTATCCTGACCTGAAACTCAACGCCGCACCCTGCCATCTGCCCCGTCAATCCAGTTCTTCCGCCTCGCCTTGCTGCCTGCCTCATCAATTCCGCTTAGGGCCTGGGGCTCTTCTTCTCCGCCTGCGCCTTCCCGCCGACGCGAATAGCGATTCCGTAATGCGGGAAGCCAGCATACAATAGTCGACGAGTACGAGACTTGAATCCAGCCGGCCATTCGACATGCAAACTCCCGTCACCAACGTCCAGAACCGCGATCGGAACGCTGCCCAGGCTGTTGTCCGGGCCTGTGGGATCCTGAAGTGCTTCCGCAGAGAGGGTGAAGTTCTCCAACTCGCTGACGTGGTCAATCGCACCGGCCTGTCGCGCACCACCGCTTTCCGCCTCCTTACCAGCCTTGTGCAAGGCGGCATTATGGAGCGCGTGGCGCGGGGCGAGTACCGCTGCCTGGTCCGTACCGGGTTTTCGCAGAGCATCCGCCTCGGCTTCGCGGCGCAGGCCAATTCGGTCTTTTCTCAAACGGTCAGCGAGGGCCTGCAGCGGGCTGCCGCCGCCAATGACCGCATTCACCTCATCATGGTGAACAACCGCTATAGCGCCCGCGAGGCCCTCCGCAATGCGGAACACCTCGTGCGGGAGCGGGTCAATCTCGTTCTGGAATTCCAAACCTACCAACGCGTCGCCCCTAGCATCGCCGCCTGCTTCCTCGAAGCGAACATCCCTGTCATCGCCATCGAAATCCCCCACCCAGGCGCCACGTACTACGGAGCAAACAACTACGAGGCAGGCCTCATCGCGGGCCGTGCACTCGGCCGCTGGGCCAAAAAGCAATGGCCGGAGGGCGCCGAGCAACTCCTTCTACTGGAACTTCCGATCGCCGGCCCCTTGCCCGGCCTCCGAATCACAGGCACCGTGGAAGGACTGCGTACGGAGTTGCCGGGCTTCGACCGGCTCAACCCCATTCATCTCGATGGCAAAGGCGACTTCGAACAGATTCTTGGCGTCGTCCGCCGCTTCATCGCGCGCTCCAAGCCCAAGAGGACTCTGGTCGGCGCTGTCAACGACATGTGCGCCCTCGCTGCGCTCCGCGGCTTTGAAGAGGCTGGGGTCGGCCACCTCTGCGCCGTCGTCGGGCAAAACGGAACCCTCGAGGCCCGCAATGAACTACGCCGCAAGAATACGCGCCTCGTCGGTTCCGTTGCCTACTTCCCAGAACGTTACGGCGAGGATCTGGTCCGCCTCGCCATTAACATCCTCGACGGCAAACCCGTTCCCTCGGCCGTATTCGCCAAACACAAGCTGCTCACCACGCAAAACGTGGATCTCGTCTATCCCCTCGACGGCCAGAATCCCGCCATCCCCGCTCACTCGTCTCCGCTGATGGCCTAATCCCGTCCGCCGTTCGCCGTGGCCTCGGCCTCCTCAAACAGCGGCCGTGATGAGTCGATGCGCGAAAACAGCACCGCACTCAACGTGAGCATCGCCGCAATCACGACTAACGGGAGATCATAGCTCCCGCTCAGCGCAACGATGTAGCCAAAGAGCACCGTGCACAGGAAGCCCCCCAACTGCCCGGCTGAATTCATCGCGCCTGTCACGGTGCCCGTATACCTTCCGCCGATGTCCACGCAGGTCGCCCATGCCGAAGGCAGCATCAGGTCCGTCACTCCCAGCCCCAGTGAAATCAGGACCGTTGCTGACACCTGGTCCCGTGTCAGCGCCGTCGCCAGCAGCAGGACTGCCCCCGCACTCAAACTCGCGCAGCCGATCATCCGCCGGCCTCGTTTCACCCCCAGTTTGCGAACCGCGAGATCCCCCACATACCCCCCCGCCAGGTTCGCCGCAGCGCCGAACGCGAAAGCGAGCGCAGAGATCACCGCCATCTGGTCATAACTGAATCCTCGCCCTCGCACCAGGTAGGTGTGCAGCCACGAAAAGTAGAACCACGAACTCCACGCATACGACGAGTACATGCCCAGAATGAGCCACAACTGGCGGCTGCGCAGTAGCCGCCCCCAGGGCGCCGCCTCATGCGTCTCAGCGTTGCTCGACGACCCGATTTCCGCCAGTTCCTCTTCGGACACGCGGCCGCTCTGAGCAGGCAAGTCGCGGTACCACCACCACCAGACAGATGCCCATGCAACCCCGATCACGCCCAGAATCCAGAACGACGCCCTCCAGCCGAAGCGCGCCTGTAAGGGAACTACAAGCAGCGGCGCCAGTGCGCCGCCGGCCCTGCTGCCGCCCCACACGAACCCCTGCGCCCGCGCCCGCTCCATTCGTGGAAACCACCGCGCCACGCTGGCCGCCATGTTGGGGTAGGCGCCAGCCTCTCCGGCGCCAAAGAGAAACCGCGTCGCCAGCAACGGCACAAACCCGCTCACCGCTCCTGTCAGCGCGGTGAAGACTGACCACCACACCACGATTCTCGTGATCACCCGTCGCTGTCCCATCCGGTCGCCCATCGCGCCTGTCGGGATCTCGAAGACCCCGTATGCCAGGACAAATGCTCCCAGAATCCAACCCCATTGCTTGGGATCCAGGCCCAACTCCTGCTGCATCCTCGGCCCCGCCGCCGCTATCGCCAGACGGTCGAGAAACGTGATCACCGACAGCAGCACCAACAGAGCCAGGACAAGATTGCGTGTCTTCATGAAGCCCACGGCTGCGCCGCCCCGCCTATGCGGAAACACCCACCGGGACTTGCGCTCGGCTCAATCCAAGAGCCACCCGGATCTGCTGCACAGCCAACATCGGACTCGTCAACACAGGCACCTTCAATTCGCCCTCTGCAATGTTCTCAATCACCCGCGCCATCGAAGCCTGCGCCAGCACGACTACGTCCGCCAGTCCGGCCAGCCGCATCAACCCCTCCCTCACAATCCGGTCGTGGCCTGCCCCATCGCCCGCCAGCACGGCGTCGAACGCCCCCTCACACAGTCCTGCCTCCACGGTCACCACCGTGCCAGCTGTTTTCGCAGAGTCGCGGATCAGTTGCACCGTCGGCTCCAGGGTCGTCCGCACCGTCGCCAGCACCCCTACCCGGGAGCCCATTGTAACGGCCTTCGCTGCCATCGCCTCGTCAATCCGAAATATCGGCTCTTCGTAGAGTTGCCTGGCCGCTGACACCCCGGGGCCAATCGACGAACACGTCACAAACACGGCTGTCGCTCCGCCTTCGAAGGCCACGCCAATCTCCGCCACTAGCCGCCGGATAGTGGGCTTCTCAAGTCGCCCCGCCCGGACTGTGTTTCGGATCAGGCTCTCGTCTACCATGTGGTATCTCTCCACCTCAGGCAGTACCTGCTGGCACAAGCCATCGAACACCGGCACCAGCACCGGACTTGTATGAAGCAGAGCCAATCTATGTTGCATGCATCGCCTCGTCCTTCTATTCCATCGCATTGGGCTCGGAATGCAACTTGAACATCGGGGCAGCCGGGCAATTCCCTATGGCGGGAAGAGCCCGCTCTCATCCCAAACTCCCCGGAATTCCGCGAGGCGGAAAGTCGTGCGACAGAACGCCGGAATATGGCCAAGCTTCTTGAATCACGCCTGCCTGAGTGCCACGCTCGCATCTCGTGGGTTCGCTGTACTGGATACGGCTACCGGTTTCTAAGAAGTGCCGCTTCTCAGCCCGGGTGCCTACACAGTCGCCGTGGAGGCCAACGACTTCAAGAAGGCGCACCGTACCGGATTGGCCCTCACTGCCGGAACGCGCCCCGTCGTCAATTTCACCCTCGAAGTCGGCCAAGCGCTTAAAACCGTCGAATCCACCATCTGCGACCCCCACTCCGCCCGCCACGAGGACGCCCGCGTTGTCCGTACCCCCTTCCCCGGCAACAAAGGCATTCCCGTCCTCGACCCCGTTTACGCCTCTTACGTGAAGCTGTACCCCAAAGCCACCAACACCCCTGGCTTCGGCACCGAAGAAGGCATGAACAACCACTTCGACCCCGCCGTCGGCCAGAAAGACTGCTTCCAGTCCTACCTCAACCGCAACGAATACACCATCAACGACTCCAACCTCCTCGCCGTCACCCCCTCCGCCACCCGCTTCATCGAAGGTCTGGTCATTCCAGTCCAAACCACTCAGAAACCCACCGGTCCCGCAAGGGGCTTCTCTCGTGTGGCTCCAACCCGGTATGCTCTCCTCAGGCTGCGCCATGAAGTTCCTTTTCCTCCTCATCCTGCCGATTCTTCTCTCCGCGGCCGACCGCGGCGCCCTCTCCGGCCACCGCCACCGCGTCCTGGTCTCCTCCGATATCGGCGGCACCGACCCCGACGATTTCCAGTCCATGGTCCACTTCCTCCTCTACGCCGACTCGTTCGACGTCGAAGGCATCGTCTCCTCTCCCTACGGCCCCGGCCGCCTCCAACACATCCTTCAGGTCATCGATCTCTACCAGCAGGACTACCCCAAGCTCAAGACCTGGTCCGCCCGCTATCCCGCGCCCGCCACCCTCCGCTCCATCTCCAAACAGGGCGCATTCGATAGTCCCGGCCCCGCCGGCTTCGGCGCCGCTACCGATGGCTCCAATTGGATCGTCCAGTGCGCCCGCAAGCCAGACCCCCGCCCCCTCTACGTCCTCGTCTGGGGCGGTATCGAAGACCTCGCCCAGGCCCTCCACGACGCCCCCGACATCCTCCCCAAACTCCGCGTCTACTTCATCGGCGGCCCCAACAAAATGTGGAGTGTCCACGCCTACAACTACATCGAACAGAATCACCCCAAGCTCTGGATCGTCGAATCGAATGCAACTTACCGCGGCTACTTCGTGGGCGGCGATCAATCCGGCGACCTCGGCAACTCCACGTTCGTCTCCGCCTACGTCGCCGGCCGCGGCGCCCTCGGCTCCTTCTTCGCCTCTCTCCTCAAGGGCGCCATCAAGATGGGCGACACCCCCTCCGTCAACTTCCTCCTCAAGGGCGATCCGGAAAACCCCGCCGCTCCCAGTTGGGGCGGCAGCTACGCTCGCATCTGGGACCATCGCAAGACCGTCTTCACCCGCTGGACCACAGAAGCCGATCATGCAGAAGTCTTCGGCGTTGTGGAGTACGCCATCGCCGTACCCGACGGCTTCACCGCACGGCACTCCGTCCGCGTGGTCGTAGACAATCGCATCAACACTCCAGCCGCCCTCGATGGCAACACCCTCCGCTTCCGCTTCTCTCCGCGCGATGCCAAGGCCTGGTCCTTTGCCGTCAAGAGCGACTTCCCCGCCCTCGATGGCATCCAGGGCAGGTTCACCGCCGTTCCTCCGCCGCCCGAGAAGACCTCGCTGCCGTCCACCATCCATCCCAACTGGTGGATCGACTCGCCCGATCCCGCGCTCGCCGAAGGCGTCTACCCCGGCGCAAAATCCGTCAACCAATGGCGCGCCGAATTCCTGAAAGACTTCGCCGCCCGTATCGCTCGCTGCGCTCAGCCCAAATCCAACTAGCACCCCCATGAAACTCGCTGTCTCGCTTCTCTTCCTGGCCTCCTGCATCGCCGTCGCCGCCCCGTCCAAACCCCGCGTCGTCGTCCTCACCGATATCGAGAACGAGCCCGACGACACCCAATCCATGGTGCGCTTCCTTGTCTACTCCAACCACTTCGACGTCGAAGCCGTCGTCGCCACCACCTCAGTCCACCAGCGCACCCGCACCGCCTCCGCTCACATTCGCGAAATCGTCGCAGCCTATGGCAGGGTCCGTGACAACCTCATCTTGCACGAACCTGGCTTTCCCACTGAGGCTTACCTCCAATCCGTCATCCGCGACGGCCGCCCCGCCTTCGGCATGAACGCCGTCGGCAAAGACATGGACTCCCCCGGCTCAGACCGCATCATCGAAGTCGTCGACCGCGACGACCCCCGCCCCGTCTGGGTCGTCGTCTGGGGCGGACCCAACTGCCTCGCCCAGGCTCTCTACAAAATCCGCCAAACACGCTCTCCAGAAGACCTCCAAAAGTTCGTCGCAAAACTCCGCGTCTACACCATCTCCGATCAGGACGACAGCGGCCCCTGGCTCCGCAAGACCTTCCCCAGTCTCTTCTACGTCGCCAGCCCCGGCTACCATGCCGCCGGAGCCTACCACCACGCCACCTGGTCCGCCATCAGCGGCGACAACTTCCATGGCCGCTTCGCCGGCGCCGATTTCACCATCGTCGACAACCCCTGGCTCGATACCCATGTCCGCGCCAAAGGCCCCCTCGGCGCCCTCTACCCCATCACCAAGTTCCTCATGGAAGGCGACACCCCGTCGTTCCTCTTCCTCATTCAGAACGGCCTCGGCAACCCCGAACACCCCGACTGGGGCAGTTGGGGCGGCCGCTACGAGTTCTACACGCCCCGCATGCGCAAGTGGCTGATCGAGCCCGAAACCCGCCCCTTCTGGTCCGACGCCGAAGACGAAGCCCAAGGCATCGACGGCAAGTGGCACTCCGGCAACAAAGTCACCATCTGGCGCTGGCGCGAGGCCTTTCAGAACGACTTCTCCGCGCGCATGGACTGGACCATCAAACCCTTCGCCGCCGCCAACCATCCGCCTGCCGCTGCCCTCAACCATTCAGACCGCCTCACCGCCCGTTCCGGCGAACGCGTCCGCCTCAGCGCCGAAGGCTCCTCCGATCCCGACAACAACACCCTCTCCTACCAGTGGATCTACTACCCCGAGCCCTCCACCGTCCCCATCTCCAACTCCCGCACCCCCCTCGCTCTCGTCATCGAAGACCTCGACAAGCCCCTGGCCTCCTTCACCGCGCCCAACGTCGCCAAGCCGGAAACCATCCACATTGTTCTGGCCGTCACCGACAACGGAACGCCGCGCCTCACCCGCTACCGCCGAGTCATTATCACCGTCCTTCCTCAATAACTCATCACTCGCCATGCGACTCCGCCCCTCCGTCCTCCTTATTGCCGGCCTCCTGCCGGCCGCCGACTTCCGCATCGCAAACAACCGCGTCCAAGTTCTAGCCGGCGCGGAAGTGGTCGCAGAGTCGCCCGCCGAAGGTCTCTGGTCTGTCTCCTGCGCCTGGCGCGATGGCTGGCCCGCCGATTGGCACCACGCCTCCCCCACGCAAACCCTCACCGCCGGCGAATGGACCATCCTCAAAGGCGAACTCAGCGCCTGCGGCGGAACCCTTCAGCTCGAAGACGCCTACCGCCTCGAAAATGGCCTCGTCCGCGGCCTGCGCCGCTTCACCTGGAAGGGCAAGCAGCCCCTCAGTCAGGCCACCCTCTCCGTCCGCTTCATGGCCCCGTCTGAATCCGCGCAGCCCGTCCTGCCCGGCATCCTCTACTTCGGCAATCCCTCTGGCGCCCGCAGCGGCCGCACCCCCGTCTCCACCGGCAGGCCCGGCGAAGAGTCCATCTATGAAGAGCACCGCTACCCCATGCCCTTCGCCTCGCTTGAACTCCAACGCGGCGCGAAGCTCTGGGGCGCCTCACTCCACACCATCCCCTCCCCCGTCCCTTACGCCAACCTGCACGACCAGTGGTGGTCCCTCGGCGTCATCGCTCAGCAAGGCGCCACCGAACTCACCGCCCTCTCCGGCCCCTGCGCCTCCAACGGCAAACGCTCCGTCATCAAAGCCGCCCAACGCAGCTTCGTCCCCTACGACAACGCCTATCTGAACCTCCCGCCCAATGCCGTTGTCGAAAAGTCTTTCTATCTCGAAGCCTTCCCCGTCACGCAGCCCGGCAGCGCCTTCCAAACCTCCGTCCGCAGTTCCATCGCCCTCTTCAAGCCCTTCTACGCCGAGGACCTTCCCGCCATCCCTGAAATCGTCCGCGCCAAGTACCGCTACGCCCTCACGCGCTGGCGCGAAACCTCCGACTACGCGATATTCCAGAAGTACGTCGATCGCACCCAGGGAGTCATGGGCTGGACCGGCCAGGCTGAAGCTCTCGGCTACGCTCTTCAAATCCTCGCCCCCGGCCTCAACGATTCCAAAGCCCTGACGTACGTCCAGAAATCACTCGACTTCCTCTCCACCGCCCAGTTCTACGACGCCGGCTTCCACACCTGGTACGACCTCAGCAAGAAGCAGTGGCACAGCCAGGAGTTCCTCAACCAGGGCCAGGCCATGCTCACCATCGCCCGCGCCATCGCCGCCGGCCGCACGCGCGGCCTGAAGACCGCCAGGTGGGAGGAGTTCCTGAAGCACGCCGCCGATGTCCACTCCGCCCGCATCCTCGATTCCAATTGGCATCCCCGCTCCACCAACGAGGCCTCCCTCATCGCCCCGCTCATTAAAGCCTCCGTGCTCTTCTCTAACCCCCGCTACCGCCAGGCCGGCCGCGCCGCCGCCCGGCACTACGCCCAGCGCCACTTCAACATGTCCGAGCCCTACTGGGGCGGCACCTCCGACGCCTCCTGCGAAGACAAAGAGGGCGCCGCCCTCGCTTTCGCCGGCTTTCTCGAACTCTACGAACTCACCCGTTCCCCCGAACATCTCCGCTGGACCCGCCACGCCGCCGACGTCATGCTCACCTACACCTACGTCTGGGACGTCCCCGAGCCCGCCGGCCGCCTCACCGATCATCGCGCCCGAACTCGCGGCGGGACCTCCGTCTCCGTCCAGAACCAGCACCTCGACGTCTGGGGCGCCCTCACCGCGCCCGACGTCTACCGCCTCGGCCAGATCGACAACCGCGCCGACCTCCGCCAGCTCGCCCTCGTCATGTACCGCTCCGCCGGCCAGATCATCGACCCCCACGGCAGCCAGGGCGAGCAACTCCAGCAGACCAACTACGCCCAGCTCGGCCGCGACGTTGCGATCACTGAAATGCGCGGAGGCTATCACGAAGCCTGGACCGTCTTCTGGATCACCGCCCACTTCCTCAACGGGGCCGCCCGCTTCTCCGAACTCGGAGTCCCCATCTGGAAGTAAGCTCGCAGGCCCCCTGCGTCCCTCCACATAACCCTGGCGCACCCATCAATCCAGTGAGAGAGGAAAGAAAAAGGAGGCCCCGGTTAGGGGCCTCCTTTTTGCCGGAAACAGATCGAACTAGAAGGTCAGGTGCAGCCCGAGCTTGACGAACCTCGGGAGGTTGCGCTGCGTCGTATTCAACTGCCCGAAAGCGGCGTTGGTTACGTCCGTGGAAGCCATGTCGGCGAACCACGGGTGATTCATGATGTTGACGGCTTCGGCACGGAACTGGAGGTGCAGCCGCTCCGTGATCGGGAAGATCTTGGAGAGCGAGAAGTCCCAGTTCTTGTAGCCCGGCCGGCGAACGTCGCTGAACAGGAAGGGGAAGGTGCGCAGCGTGAAGGGCTCCTGCGTGGCCACCGGCGTGCCGGAAGAGGTCTTCCAGAGCGAAGTGTTGAACCACTGTTTGTTGGTCGGATTCTCGAGCTTGGCGCTGCCGGGAGCGTTTTGCGGGGCATTGGGGTAGTCAACGACCCAGCCGACCTGGTAGGTCACATTGAAGTTGGCCTGCCAGCCGCCAATCACCTGATCCACCCAGCCCTTGGCGTCGCCGGCGAAACGGCGGCCGTGACCAAACGGGAGTTCGTAGATACCAGCGATGGCGAACTTGCGCGGCGTGTCGATGTTCTGATCGGGCTCCTTGACCAGCGGGGTGCTTTCCCAGGTGGCTAGCGAGAAGTCCTGAGCGTTGAGTGGCCGGGTCTGGCGCAGGTTCTTGCCAATCGAGAAGCTCGACAGGAAGCTGAGGCCGTGCGAAAGCCGCTTGGTGATTTTCACGCTCATGCCATGGAACTGCGCACGGCCGACCGGAACATCATATGCCCTGGGATCGCTGAACTGCGGGTAGGCCCGCCAGAGGATCTGGCGCTGGATGGTGCTGCCGTTGAGCGTGGCGTTATTGGGGATCAGCCCGGCCATGGGGTTGGGCACCAGGGCCGTGTAGTAGGCGGTGTCGATGGCGCCGGTGGAGGTGCGGCGGCCCAGCTGGCTGGTGGGAACGTAGTTCAGGACGAAGTTGTTTCCCACCACCTGCAGGTTACGGGCCGTGTTGCCGGCATAGCCGACTTCAATCAGCATTCCGCCCTTGATTTCCTTCTGAATGTCGAAGGAGTACGTGTGGACGTGCGGCAGGGCACGGTTCCTCTTGAACGACGCAATCGACTCGCCAAGGAAGCTGCTGGCGCCCTTGGATGTCCCGATAGGATCCAGGAGCTTACCACCCGGCAAGGCGATGAACTCGTTGGCGAGCTTAAGGCCCGGGTACGGCGTGAGGTCTCCAGTGGTAACGATGGCGTCGGTCTGGCGGCTGAAGCCATTGGTGGAACCGATGCTGTCCTCACCCATGTAATAGAGCCCGTATCCGCCGCGGAGCACCCAGGTGTCCTTCAGCTTGTAGGCTGCGCCGACGCGGGGCTGCCAGCTCGTCAAGGGAGTATCGATCAGGGAACGAGGCGTTCCATTGTAACCCGCGAAAAGTGTGGCGCCCATGAGGTTGAGCCCGGTAACCTGGTTCGCAATCGGGCTGGCGGCGTTGTAGTCCAGGCCGTTCACCATTCGGTTGTAGCGCTCCACGTTGCCGGATTCGGCGTCCCAGCGCACTCCGAAGGTCAAAGTCAGCTGGTGGTTCACCTTCCAGTCGTCCTGGAAGAAGCCGGCATAGTAGTAGTGCCGGTAGTAAGGGTCAATCGTCTTCTGGACGTATGCCGAACTGGCGTAGCCCAATAGGAGGGTCGCATAACCGTTGCCAGACGTCGCATCGGCACGGTTCGACACCGCCTGTGTCCAGTTCTTGTTGAAGGTGTAGTTTCCGGAAGGATAGCCGCCGCCGGAGTTGGCTCGGTTGTAACGGCGAACTTCGGCGCCCATCTTCAGAAAGTGCTTGCCCATGATCTTGTTGAAGTTGGGCTGCAAGCTATAAGTGTCGCGGATGCCCGGGCTCACCGCGTTGGCGCCCATGTTCTGGTAGCCTTCCATGTTGATCGCCGGGAACTGGTAGGCGGTGAACTGGTTCACCAGGCCGGGGTCGAAGCCGAGTTGTTTCGGATCGTAGCCGGCGCCGATCGTGCTGCCTCCCGCCTCTTCCCAACGATTTAGGCCGAAGCGCAGGTCGAACGTGGCGGTGGGGGTGATCGTGGACGTCCAGTTCATCATGATGTTGCGTCCGTTGCGCAGCAACGGAGCGTTACCCGTGGGCTCCGCCGGATTGTCGAGTCCAAACACCACGGCGCGGTATTCGCTGAATGGATTCTGGTTGTAGCGGAAGAACACGTTGTTCTTTGTATTGACGACGACGTCCGCGCGGCCTACGAATTGATCGAAGCTGGCGCGCCAAATGGACGGATAGGGATTGTTGTTGATGCGCGCCGGGCCGCTGCCCTGTGCCGTCGGCTGCGGGTAGAACGTCATGAGCTTGAGGGCGATGGGGTCCAAACGGTTCGAGGGAATGATATTACCCGCGAACGGCGTGCGCGTGCCGTCGGACTTCGTGGTCAGCGGATCGTAGATCTGCACCTGCTGGCCCGCTGCGTTGAACAGTTGCGAGAAGTTGCCGCCCCGAATTTCAGGAATGGGGAAGGTCTTCACATCCGGGTCGGCTGAACGCTGCCGCATGCTCTCCCAGGAGAGCATCCAGAATGCGCGGTTCTTGCCGTTGAAAAGTTTCGGAATGTAAACCGGGCCGGATCCGGTGGCGCCGAACTGGTTGATGTGGTTTGGCGGCTTGCGGCCGTTGGGATAATAAACGCCGGCCACGGTGGCGGGTTGGTTCAGCTCACTCTGATTGGCGTTCAGCTTGTCGTTCTGGAAGTACTCGAACATCGTGCCGTGGAAGTCGTTGCCGCCGCCCTTGGTCACCATTGTGATCACGCCGCCCGAGGTGCGCCCATACTGCGCATCGTAGGTATTGGCCTGAACCTTGAACTCCTGCACCGACTCCGTGGTGGGAATGCTGATCACGGTCCATTCCGCGCGCACATTGCTGATACCGTCCAGCAGGACTTCATTCTGGCCTTCACGTCCGCCATTGATTGAAATGCCTGTCGTGCCGCCGATGTCAAACGACCGGAGGTAGCGCCACGAACCGCTCTTCACCACGCCTGCAGCCGCCCAGGCAATCTGGAACGGGTTGCGGCCTTGCGTCGGCAAGTTGGCGATGATCTCGCTCGCTACTACCTGCGACCGGCTGGCCGTCTCCGTCTCGAGCTGAGTCGCAGAACCACTGACGCTCACGCTCTGCGTAAGCTCACCCAGAGTGAGCTTGATGTCCAAGCGAGCACGGTCCTGCGCCTGCAATTGCATGTTCTCGCGGACATACTTCTGGAACCCCTTGGCTTCCACCTCTACCCGGTACATGCCGGGCGTCAGGAATGGAGTCGCGAATGAGCCGGTTTCGTTCGATTCCACTTCGACGGTCGTGTTGCGTTCCAGGAATGTCACCCGGACCTTCGCACCCGTCACCGCTGCGCCGGAACCGTCGGTGACCGACCCTAGGATCGTGGCACGGACATCTTGGGCATTTACGCTGGCCATCGAGGCCAGAAACAGTGCCACTGCAAACATCAAACGGAGTTGTTTGAGCATTCCTCCTCCTTCACATCACTTCAGCGAGTCTGCCTCCACCGTCACCCCAGTTAAAGAGGTTCGGCTGGTACGCGAGTATACTGGATCGGCACACGGGAGTCAACGCTTCTGAAATTTGGTTCCAGCTTTTTGCCAGTCGGATCAGAATCCGCATCAGACTGCCAAGTTTAGCCACGAAGTTGCAAAAGAATCCAGGTGACATTTCAGTCCCCGCCGGACACCACCGGATACCACCGGAATCATACTGCAGGATCGTATATTATTCAAGCCAAATGAGTTCCTCCGCCCCGAATCCACATGAGGCAGGTTCGGCCCCTACTGGTTGCACCCGCGGGTGTTCCTGCCTCCGCCCACGTCGCATAACACAGTTTCAAAATCTGCGGCTAACCACTTCGCTTGGCTCAGCTGCACCCAATGCAGGTGCCTATCCCCCAGCGTTCTGAGGCGCCCGCTGCGCCGTTGGAGCGAGGAGCCGGATCAGTTCTCGCGCCGCTTCTCGGCCCGGCAATCCTGCGCCCTTCTTTCATCCCGCGGGAGTGATTCACTGATGTGCAATCGGGTCACGGTACAGTTCAGGTACGTTGCTTCGACGCGCCGCCGCTTGTTGTTCCAGAAGGGGAGTCGACCATGAGAAATCTCCGGAATCAGCGCCTGGGGTGGCAACCGGCAACCGGGCAACCTATTTCAGCCCGTGACGCTGGCGAAATCGTGGCACCATTCCACCCGCCGCCGCGCCGCCCAGGAAGGACCCAGGATTGCATCACGATCGCGCCAGGCAGCCCGTCACCACCTGCAGGAAGATCGGCCGCAACTCATGCTCACGCCCGAGTCGCCGTAGCCGCCAGCAGATGTGCCCGTTCTCGAGGTGCTCGCGGAAGCTGTAGCGCGTGCCGATGTAGTCAGTCAGCCGCGCCGGCGGCGGATGGCCCGGACGCTGCCGCACGATGCGCCGGCTCACGTGCCCCTTCTTGTGGCGGACGATTTGGATCAGATCGAGCTTCTCCAGGCGGGCCATGCGCGCCGGAGTGATCCGGTCGCAGAGTTCACCGACGGCCTTGTAGAGCGGGATCTCGGTCTGCATGGGAAGACACGGGTACGGACGCGAATGCGGGATGGAGTTTCACGAGAGTCCCGGCTCTCTTGTGTTGGGGATGCGGGCAGTTTCGAGAGGCCCCGCTCGCCTCTGGGGGAACGCCGTGTTCAGCGTTCAGCCGATGAATACCAGGCGGCGATTCGTGTCGTCAACAGAAGAATCATCTAAGGATCCAACCGGGGCTGCGCGTTGTCGATTGAGAGTCACACGGCTCAACGACTTTCAAGAATCCGCCTCGTCTTCGAAACCGCGTTATGAGGTGTGCTTAATCGAATTTGTCAGATCTAGCAGGAAAGCTACGTCAGAAGCATCCATCCCAAGTTCGAAGTGCTCGATGGCATCTTGATACAGAGTGCGCCAGCGTTCGCCGTTCCGGTCTACAAGGAACCAGAAATACGCGAATCGCGCCGACGCGGCTCCCAACTGGATGGTCTCGCATTCTCTGAGATATGCCGCAGACACGTGATGCTCAGCCGTGATCCACTGTTCAATGAAGTGGGTAACATTTCGAAGGAGTTCCGGCTCCAAGCGCTTGAGCACCAATGCCACGCAATTCAGGATATGGATTACATTCTCAGCGGCAGGCGCACCTTGATACGCCCACCTGTTCCGCTGCCATTCCCGCGCAAGGTGCGCCACCGTCCTTTGCAGTGGACTAAGCACGCTCATCTCAGCCAGAGCCATCCCGGGGCAATTGGTGTGCACGTAGTCGAGAAAGTCGATTGCGTATACCGATGCCCAGAGATCCGAGGACGGGCGCGCCGACTCGTGCTGCGGCCAGCCGCCATCTTTGCATTCCCAGCGTGATCCGGGATCAAGCATCTTCCGCAACACGGAGGTAGCGAGTTGTGACCCTGGAACCAAGACCATGAGAGTGTGCGCTGCTCGCAGCGTATGACGAACCGAAACTTTCGCCTCAACTTTCTCTGGTCGCTTTGCCGGCATCACCGCCATTACGGAACCCGTGACCATCAATCGTTCCAGACTGATGCGAGCCCTTTCGAGCGCGGCCGGCAACAGACTGTGTTTTCGTAACGCAATGCATGCCCAACTCGTCTGATACAGCCTCGGCTTCAAACGGGGTGATTCGTTTGGGTCGAATCGAATCGTCTCGGCAATGTCTTGGCGTTTGCCGAATTGGCCCGCCCGTGGTCCTTGCTGGTACTGGTCTTCTTTCAGCCACGTCACGAGCTTCGCTGACACTGCATCTGTGCCTTTCCGCTCCAGAACGACCCGCAGCGGTGACATCCACCTCGTGCGCAGACTCGTCATTCTTCGCTGCAGGTGGTCTTTCATCCCGAACTTCATGAGCGCGATCAAGGTGGCAGCGATGATCGAGCCGACAATGCCGATGATGAGGTCGATACCCATCGTCCAAGTCGCAGTTTATCGAGAAGCTAAGACAATTTGCAGGAGACGATGCGCTTGCCCATATCTGGCTGTATCGCGACCGGGCGCGGTAAACGAGTATCGGCCCCTCGGAACAGCAAACGCGATAGGGCCCCAGGGAGGATCAGCGCTTCGAGGGAGGCCGGCTGGTGCCCCCGTCCGGGGCTCTGGTAGCTGTTCCCCTATGAGCGATTGAATGTTTTCTCCACCAGCGAACAAGGCCTCGTTGATGGCACCCCTGCACCCCATGGATACCAAGCCGTTGATAGCACAGTGCTGGTCGTGGTAGCCGTCGAAAAGGCGATGGGTACCGCGAGGCGTGGACTCCGTTTGGACTCCAAATGGACTCCAGCGGGAGGTGTGGGAGGGTGGTGGGGTCTGTAACTCTTTGAGAAGTTTGGTCGGGCCGCCGGGATTTGAACCCGGGACCTCTTGCACCCCAACGGGCGAAAATCAATCACTTACAGCGACCGCTGACTGAAAACACAAGACTTAGCCGCAACGGTTTTGGTCTCCAGTTGGTCTCCAGGGCCACCCCGGAGGCGAAGTGGACTCCGAACTGACTCCAGTTTCGGACCACTTCGGCCAAGGAAATCGCCACAGTTTCCACCCGTGGACCCACGTCTGCTACGCGCACGCGCGCGGTTGTACTCGCCCTCGGAAAGTCTGACAGGATCTTCTCCTCCTATACAGAGCGCCCATGCTGCCCCTGCGATGTGATTCGGGTTTTCAGCATTTGCTGAAAACGGCACTTGCAGTGAAACGAGTGACTGGTGTCAGTCCTGCCCGTCGGCGTACGACTCAAGGCGGGCCGCGGCCGGGCCGTGGAACGACTTCGCAGACGGCGCACGAGGTCTTCTTCGGGGAACGAGTGTTTCATGATCAATGGCAACCCCGTTGACTCGCAAAGGGCTGCCCAAAACTCAGCGGATGCGCCAAGGTCCTTGCTTTTGATTGTGTCCGTCGTGGTCCTCTGCCCGTGCGAGAGGTTGACGGTTCGAAGCCCCACCCACGCCGGCTAAACCGACAAGACCGTCGCGTTCCTGCTTAAGTTCCCAATACCTCTGGCCATCTGGGGGCAACTCGACGATCGGATCGAAATAGAGATACTTGTGCTGAGTAGGAGCCACCTCATCCAGGTTGTCAATCGTTGTCCAGTAATTCTTGCTCCAGTACGAGATGCCAAGCACGCGGTCGTAGGACTCTGCTTGGTGGACCCAGCGTTTGCCAAGACACGGGACATCGCACACGATCCTAGGGGTGGCGAAGCCCGGCAGATAGCCCATGATCTCGGATTGAATCTGCTGTGCCTGGTGAAGGGAGATACGCCAGTGTTCGCCGTGCGGGATCATGTCGCACTGATAGAAGTAGTAGGGAGTGATTCGGCACGCGTCGAGCAACGCGAAGCAGAGGTCGAGCAGCGCGGCGGCCGAATCGTTGATTGTGCGCATCAGGACGCCCTGATTGCGAATGACCGGAATGCCGACGTCGTAGAGCCTGGCGGCAGCTTCGCAAACCAGCGGCGTGATGGAAGCCACGTGGTTCGAGTGCGTGTGAACGGCCATGTCCACGTTCGCCGATCGGGCGCGACGCGCGATACGCTCGAGGGTCCGCAGCACGGAATCCTGGAAAAAGTACTGAGGCAGGGCAACGACCGCCTTCGTCGCCAGACGGAAGCTTCGGATGTGGCTGATCGCCAAGAGCCGCGTCACGAAGGCCTCCAGGAGCTCCGGCGACACATTCGAGATGTCACCCCCGGAGATCACCACGTCGCGGATGGACGGCGTGGCGGCCAGGAAGGAAAAGATGCCATCGAGCCGTTCGTTCAGTCGGAGGCCCAGCCGCCGCTTCGTGACGGCGGGCACGTCCGGACCCACCAGGTCCATCCGGGTGCAGTGGCCGCAGTAGAGGGGACAACTGGCCGCCAGTTCGATGAGGGCTTTCGTAGGGTACCGCCATACCAGCCCCTCGACCACCGACATTTCTGTTTCACGCAGGCTGTCGCGCCGCGCTTCCGGATGAGTATGCCACACGGGCTCACGGTCAGCGGCGGCCGGCAACACGTACCGACGGATCGGATCGTCCCAGAGATTGCGCTCGTCCATCGTGTTCAGAGCCTGTGGCGTGACGCGCATGCCCATCGTAGCCAGTTGCCTGCGGTCGGCTTCGATCGATCGTGCGAGATCCGCCGGAAGAAAGCGGCCGAAGACGCTTAATAGCCCTGTCACGCTGGTGACGGAGTTCCTGCGCTGCCATGTAGCATCGCGCCACTCGGTGCGGGAGACATGTGCGTACCCCGGCAGGCGCCTCCAATCGGGTTCTTCGACCTGTCGGCGCCGATACTCATACGGCTGGTGTGCGACTAGTACGGGTGGTGCCGAAGCGGGAAGTGACTTGATTAGATTCACAGCTCGGTACCGTCCGTTTCCTCCACTGCGCAAGGCACGATAATCGCTTCGGGCATGCCGTGGATCTTTTTCTTATCGAGGGGGCACAACGTCGCCATTACGGCCGTGAGTCTGATATCTTCGTCCGTTGCGAGGAAATACGGCGACAGCCTCGCTCGGCACGGGATCGTGCGCATCGCGCCGGCGGCTGTGTCGTAGAACAGGCCCTCGAACTGCCGGCCCGTCCGGAACTCCTGCAGAACATGCGGCGTCTCCACGAAACTGGCGAGCGCCTGTTCCAGCGCCGCATTCCACTCGGGAGTAGAGATGTCGTGGCCGACGATCACGCCGCGGCTCCCCCAGGCGCGTTCCGAAAAACCGGACGGCTTGATGACGAACTCCCGTTGCCTGCGCCCAAGGTCTTTCAACCGGTCCCACGAGTTCACCGCCGCGCCGCCTGCGGTGAGCCCCGGAATCGCCGCATACGGCGGCACGGGGGCCGGGTCGAGGATCCACGTCGGCGCAAAGCACTCCTTCAAGAAGGTAAATCCTGCGTTGCCCAGTCCTTTTTCCCATCGAGGTGCGAGAACCGGGTGGTGTAACATGCCCATCGCCAGTTTCTCCTCGAAGAACGCACGGAACGGTGGCACGACCGCAACGCGGTTCCTCGCATTGAGCCGCATCAGCAGTTCCGCATTGGCGACGTTGGGCAAGTCGAAGAGCTCGAAGAATCTGTACACCACATCGACTTCGACTTCGCCGGATGCGCCTTCCACCGCCACGCTGGAGTCGGAGTAGCGGAGATCCTCCGGCGCCACCGCTCGCGCCGATATACCATACTCCGTCAGCTTTTCCGCCAAGTACGCCATTTCCGATCGATACGAGGCGGATTCGTCCGACACCACGATCGCCAGACGCGGAGCCTCCGCGCCGGCAACGGCTTCCACCATGGCTGCAAATGCGCCGGGAAGTGGTACGTCATCTGCGATAAGGTGGAATCCCAGCGCTCGGTAGATCTCGTACAGGCAGGCGATGATCCCCATCCCGCCGGGAACTGCATCGAGTTCCGTGATCAACATGCCCGTCGGCGTGGGGATGACATCCGGCCTGATGACTGTCGGGCAGGATCTCCTAACCTGACGCGTCCGGCCGTAGCGCACCAGGCTTTCCGGCTTACCCTGTTCCAGGTAGCGAGCGATCCATTCCGGCTCGCGCCCACACACACTATCGAGATAGAGGTCGTCGAGGGCACGATTGAACGCGTGTAGATGCCGGCCGAGCGTTTGGAGCCACTCGACGTACCCGTGCGGCAACGTGAGCGGCTTAGGTGAGACGCGCCACGTGGCGCTGCGTGCGCCGGCGGCCTCCGCAGGGTGGTAGCCCACCCTACGGAGACCCTCAGCGACGTGCTGACAACGCTCAGCATCAAACGAGTTGCTGCTCAGCATGATCAGCTCCTTTGCGCTCCATCCGGCCTTCCGTGAAGACCAATCGGATCAATTCCACTTGCGGCGAGCGGAAGAGATCGTCCGGGACGACGCGCCCGGTATTCTCCGGGCCCAGCGTGATGCCGACCGAGGAGTAGGCGTAGCACGCGAGCGAGGTGCAGCTGAATTTGGAGGTGTCGCCCGGGCGCGCCAAAATTGAGACAGGCCTGCCGATCATCTGAGCCGCGGCAGATGCCGCGCGCGCCGCCTCCTCTGGCGTACACTTGACCCGCAGGTGCGCGATCGTGTACCGCACGGGGAAACCGTCAAACTGGTGTTCAGTAATCACCTTCCCGAAGCCATGACAGAAACGGTCCCGATCGATCGCGATCGCCGTGTGCGCCCACTTGCCCCAAGGCGCCGGCGCGTGTAGCCGAACGAGAAAGATGTCACCCGGCATGGCGTCAGGAAACGATTGCGCGAGGTCCGGGCGGCAAGAACGCGTTGGCAACAGGCGCAGCGCCGCCTCGACCATTCGGATCGGTTTCCAGAATGGGTAGTAAACGACAAAGAAAAGTCGTTTCCAGTTCCTTCCCCTCAACCGTGGGTCCGACCGGGTTTCGCAAATCCCGGCAATCCGGCAGGGCCGCAACGCGCGCATCCATATCACCACCACGGCCACCAGCACGGCGAAACCGGACGAAGCGCTGGCCGCGTTCTGGTGACGAGCGTTCAGGACGACTGTGGTGCCCAGGGCGCCCAGGCCCGTAAAAAGCAGCGTGCCGCAAAACGCCCCCACAGCCTCTGCCCGGATCCACGTGCGCCACGGCAACACGCCGCCGGCCAGCAATGCACTCACGCCCTTGAGGTACGGCGTCAGATGGCACAACACAAGGAACCGGAACGGGCGCTGCACGAGCGGCATCCGGTATTTTTCAATTCTCCGCTGATGTCGAGCGATTGCGCGAATCCGCTGTAACCGCGTCGAAAGAATAAAGGTCAATCCGTCGCCCACCATGGTCCCGAAGTAGATGGAGGCGACAACCGCCGGTGGATTGAGGTACCCTTTCGCCAGCAGGCCGCCGAGCGCGACAAACCCGATCGTCCCGTTGATTGCGAAAGTCGTCAGCACGAAACCCTCTAAGACTGCCGTCCCGAACACCGCGACGTAGATCCACAGCGAGGTGGAACCCAATAGCTGTTCAAATCCGTTTGGCATCGTCCTCAGACCCCCTTTTCTGAATTTGGGAGCGTTCAACCGGGACGCCGTCGGCCGCTCCCGGCTCCGCCGGAGTCCTTACAGGCCCAGTGTGCGGCGGAGCGGGCGGGGTACTTCAAGGCTATGCAACAAAACGACTTCTGGGTACGTTGGGGGTACTGAGGGGTACTACTGGAAGGGCTCAGCTCCGCAGTCAGCCCGGTCCGGCCTCAACTGACGGTTCGATTTGCACCCAGCCGGGTACCAACACCGGCCGTTGGCGTTGTGCCGCCATGGCGGGATTTTGTTGTTCCGAATCGGACTATGTTGAGGGGTGCTTGGACTGGCGCAACTCTCTTTTGAACTTCTTAATGTTCGAGGAGGATGTCAGACCATGTAGCGGGAAGACAATGTTGTCAACAATTTCAGCAACATCCACACGCGCATTCCTCTTTAGGTCACCGCGCCATCTGTCGAATATCTGTTTCAGCCGGTCGGCTTGGCTGATCTGCCAGAGTTGCAGATCCGGCTTCATGCGGCGCAGATCGTCCAAGGTCAAGTCGTGATTGAACTTCAACTCCCTCGCCAACTCGCGGATTTCCTGGTTGACTCTTCTGTGGAAGTCAATAATCGCCTGCTTCTCCTCGGCAGTGCGACGCTTTCGTCCCGGCGCCGTTAATGCCGCAAAAGCCGAAGCGGGACCCGCGTCCACGTTAGTGGGTAGATTCAGTTCCAGTGCGACCCTGCGATACGCCTCGGAAACGTCGGTGGCGTTAACAATCGCCGCGGCACACATCCGTGAAGCATCGTTAACGACGGCGGCTAACTGAGCTCCGTTGAGTGGCCAACTTCGCTCTTGCAACCAGTCAAGAGCGTCGCTGCTCAGAGAAAGACCTGGGCGCACAGACCAAGCCACAGCAGACGCCAGAGCGGTAATGTCCTCGCGCCGTTCTTCAAGTGGCCGCAAAACGATGAAATCAGAAATGGCGCGCTTCAGCCACACATCCAGCAGGAGCCCCTGTTCACAAAGCTTCTTCAGGTAACCGACCTGGTGGCGAGATAAAAGCAATGCCAATTCCACCAAGGTGCCCGCGCCTGTAACAAGTTCCTCCAACTTGAGCTGCGCCGTCGGCGACAACTCCGTGATCTCATCGACCGACAGAACAGTTGGAAGTGCAGCGGCGGAAACTTCGGCTCTCACTTTCTCAACATCCAACCCTCGTGCGACGATGGAAAGCACCCTGGGCGAGCCAGCTAGGAGCTGACAGCGGCGAAAGGCAATGTCCGCAGCGATTGTCTTCTTTCCGGATCCAACCGGACCTGATATGAAAATCGTCCTGACACTGCGATCTGCGGCCAGCCGCGCCGCCCGAACTTGAGCCTCCTGCATCGCAGGAGACGTCGCGAGTAGCGGCAGCCGCGGGGTTGGATGCTGGAGCCCACCCAAGCGCCGAGAGAATCGCCAGGTTATCTCATCTACCAGTGCCCATTTGAAGAGCCGGGCGGAAAGCAGAACTGGGCCGCCACCCGCTGTGTCCCACTCGGCCTTGTCGAAGTATCGGATGTACCCGTCGGATTCCGAGAGATACTTATGAAGCCGACGGCGCTCGCGGCCGCTCAAGACCGATGAGATCAGCACCAATGTGGTCTCCTGCGGCGACGCGGAACTGGATCTGGCCTCAAGGATTGCATCCGCTACAAGGAAGCCCCCTTCATCGCTGCGTGCGGATGCCGATGTTTTGTTCCAGCGGTAGTCATACTCGAGAGAAGTGAACTTCTGCCCATCTAGCTCCCGAGTCACAGGCACCACAGAAGGAGAGCGGGGAGAAGCAGGCGTCCGACTGGGCCTGCACATGAAGACGTCCCCTAGCACGACATCCCAGCGAGGCTCACGCTGCTTCACGCATTCAGCAATGTAACAGGCGTTGTTGCAGAGCGTGATTTCAAGGACTGCACCGCCCAGCAGGACCGGATCGACTTTCGTCAACTCAACCGCGACCCGCAGTGCGTAGCCAACGTCATCATCGAGTATAAGGACTCTACACCCACTGGGTGGCGTCATAAGGCCGACTCGGCTTCGAGTTCGGGAAGGTGCAGGTAGACGCGCCACACCCAAAACGATTGCTGCGTCCGGATCTCCTGATCAGGAACAGCAAAACCGATCTTTCCCTTGTACTCTAACCGGTTTGCCCATCGCTGGATGGCTCCAAGTCCGATCCCGGTAGAGTACTCTGACGCTGAGCCGCCACCACCCCATGCGTTGGCGACGGTCAGTACGGCGTAGCCTTCTTCTTCGCCGGAGGCCTCACCGAGTGAAACCTCGAAGAATTGCTGATCCGACGGCAACCGTCGGAGGGCAGTCTCGGCATTGGACCTGAGCTCCTTAAGCAACGGGATGATGATCTCGCGTTTAGCACCATCCCACGCGGCGATACAGAAAGGACGCGGAACGTTGATTTTTGTGGTGGGAAGGCGCCCGCGCTGTCCGACAAGATGGACCAGTACATCAAAGGCAACATTGATGGCCTTCGCTTCGCGCGGTGCTGATTCACGCAAAGCGTGGCCCAGGTCGCGAAGGAAGCGGCGGGCGTTCGCGGCGACCTCTTCGGCGAAGTGTGCCGGCAGGTCATCCTTGTTAAGCACGGCTGAGAATTGTTGGATAAAAGTGTTCTTTGCGCTGTGCACACCCTTCCGGAATGGTTCGAAGAGCTCCTCCCAAACAGCAGCGGACATTTCACGGATGAGACAGAAGAGAAAGTGCCTCGCGATGCTTGAGGACACCGCCGCAAGATTCGCAGACTGAACGAGGCTGAAGGTAGTCTCAAAGAAGGCGGCCGGATCCTCCCGGACGTGGCTCTGCAGGAAAGTCCGCTGATTTTGGACCAAGTAGTTGACCACTTTTCTCTGCTCGTCGTCTAGTGACGTGCATTGACTTTCCGTGCCAGGAAGAACCTGTGCAAGACCGGTCTGGAGAAAGTCGACGATCCGGGCAACGACACCGCTATTTGCTTTGCGGAGTTCGGCTACCAGCTCAGTGGGGGTCAGGGAATCGAGATACGAGAAGCTCTGACCAAGGTGCTCAAGACAGCGACGTCTAAGGCATCCGACGTAGGACTCCTGTGAGCGGCTTATTAAAGCATGCCAGAGCCTCGTCCGGTCTTGGCGTATCTGAAATAGCCTATCGATGAATTGATCTAGGATCTCGATGAAATGTTCCGGTGACCGATACGACTGGTTGATCAGCCAACGCATTAGGCAACGTGCGGCGCCCTCGAATTGGCCGCTGGAATCCCAACTGGCGGCCGGCGAGTGCGAGGTCAGAACATCGAAGCAGTGCTCGGTGTCAAGTATTGCACCTGAGAGCATATCTTGGATCCGAGTGCCGACAACACGGTCGTCCAGTTGCGCACTGAGCGACCAAAGAAGGGGGTCCAACGTCCCACGGTGCCGCAATACGGTGTGATCAACGAGTGATTCGAGCTTTTCGAAAAAGGAAAGTAGCAGGTCGGCGCGCTTCAGCGTGGCGGCGGCCTGAAAGAACGACCCCCAGATCCCGTGCTCCCCCCGTTGAAGAGTGTCCGTCGTCGGCGACCAGGCTTCAAACACCTTTTCCAGGATTGCTGCATCGCTGCATTCGCCCGCTGCTGAGGCGAAGGAACCCCAAGCGATCGCATTCAGCTCTACCTCCGATGCGACTACTGAATTCCAACACTCGGTCAATATGTCGCCCCGTTGTGCTGTACCACTCGCCGCTGCCAACGATCCCAGTGCACCAGCATCGAGGCTGGCCTTTTGCTCGCGGCATGAGGTCCAAAGCCTGTACAAAGATGAGCCTTCATCATCGAGATCTCCAGCTGCGTTAAACAAGCTGCCCCAAGTGGCGGAGCTGAGTTCCTTGGCCTTCGCTCCCAGGTCAAGGACCTCACTTAGGAGGCCCCCATCACCGAGATCCTTGAATGCTTGTGCCATAACACCGAGAAGAGCGTTCGCGCCGATCAGCCCATTAGCCTCCCACTCGAGGAAGATCGATCGAGCCAGACCAACGTTGTCACACTCCACTGCGGCGTTGATGAGTGCTCTCCATTCGCGTACGCCAAACGAGCTGTGCGAAGGGGCAGAAGAACTCCAAACGCACTCCAGCGAGTCGGGTGCGGGCACTTCGCCGCAGTGCTTCGCCAGGAGCGACCATGTTCCCGATTGAAATCGCACGCCCAGTAAAGTTGAGGCGGCAATGCATCGCTTCAGAAATGCGAGATCCTGATTCCGGATTGCGTAACGTGCACTCTCAACGAGGTTCGATTCCATCTCGGTCGGATCTTTCCAGACGAAGTCGCCGGGAACGCGGCCGTGGTTCTGCGCCGCCATGGCAATGTCTACAAGAAGGGTGGGGTCATCGGACATACCTTTGGATGCCGAGATCAGGAAGGCGGCAAAGCCCCGCCCATCGAGTCCCGGTCCTGCTACCCGTTCGCAGGCACTCCAGAGCCCGCGCAATCTCTGAGTGTGGAGGGACCTGCGATCATCGGCAGGCTCCCCCACGAGGGTTCTGCCAATCGCGTTCGCGAGCAGTGGAAGGCTTGCGAGAAGCCGGCTCGATTCTAGCTGAGCGCGCTTTTCGGCAGTATCGCAGAGTGGCAGTGAGCTGATTTCGCTTAGAAGGTCCGAGAACTCTTTATTGGTCAGTGAAGCATACGCCCGGGTCCTTGGATACAGGAACTGATTAGCAATCGCGTATGGGTCGGTTGGAGTCGGGGCTTGTCGCTTCCGGCGAAGTTCTTCTACAGCGCGCTCATCGATGTACCAATTCGGATCTACCCTTATTGGCGTCAGCTGGCCGTTCTGGACGAGCTCAAAGCACTCGTCAGGATGGATACCCAGACGCTCAGCAGCTTCTGTGAAGGAGAGCAGAATCAGCATTGGGGCTCCTGAATGTGTATTCTAGCTGCTGGCGTATGGCGCGGTTGTACCGATCAGGTGAGGAGAGAGGGCTGGTCAGTTCGAAACGAGTTGCTCGGAACGGGTCCTGCCACATCACGCCACGTGCGCCCGGGTGATGCCAACTCTTCTCTTCGTTTGCTCTTGGGCTTATGGGGTGGAGTAGTCGAATACGGCCGTGGTCGTCTGGATTCTGAGAGTTGCTACCTGGAGTGCCTACTGCACCAACGTCGTCACCTGCAAGGTGTCGAGCAGGCTGGGCGGTGCCTCTGGCGTTGGGGTGGGCGCCGTTGCGGGCGGCGGAGCTGCTGGCGGTGGTGGCGGCGGTTCCGGAGGCGGCGCCTCGACCGTCGTCGTCTTCTCGGGCTTGGCGGCGGCGTTTGCCAGTCTCTCCTGGATGCGGCGAGTCAGCTCGTTCTGGCGTTCCGGCGCCACGAAGGTGTACTCGCTCGTCATTTCCAGGCTGGAGTGACCGGCGATCTTGGACGCCTCGATGGCGCTGCCGCCGACCTCCTGCCGCCACGTGATGTTGGCGCGGCGGAAGGAGTGAGGTCCCAGGCCTTTGAAATCGCAACCTTCCACGCGCGCCGCCTGGTGGAGCGCGTCGCGGACCGCCGAATCCCACATTGGCCTGTCCGGGGCCCACTTCTGATGAAAGACCCAACCCTCGGGTTTGGCACGTTCGGCCGCGGCCCTTTCGCGAAACCGCTCGGCCAGATACCCGATACCCAGCACGCGCCGGCTGTTTTCGGTCTTTGGGCGGCCGACATGCTGATGCCAGACGCGCTGTTCGATCTTGACCGTCCCGGCATCCAGGTTCACGTGCTTCCACTGCAGGCCAAGGACCTCGGAGATGCGCGCGCCGGTGGCGATGCAGGTTTCGAGGATGAGTTTGTTGGGCTCGTCCATCCGAGCCAACACCCCTGCGGTCTCCTCGAAAGTCAGGATGCGCCGCTCGAACGCGTACCGTTTCCGGCCCAGCTTGGCTCGGCTGGCTGGACTGCGTTTGCCCTCTTCCCAAAGCCCGTGGCCTTCGGCGTAGTAGAAGATCCGGCTCATGATGTTGCGCACGCCGTGCATGCTGTACCAGGAGTCGAACGTCGTGTGAAGCCAGTCCTCGATGGCCTTGGGTTTGATTTCGTTCAGGCGGCACTTGGCCCACCGCGGTATCAGGTACTTGTGGAGGTAGAACAGCTCCTTGGCCCTGGTCGCCACGCTGATCTGGTGTTCGCGGCTGAGGTAGCCCTCTTCGTACATCTTCGCGATCTCGCCGAACAGTGCAATCCCCGTCGCCAGGACTTGTTCGACGGCGGCTTCCTGCGTTGGAGCATTCAGCTTGGCGAGGAACTTGTCGCGCTCGATCTCCGCCTCACGTTTGCCGATCGCGTTCTCGCCACGACTGGGGCCCAGCATGTGGAACTTCCTGGAGGTCTTCACGGAACCGTCGCTCTGAATCTCGTCGGCGTAGTAGCGGAAGAACCAGTAGTAACTTCCACGGTCCTTTCGTTCGTGAATCTTCGGATGCTGTACCCGCCGTTTCACCTTGACGCCTCCAGTCAGGGCCTGAAGGCTAACTTCATTCCGAGGCATCGTTCAAGTCCTATTGCCGTGGCTTCACGCCAGCATGTACTCCGGAATCACATCGCCCAGTTCCGCGTTGCCGCGCTGGTGCTCTGGGATCCAGAAGACGCAGCGCAGCTTGGGATTGCCGAACAGGCCGACGCCGTTGCGGTAGTCGGCGTAATGGCCGCGCACCCAAAAACGGCGCATTTTGGATTCATCCCGGCCGAGGACGCCACGACCGGTTGTCCGGATTTGCGGCACGCTGGTGATCCGGATCTCGTGCCACACCGTGGCCGGGACAAGATCCCGCTGGTGGCGTCGCGAAACCTTGGGCGAAGCGATCGCGTGCAAGACGACGTTGCGGCAGTTCATCCTGGCGAGACTGTGGGCCACGAGAGCGCCGTTCCACGTCAGAACCGCAATCTCCTCCGTGACGGCGTAATCCTCCCGGTGAGTGAAGCGGTCGTAGACAACGGAGTCCCTCGGGACGCGGCCCTCCTTGTCGACTGAGTAGCCGACACAACCGATACAGACCGCATTCGCGGTGTTCGTGGTTCCCCAGACGAGGCACGCCACCCGGAATCCATCCGGCACGTCGAAACGCTCGACCATGAGCGCCACCGGCGTCTCGCCCGCGACGCGGCCCTCGAGCCACATCAACTTGTACGGAGGTACGGGCGGCGCCTTGGGTGTCGTGGTGATTTCCTCAAGCAACGCCGCCACCGACCATTCCCCGGCAACGGTTGGCATCGCATACACGTCGTCGATCACGCTCTGGATGTTGACGAGGATCCGGCTTCTGTCCATCGCGTCCAGAACGATCCCGTCGAGCGTGATTGCGCGTGGCCCGTCCGGATGCTCCACGTAGGATTGAAGGGAACGCGGATCGACTACGCGGCCCTTTTTGATCAATGTCCGGAGGTTCATATCCGCACCGCCATCCCGGTTTCCATCGGGCAGATGTAGAGCGTCTGCCGCGCCCGGGTCATTCCCACGTAGAACTGCCGGATCACGGCGTCGCGCGGCGGGCCCGTCCTCTGATACTGCCGGTCTGCCTCACCGCTGAGATCCGGAAAGAGGTAAACGACGTCGGCTTCGCCGCCCTTGACGGAGTGGATCGTTCCGACGACGACACGGGGCACGTCGATCAGCGCAGCAGGGCCGTGCGCGCCGGCCACATCCAGGGGAAACTGAACTCGCTTGAAGACGGAGGCGTTCACCCGCCGACGCCACCACTCCAACAGCGAGCGGTAGTCGCCATCGAAGGTCGAAAGCAGGGCTTCGAGCGCCGAGGGCTCGAAGAGCTCATCGAGAGTCGCAATCGTGACGTCGCCGTTGGGCGGCAGGCTCTGCAGTTTCTTCTTGGAGCCGCGCTTCAGAACTCCCTCGGATGTCAGCCATTCGGCCCACAGCCCGAGGTCGCCCATCGTCCAGTCCCGACGTCCGTCACCGAAGCCCGGATGGGCGACCAGAAGCGCGAGGATGCGGCTTGGGGTGGATCCACGTCCAATGCGCAGCGGGTTCCAGAAGCCATTCGACTTGCGATACGGGTTGTGGAACGGGATGGCGTTCTTGCGAAGAACAGCCACCAGAGGCTGGAGCATATAGCCGCAGGCCGCGAGGAACATCACCGTCTGGCCACGTTCCAGGTGCTGAAGTGCGCTCTTGAGGATGAAGTACTCCGGCGATCTGTACGTCCCGGTGGAGAGCCGGATGCACTCGCCGTCTTCCGGCCGCGGCAGGTAGTCCTTCTCCTGCCGGCGCGTCACTTGCTTGATGAGCCGCATGGCTGGGCCGTGAATCGCCCTGGGCACGCGGTAGCTCTGCTTGAGGATGATCTTGTGGTCGGCCGGGATGTCGGGGTCGAGCACCGCCTCCGGTGTCGCGCCGGTGAAGGAGTAGATGGTCTGGTCGTCGTCGGCAGCGACGATAAAGTAGTTTGCCCGCTCGCCCCATTTGCGGACGAGGGTGAGTTGCATCCGATTCAGGTCCTGGGCTTCATCCGCGAAGATCACCGAAGGGCGGTTGGGGGCCATGTAGACGTCGCGGAGGGCCACATCGATCAGGTCGCAGAAGTCGAGCAGGCCATGGGCGTCCTTGTACTCGCGCCAGCGGGCCGAGAACTCCCGCACCACCGAGGGCCAGCCTTCAGGCGGGATCATCATGCCGCGCCAGCGGTTCAGTTGCTCGAGGCACTCGTCGCCTTCCTTGCCTTGCTCCCCGCCTTCGTCCTCTCCGCTTTCTTCGCCCTCCAGTCGCCCGTGCTTCTTCTTCGGCGTGATCTGAAGGTGTGGATTGTCCTTGTTCCACTCCTCGACGTTGCATTCCGCGATCTCCGGCCCGCCGAGGGCGTGGTAGCAGTGCGAGTGGAGTGTTCCAATCCGGTCGGGATTGATGGGCAGGTCCCGGCCTGCGAGTTCCGCGGCGGCGGCTCGGGAGAAACTCGTCACCAGCACCGAATCCGCTCCGAAGCGCTCAACCGCGCGCCGGATCTGCCGGGTTAGGTTCGTGGTCTTCCCGGTTCCCGGTGGCCCGAAGATACGGTATTCAGCGGTGATGGAATGATCCAGGGCGCCGATGTCGTTGAGGGACCCGGCTGCTACAGCATCATGCGCGTTCATCGGAAACCTCCTCAGCGTTGGCAGGCGGCGCGGTGAAGTCCGCCAGATCGAACAGGTCTTTGGGCAACAGCCACCGGCTCTGGTCTCGAAGCCGCGCGCCTCGGATGCGCACGCTCTTAGCCCCCAGGACTGTGAGCATCTGCGCGATGGCTTTTACCGTGAGGCTGAGGAAGAACGCCTTGTTCACGTGCATCTGAAGGTCACTGGCGGAAATGGCCACGTGGCCGTCGATCACCGTGGGTTTGCGGATCGACTGAATCGGCTGAGTTTCGATGGAGGGGATGAAGGCGCTCTCGGTGAGATAGCGCGTCAGATACATCTTGGTGACACCAACGGTGTCGGTTTCATCGCCACCTTCCTGTTCCGTGAGCGCGTCGAGCATAGTCTGCGCCAACCGTTCCCACGCTTTGGGCTTGATGCGAGGAATGAGGCGGTTCACGGCGGCGGCGACGGCAACGCGGACGCTGGCCTGATCGATCAACTTGCCGACACCGGAGAACTTGATGGTGGCGGTCTCCAGTTCCATCACGTAGGTCGGCTCTTCGCCGGTGACCTTGAGAAGCCGGAGCACCCGCACTCCCAGTGCCTGGGAGATACGCTCGCAGAGGATGGCCTTGGCTGCTGCCGGATCCGGCTCAGGATCGGGCGGCTTGGGTAGAGGGTCACTTTGGAGCGGTTGGATAGGATCTGCAGCGGCGGTTTCAGGAGCGAAAGGATCAACACCGCCTTTCCGTTCGGCCGCTCGCGCCAGCGTGCGTTCGAAGTAGTCGGCGTTCCTGCGCGCACGCTCCCCATGAAGCCGGCGGTGGTGAATGATCAAGTCGACAATCTGCTGGTCCGCAAGGCCGGCATCGACACCGAAGTCCGCCAGAGCCAAGTCGTAGCCCGACTGCGATTGATCCCTGAGATCGTGACGCTGCCGGAGCCAGGTGTTCTTGAAGCGCATGTCCGCGGCCATGTAGCGCTTGAGGAGGTCGTCCGGCACAGACGCGTTCAGGTCGATGACAACCGGGGCGTCTTCCATGCGGCCCGCCCACTCGCGGCGCGCGCGCTCTTCGGCGTCAGGGTCGGGGATTCCTAGACCGTCCAGGAACTCGGCAAAATCGCTCGGGTTGTAGCGGCGGCCGGCGTTGGAGTGAACCGAGACCGGCTTCGGATTTCTCGGGTCCTTATTGTTGACCGTTCCCGGTATGCGCAACACCCGCGCCAGGTCCGACAAACGGTCGAAGGCCCAGCCGCGTGCCGCGGCATTCAGACGAAGCAACGTCTGCCACCGCACGATGAGCGCTGCTGCACTCTGGCGTTCTTCAACGGTGTCGAATACAAGGGGTTCTTTGAACAACCACCAGGCGTGCGCGCCATTGCCGGTGGCGATCACCACGGTTGGCGACATCGCGGGCGGGATAACGCTGAGTGCGTCTTCGATGGAGGTCGGAAGCTTGGTCTTGGCGTGCGCCTCCGACTTCAGGTCGAAATCGGCCCAGAACCCTGCGAGGCCGAGGACCCTGTCTGATGGGCAGCGCCGCGATGGGCCGAAATCCTGCGGAGACAAGCCGACGCCGACGTAGATGTCGCGGCCGCGCGCGGACTCGACGAATCCCGCTGCCCGATCGATCTCGCGAAACCAGTGCGAACGCTTGTCAGCCAGCGTCCAGATCAGGACATAGGCATCATCGGGCTTTTCCGCAAATAGGCTGTGTAGGAAGCTGCGTGGATCTGTCATCGAGTGGTCTCCAGGCCGGCCAACAGGGGTCGGGTCGCGTCGAGCTTGCGGTGTCTGGTATCCCGCGCGTTTCGCTGGTGCTCGGCGGCGTCGTGCGCCAGGTGGCAGCGCTGGCACAGGGCCCGCAAGTTGTCGTTGGCATTGTTCTCTGGCGTGTGGTCGAGATGGGCAATCGTCAGGACGATGCGCGTGAGGCGGATGCCGTCGAGCGCCGCCGTCTCGACTTCCATGCCCTGGAAGAGTTCGAAGCTACCGTCGCGCTTCCGGCGGCCGATGGCCCCGTTCTCGACGCCGCAGAACTCACACCGATGTCCGGCGCGCTCGAGGATCCGCTGGCGGATTGACTTCCAGTCCTTCGGATAGCGGTGGCGTTCACTGGGCCGGATCGGCATGTGCCTCCTCCTTCCGTGCAACCGCCCGTTCGACCGCGTGCCAGCCGTCGGCCGCTGGACCGTACCAGTCCTCCGCGGTGCGGATCGCGTGTTCCAGAAACGGCGAGGCGAAATCCCTCCGGCGGCTCTTCTGCGTTCCGGCAAACATCAGCCAGCGGTCCCCATCCTTCCGCAGCCACACCGGAGTGCTGCCGCAGGTTGCACGGTATGCAGAGGCCTCGGGCAGTGCCGGGGACGCCGGCGCCGGATCCACCGTGATCGGCGCCGTCGCGAGCCACTTCTCCCACGACACGAACCGCTCGCCGTTCCAGAAGCCGATGACGATGCCGTCATCCATTTCCGCGTCGGCGGGGATGTCCGCCAGAGTGATTCCCGGCGAAGAACTCGCGGGCGTTTCCGGCCTCCCCTTTTGCTCGCGGAAACGCCGCCAGGCATCGAGGCTGTACGAGGGCGCTGCCATCAGTGTGTTGCCTCCGGAATGCCAACCACTGCGAGCGCCTCCGGGACGCTGCGAGCCACACCCGCCCGTGCGCCAGACCGTTCCCAATCGCGAAGGCGCGCCCGCTGCAGGTCGGTGACTTCGCCGTCACGGCGCTTCACTTCGATCTCGAAATGCCGTCCCCGGTAGGAGCCGTAGAGATCCGGGTCGCCGGCCACCGACCAACTGCTGCCGTGGCGCTTACGCACAACGACGCCGGGCATGGCCCGAAGGGCGGCCACGATCTGCCGGACCAATGTGGACTCGCGGGGATCATTGTGACGGCTCATCGACCCACCTCGATTCCGGCAGCCTCCGCGAGTGCGATCGTGATCGTCCGGGGCTTCGGCTCACCGGAGGCCTCGCCGCGCCCCTGGTTGATCCGGACCGAAACCGTGAAGGCGCCGGCGGCGCTGCGCGACAGAGTGTATGCCGCGCGCGCCGTGTCCAGGAGAAGGAAGGCATCCTCCAAGCGTTCCAGCGGGGCGAACCGCCACTTGGGGATCCAACTGCGGCTCGGCTTGACGAAGCGGCCGGAGGCCACCTTCCAACCCATCACCCGGCTGGCGAGTTCGTCCGTCAGTTGCGCATCGTTCATGGCCGTTTTCCCGCTTCGAGTTCGAGCTGAATGCTGTCGCGCACCTGGCGTTTGTGGAAGTAGCCGACCTCCACTGCTTCGCCGGTGGCCCAGAGCCAGCGGCCCGCACGCCGAAGCAGGCGGGCCGCGGAGAGGGTGAGGGGGCGGCGCTCGGAGTCCGTCAGCCAGTGCACGAACCAGAGCGAAAGCGCGATGACCAGGATTGTGGCGAGGTACATGGCGTCCTCCGCTTAGAACGGCCCCTGGTCTCCGCCCTGGTCGCGCACTTCGGGATCGAGGCCGGTGGGCACGCGCTCGGCGAGTGTCCGGCAAAGCTGGTGGTACTGTTGCGCGCGTGCCGCTTCCTCCGGCGTGAGGCGGCGCACGAACTTGAGCAGCGCCTTGCCGTACTGGATGCCGGCGGCGTTCTGTGCCTTTTCGAGTTCCATGCCGATCACGGCCTGGTAGTACGGGATGCCCTGCGTGGTCAGCTTCAGGAAGAATTGCCGCGCGCCCTTGAGGCTGGTGGGCGGCAGCGACACGACCTCGGGCAACAGCAGATCGCCGCGCAGCACAAAGATCTGCTTCACCTGCTTGCAGGCCTGGCCGGCGCCTTCTTCCGCACTGCCGTATTCAGCCAGCGGACACCGCGAGCAATCACCGCCCGGCTTGCCCTTGCCGGTGATGCCGTCGGACGACGAGCAATCCGGCGGCTGCTTGCCGCTGCCCTTGCCGAAGGCGGTTTTGTAGTAAACCCGGGTATCGCGCGCGTAGACGATGACGCCGTCGATGCGCGCCAGTGTCTCTTCGCCCTCGAGCGTGGGGACGATCCAGCGCGGGCTGGCGCCGCCCGAGATCTTCACGCGGGGCAGGTCGAAGTCCGTGATGCCGCCGCCACTGATGTTGGTGGCGATGGCCTCGTTGATGGCGTCCAGGCTGCTTTCGAGTGCAGAAAGAGCGCGGGGCGTCTGGATCTGAATCAGTTCGGTGGACATTCTGTGTTTTCTCCTTGTCAGGCTTTCCTGCTGCGCAGGGAATGAACGAACGAAACCTTGAGTGCGTCGCAGAGCGGCGACGGCAATGCGGTGCGGACTTCTTCTTCCGTGAAGAGCCGGTTCTGCTGCTGGCAGCGCAGGCGCGCCTCATCGGCGACCTCGCGCACGAATGCGCGGAGCGACTGCGTGTTGTAGTTCTCCGACACGTATTGGCCGAGTTCGGAGGTCTTCAGTGCCGAGATGACCTCCGCGCGGTCGTTCACCGGGCTGGCGTGGATGTCCTGCGCGATGTAGACCGTCCGGCCGTCGACCTTCATCGAGGCCACGCCGTCGGCCAAGAACTGCGGCACGAGGGCCTGCTCCAGGTCGTCAATCCGCGCTGCGATTGCTTTGAGTTCCGAGTCGAGTTCGCGTTTGCGCGTCTCCAGGCACACGAACTCCTTCAACTGCTCGATGTTCATTGCGAGCGTCCTTTCTCCGGTTAGGCTTTGATCTCGGCCAAAATAGCCTCGACGACTTCGGCGCGCTTTTCGAGTGCGCGCATGATCTTGCGATCCACCGTGTTCCGTGCCACCAGGTGGATGTGCTCCACGGGGCGCGTTTGGCCGGGACGGTGAACCCGGCTCAAGGCTTGGTCGTATTCGCCCAACGAGAAGCTGAGCGAGAAGTAGATGGAATAACGGGCGCGGGTGAGGTCCACGCCGACGCCGCCGGCGCTGATCTGCACCGCCAGCACCTGGGCATCGCCGTCCTGCCAGCGCTTCAGCTCGTCGCGACGTCCGGAGAGTTCCAGGCTCTCGAACCCGGCGGTCTTCGCGGCTTCATGAACCGCATCCAGATCAGCGTGGAATCTGCAGAAGACGACCACCGGCTCGTTGAGGCCGATGTCTTCGAGCGTGTCCGCGAGAAGGTTCTGCTTCGCTGAATCGACGCGATGGTACTGGCCATCGTCGGTCTTCACCCAGCCGCCGGCCACCTGCTGCAACCGCAGCAGCTTCACCATGGCGTTTGCGGCGGTCACCCGGCCATCACGGACCTCGGCGACGAAGTCCTGCTCGAGGTCCCGATAAACGCGGAGCGCTTCCGGGGAGAGTTCGCACTCATAGGTCACGTGCGTTTCAGGCGGCAGGTCGAGGACGTCCTTCGAGACGCGGAAGGTGATGGTCTTCATGAGCGCCTCGAGTTCATCGAGTTGCTGGAAACCGGTGACCTGCTTGCGCTGGAATCCTCCCATGACGGCGTACTTCTGCCGGAATGCGGCGAAGGAGGGTCCGAAGACGGTGTGGTTCAGGAAGCGGAACTGGGCATAGGCGTCAAGCGGACTGTGCGGGAGCGGCGTGCCGGTGAGCGCCAGGCGCGCGCGGGCCCGGGAGCGCAGACGTTTGAACGCCAGGCTGGCTTTGCCGCCAGGTGCTTTCAGGCGGTGCGACTCGTCGGCGATAATGAGGTCCCACTGCTGGTGCTCAGCCCACTCCGCAAAGGGCGCGCGCCAGACAGAATCGTAGTTGATGATGAGGGCGAGCGGCCGCCCGGTGGCCTCGGCGAGCCGGAGTTTCTCCTCGGCGAGTCTCTTCTTGTTGGCGACGCTGCCCGCGCTGTCGTCCAGGGTCACGACGATCAGCGCGAGGTCCAGGTGGCGCTCGATCTGCTGCTCCCAAACTGGCACAACGCGCAATGGGCAGCAGATGAGGATACGTCGGGCGGCTATCGCGGCCAGCACCATCAGTGCGACGAGCGTCTTGCCGACGCCCATCTCGAGGGCGAGAAGCGCGGCGCCGCCACCACGGAGCAGGCGTTCCATGGCGAATCGAAACGCATCGATCTGGTGTCGCCAGGGCGTGGTTTTGAGTCCGGCGGGGAGTTCTATTGTGGGCCCCGGCTGGGTCGGCGGCGCCGGCGCCGGTTGCACCTGGGCTTCAGCCGCCGGCTTGGGGGCCAGAAGTGCGGCGAATTTGTAGCTGGCCTGAAGCCGCGGAATCGAGGATCGGATCAGGCGCGCGTGTTGCGGCGTCGCGGGATAGGTCCAAACGCGCCGTGCGGTGTCCCAGGATGCGCCCGGTACCCGCTTGCAGATGAGCAAGTTTGAGAACGGGGCCCGCAGCAGAATGCGGCCGGCATCGACATCGGCGAAGGCGGCTTCAGGCACGGGAAGCCTCCTCGCTCACGCCCTCGCCGCCGGCGGGACGGGTGTTCAGCCAGTCCTGGACGTCCGATGGGGCATAGCGGACCAGTTGCCCGACCTTGCGGTAGCGGGGGCCTTTCCCTTCGCCGCGCCAGTACCGGAGCGTGGCCACGGAGACGCGAATCCACCGCGCCACATCCCGCTCGTCCAGCAGTGTTTGAATGGTCGGCTCGCCTGTTTCTCGGCTCTCCGCGCTTGTTCGATTCGGTTCCACGCGCCCATGATCGGGCAGGGGGTATGTTGGGGATCAATGTTGGGAGTGATGGGAAAAATGATGGGAGCGAAATCAGGCCCTGGACCGCTGGTCCAACTGAAGGAGGCGCTCGATTCGCATCGCGGGCTCGCCGCCGTCTGGGATTGTGGGGTCGCCGTTCTTCCAGCGGTTCAGATCGCCCCGGTCAACGGCTGCCCACGTGTAGACCTGCTTGACCTTGCACCCGTGCGTCTTACAGAACTCCTCAATGAGACGCTCTCGTCTTTCAGGCGGCGTCGGTGTGAGAGGCTTCTCGAAAGCCTCGGCAGTCTGGCGATAGAGGTCGGCGTAGGCCTCGAAGTCGACCACGAGGTGACCGTCGTGGATGCGCGCCCATTCGGTGAGCCGGAGAAATGCGCGGCCGGATTCCCGCCACATGGCTTCCAGAGGCAGCTGATCCGGGCACACGATAATTGGCGCTGGCGAGCCCGCCAGCTTCGGTGCCGCTCGCAGAACGTCAAGCGAATCCGGCCAGGCGATTCCCTGTACCAGAAAGAACTCCGCCGTGCGGCCGCTCACTTGTCGGCGACCAAGTTGCCAGATCCGGCCCGGCGGAATAGTGTTCATCCCGCCGGTCAGCCCAAGCTGCCCGATCAAAAACAAGCCGAGCTTCTGGAAATCCAACTCCCACTGCTGGAGCCGCTCCCACGCGATGCGCACCAGGCCATGTTGTGGGCAGTGGATGCGTGGGTCAGGGCCGATGTCCAGGATTAGATCGCAGGGCTCCCCGTCCGCGCAGATCTCGCAGGTGGCGTACTCCGCATCGGCAGCTTTCCGCAAGATGCCGAGACGTAGAATTGCATCGCGGTCCTGGGCCGGCCATCGGCGCGTCTCGTCGTAGCCGATGACATGTCCTGTGAGATCAGCTCGATTGAGAAGCTGCGTCAGCGGACTGTCCACGGATCACTCCCGACCGTTTCAGGCACGTGCGGATCTTGTTGTGCTCCGTCGTGTCCTTCAAATTGCACGTATTGCTGGCGCTGATGTTGAAGGTGACACTGGCAGGCCGCCGGCTGCCGTTGGCCACCTGGGCCTTGATGGTCACATGCTCGACTGTCAGCTGCTTCAGCGGCAAGTGGGTCTCGTTCAGACCTCTCTTGATGAAGTCGTGCAGTTGCGGCTTCGAGATGCGCGGCTGCGCTCCAAATGTGATCCGCCCGCCATTGGCGCCTGCGGCCGCCAACCGCATGGCGCAGAGTTCCATGGACCTGACTCCATCCATGCTATCGGTGGCGAAACGGAAGTTCGGATCCTTGAACTTCTCGATGTCGAATGAGAGTACCTCGTCGACCGGCAAGCTCACTTGTTGTTTTAGAACACGATCGACGAAATCCTGGGCCAGACTCCGGCGGAACTCCTTGTCCCCCTCAGCGTACATCTCGAAGGCCCCGCTCGCGGGCTCGTACCGGTACACGACATCGAATGCGCGCTGGCGCGTCTGCCGCTTTAGGTCGTCCGAGTTTTCGAACTCCTCCACCGCTTCGGGGTGGTCCGAGATGTAGATCATGATGTACAGAGCCTCGCCACGCCAATGCGCTCTGCCCGTGCTGTACTCGCCACGCCCGTCCAGCCTACGGTACCGTGCTGCCACGGCCTCCTTGAACTCTGCCAGCGACGTCTCGTCAATTTGGGGATCCGACGCGGGCAGGTCTTGTCGGGGTTGCCAATGCCGCTTGAGACCGTCCGCCCAGGCGAACCGTCGGGCCACGGCGAATACGTCCGGATGATCGAGCAGCACACGAAAGACTTTGTCCGCCGTGCTGCCTTTGCCCATCGTTGAGAGCACCTTCTCACGCTCGGCGGTACTCCCAGCCGAATCCAGAACGGTCTGGATGCCGCGCCGCGAAAAAAGCCCGAACGCCGTCTCGAAGTCCACCCAGCAGGCGTGTCCCTCTTTGCCTGGGAGTGCCATCCAGGCGTCGTACAAGGGCTCCATCTCGTCGCCCAGGCCGTTCCAGTCAAAATCAGCGAGCAGGCGACGCTGCTCGAAGTACGCGCGCAACAACGGCGACGACACAAGGCGAAGGAAGTGGCGCGGTGTGAATTCCATCCGCATGATCTACCCCTGAATCGATGGTTGTGTTCCGCCAACGCGGAAACCAAATCATAACACTCGGATCCGTATCTTTACAATCCATGTAAAGGGTGATAACCTGCATCTGATTGATGAAACAGGCAGAAAGGACCATTCCATGGCCGTGAGTGCTCAGGAAATGGGACGGAGACTACGGACGGCGCGCGAGGCCTGCGGGATGACGCAGGAGGATGTGGCACGCCGACTTGGTGTTTCTCGGCCGACTGTGGCACAGATGGAGCTGGGCAATCGGGCGGTGACCACCATCGAACTGGACAAGCTCGCCTACTTGTTCGGGCGGGACATCCGGGAGTTCGTCGCCGATACCTTCGAAGAGGAGGACGCCCTCGCTGTCCTCTTCCGCGCTGAGCCGGAAATCGCCAATCACGAAGACGTTGCCGACAGCCTGCGGGCGTGCATTGCACTGGGGCGCGAGGTCACCAACCTCGAGGGTTTGCTCGGCATCGATCGGGACCTCGCGGGTGCAGTGAGCTACCAGATAGCCGCACCTCGTTCGCGATGGGAGGCGATCCAGCAGGGCGAGCGCGCAGCAGAGCAAGAACGCCGGCGCCTAGGCCTGGGATGGGCGCCGTCTCCGCCGCTGCCCGAGCTTCTGGAGACCCAGGGAGTTCGCACTGGAATTGTGGATCTTCCCGAGGAGATCTCGGGAATCACCATCAGCAACCAGAGCGTTGGGTTGTTCATCGTGGCGAATCGGGCGCATGCCGCGGCGCGCCGCCGTTTTTCCTTCGCGCACGAGTATGCGCACGTGCTTTTCGACCGCCGCATGAAGGGCATCGTTACCCGTTCCTCGGAGCGTGACGACCTGATTGAAGTCAGGGCGAATGCCTTCGCCGCCGCGTTCCTCATGCCCCCTGAGGGGATCCGGCAGTTCGTCGCAGCCCTCGGCAAAGGTCAGCCCAGCAGGGCGATTGCCCAGGTGTTCGACGAAGCCGGGGCGGTCCAGGCGGAGGGGCGCGCGGCACCCGGTAGCCAGGACATTCAGCTCTATGACGTTGTGCACCTCGCACATTACTTCGGCGTCAGCCGCCTGGCGGCGCTCTTTCGACTTCGCAATCTCAAGCTGCTGACACAGGCGGAGCTGGATGAGTTGAAGTCAGCAGACGAAGCTGGTTCCGGGCTCGAATTGGGGCGCCTGCTAAACCTGCCTGACGCCGACAGCAGCGACGATGCGGATGGATTCCGGCATCGCGTTCTCGGCTTGTCGCTGGAGGCATACCGCCGCGAACTGATTACCCGCGCCAAACTCATGGAAGTCGCCAGTCTGCTGTCTGTCCAAACGGACGAGATGAATGAATTGCTTCACCGGGCTGGGCTCACGGGGGATAGACATTAACCTATGCAGACGGAATTTCAAGTGGGTTCGACGGTCCTCGCCCGGGGCAACCGCTACACGGTAGTCGCTGCCGACCCGATCGCTCAGAATTCTGGACAGACAATTCACCGCCTGCGGCTTCGTGCGCTGGAGGAACCCTTCCGAAACGACGAGATCTGTGTCCTCCACCCGCTGGAGCCAGTTCAGCCGGACCAGATTCCCGAGCTGGACTTGGCGCACCCGGGGCGATTGGCGCGCTTCCAACTTCTCATGGACGCCATACGCCTGGGGCTTGCTCCCGGCGACGACCGCCTGGTTTCTTCTGCACGATCGAGGATTGAGTTCGAGCCTTATCAACAGGTGCCTGCACTGCGGGCGCTGGAGTTGCCGAGGCCCCGCCTCCTCGTAGCTGACGATGTTGGATTGGGCAAGACGATCGAAGCGGGTTTGATCCTGCGTGAATTGAACGCACGGCGGCGCGCCTCCCGCGTCTTGATTGTGAGCCCGGCTTCGATTGTTGAGCAATGGCAGGCCGAGCTCGCCTCGAAGTTTGGTTTTCAGTTCAAGATCTTCGACAGTGAGGGAGTTGCGGAGGCGCGGCGCGCGTACGAGGCCGGTACGAATCCCTGGTGCGCCGAACCGAGAGTGATCGCCTCCATTGATTTCATCAAACGGCGCGAAGGAGCCTTTCGGGAGCTTTCAGCCAGCCGATGGGACGTCATCATCATTGACGAGGCGCATCATCTGGCTTCGGGCGGTGGCGACGACGACCTCACCGACCGCTATCGCCTTGCCCGATGGCTGGCGGCGGAAAACACGGGGGCGCTGCTGCTTCTCACCGCCACGCCGCATGACGGTTACGACGAGAATTTCTCTTCGCTCCTGTCCCTGCTGGAGCCCTCCCTCGTCATCCCCGGGCGGGAACTGCGTTTCGAGCAATACCGCCAGCACATGGTCCGGCGGCTCAAGCGCCACATCCGGCTTCCCAATGGTCAGCCGAAGTTTGTGGAACGCCAACCTGTCCAGCCGGTCCCAGTTCCCTTCACGGCGGCCGAGCTCAAGGTGCAGCAGGCGGTCCAGGATGAAGCAGCCTCTCTAGACGAACTGGCCGAGAAGGCTCTGCGAGCCGACAGGGAATCGATCCGGCTCGTTGCCACGGTTCTTCGCAAGCGGGCGGCCTCGTCCTTGGCGGCCTTGCACAAGACGATTCTCCAGCGGAAGGAGAACTTAGCCCAAACTCTGGCTGAGATCGAGATCCGGCGCGAACACCTGCGGGCATGGAAGAAGGGCGAACCGATCCCGGAGGAAGCGCAGGTCCGCCTGGAGCGCGACCTCTACCGCAGCTATCTGTCGGCCATGCAACGCACCGGTCGCGAGCTGCGCCGGCTCAAGGAAGAGGAGGATCGAATCGGGCAGTTGGAAGCTCTGGTGGATGCCTGCGGCATTGGGCCCGAATCCAAGCTTGTTGAATTGGAGAAGTACCTCAAAGCGCTCCACGCAACGGACGCCTCCAACAAAGTGATCGTCTTCAGCGAGTACGCGGACACTGTCGACGTCATTGTCGAGCACCTGGAGCAGGCTGGATATGCCGGGAAAATCGTCAGAATGACCGGTGACATCACAAGTCGCAAAGATCGACGCGCAGCACTGGCACGGTTTGCGTCCCCAGACGCTGTGATTCTCGTGGCGACCGACGTTGCGGGCGAAGGTCTCAACCTCCACGAACACTGCCACCAACTGGTCCACTTCGAACTTCCGTGGAATCCAAACCGCCTCGAGCAGCGCAACGGCCGCATCGATCGCTACGGCCAAACCAAGGCTCCTGTCATCGCCTTTCTCTATGCGGAGGACTCCTATGAAGGCGAGGTGCTCAAAAGGCTTGTCCAGAAGATTGAGGCCCAACTTAGAAAGCTGGGTTCAGTTGGTGACGTACTCGGACAAATCCAGGCGGAGCGCATTGAGCAGCTACTCAGCCGTCCTGTTTCGGACCTGCATCGGGCCATTGCAGAAGCGGAGGCGCAGATCGACGATGAGTTGAATCGCGCCGCAGATCCCCGCGTCCGCCGTCAGATCGGCGAAGGCGGTGACGTCCAGGATGAGTTGGATCGGGCCGAGGCCGCGGTTCGCGTCGAGAGGGAGCGAGGGGTTGCGCTCGATGTCTTCCTTCAGCGGGCCGTCACAGCGGCCGGCGGCACAGTGCAACGAAACGGCTCCGCGCTACGCGTCGTAACACCGCCTGTATGGCGCTCCCACGAAGTCGAGTCGACTTATGAGCGGCTGTTGCCCCCGGGCTCTTACCGGCAAGGCGAGGAGGAGGTTGCGCCCGAGGAAGTGTTGCACGAAGAACATCCACTCTTTCAGGCAGCGCTCCGGTGGGTTCGGGCAACACGATTCCGTTCTGACGATGACCACCGCCTGGCCTGTGTGGCCACGCCGGACTTGACGGGTCCCGAGTTGATCGCTACCTGCCTTGCGACTCTGCAGGACGGCACGGGTGCGCAGGTTCAGCGCTTTGAGGCAGTGCGGGTGTCGGCAACGCTCGTAGTCTCTCGCGACGTCTCCGCCGATGATGCCGCCACACGGGAGTCGCACCCAGGCAACGTGCCCGTCGAACTCCTCGATCGCCTTTTCAGCGGCTGGTGGCTGGAAGCCCGTCGCCTTGCCGAGGACGAGGCGCGGCGGAGAGTGGCCGATTGGAGGGAGTCGTTGATCGCCTTTCGAGGATTGGAACGGGAGTTTCGAAAGGCGGAAATCGATCGCTGGGACGACGCCACCAAGAAGGCGATCCTTGGCGACTACGAACGCCAACTTGAACAAGGGCGTCTTTTTGGCGGCCAGCCTGTCATGCCGCCCTCCATTCACAGACGCCTGGAGGACCACCGCAAGCGCGCTGAGTTTCAACGCTCGCTTCTGGATCGCCGCATGAGCTTCGGCGAGCCCACGCTGGAGCCGCTTGGAGTGTTACTCCGAGTTCCCGCCGCGATCCTTGAGGAGGTGCGATAGCCCATGGAGGCCTTTCAGGTTCAAGGCGACGCCTTCAGTGAGTATTTCCTCCGGCGCATCCTCCCTTCGGACAGTAAGCTCCTACCTCGTCTGGATTCGTCGGGCGCAGACCGATCCTGGCGCGAATTTAGCAGCGCCTTGCGCGGCGCCCACCGGGAAATGCGGGGCAGCCGCCAGGCCCGGGTCACCCGCCGCGTTCTTCTGGACCCGCTGGCTCGGCTTCTCAACTGGGAACTAGGCGAGCCGTCGGTCGTAGCGACCAGTCTCGGCGAAGAGGACGGCAGTCAGACGCTTTCGGTCGACGACGGGAAGAACATCGTTGCCCGGGTTCTGTCTGTGCCCGCCGAATCCTCTCTCGACCTGCCGCCCGAAGGCCTGCATCGCCGGTTCGCGCCCGCCCATAGCCTGGTTCGCGTCCTCGAACAGGAAGGTCTCACCTGGGGCATTCTCCTGAACGCCTACGAACTGCGCCTGGTCCGGCGCAGCGAAGGTTTCGTCTCCTCGCACCTCGCTTTCAGTCTGCTGGACCTGGCGGGAGACGTCCCCGGCGCACGCGACGCCTGGAACCTGATCTGGGGATTGCTGCGCGCCGAAGCCTGGTCCTCCGCGCCTGCGCTGCTCGATGAGGTGGTCCGACTAGGACGCGAGCACCAGCAGGAAGTCGGCGACAATCTCGGCTCGCAGGTTCCCGCCGCCGTGGAGCGCCTGCTCGAAGGAGCCCTCTCGCATCCCGCCAACCACGAAGCGCTCGCCCCGTTCCTCGAAGATCCCTCGCGCCGCCGCGCGCTGCTGGAACACCTGCATGCGGGCGCGCTGCAGTACCTTTACCGAATTCTGTTCGTCCTCTACGCCGAGGCCCGTGGCCTGCTGCCACTCGACATGCCGGCATACCGTGATGGATACGCGCTCTCCGGCGCGCGCGGCCTGGTCCGCCGCGTGATGGACCGTGCCACGGACCCGCGTGTCAACGCCGAGGCCGCCGGCGGTTTCTACGAACTGAGCCTCCGCGCGCTCTTCCGCCTCCTACGCGACGGCGCAGACCTCGGTCCGGAAGGCCGTATCCCCGCCTATGGCGGCGGCCTTTTCCACCCGCATCGTGATCCGGATTGCCAATATCCGGAACTGGACGACTTGCGTCTCGGCGACCGCACGGTCGCCCACGTCCTGGAGGCGCTCACCCACGTCCAGACCAAGCGCGGCAAGGTCACGCTGTCCTACCGCGAACTCGACGTCGAACAACTCGGATCTCTCTACGAAGGTCTGCTCGAACGGACCGTCGACGCGGTGGACGAGCAGAGCGGTCCGCTGTGGCGCATCCGGCTTGATGGGGACGTGGTCCTGGTGACCGCATCCCAACTCGCCGACCTGCGCAAGCGCCGCGGCGAAACGGGCGGAGCCACGCTCGAACTCGAAGAGAACGAAGAAGACGACGATTCGGCCGAGCCATCGGAGGACGACGCAGACGAAGCTGCCGAGGAAGCCGATGTCGAACCCGTCGCCACCGGCAAGAAGAAACCGATCCGGGTCCTGCCGGCGACGCCTGAGGCGCCGAATCCGATTCCGGTGGGCTCGGTGGTGCTGCGCCCCGGGCTCGGCCGCAAACAGTCCGGCTCCTACTACACTAATCGCGCCTTCGTCGAATATCTGGTGCGCCGCGCGGTCGATCCTCTGGCGGAAGACAAGCGGCCCGAAGAGATACTGAAGCTCTCGGTCTGCGACCCGGCCATGGGTTCCGGGCACTTTCTGGTAGGCGCATGCCGCCGCTTGGCCGAACACCTGCTCTCCGCTTACCGCGCGCGGTACGCCGAAGAGAAGTCACGCGCCGAAGCTGCCGGGCGCGACGCATATCCGCACGAACTGTTGCTGGATGCGGGCATACACGCCGAAGTGTCGAGGGTGTGGGGCAACGAGCCAGCCGAATTGGCCGCCTGCCGCCGCCTGGCGGCTTTCCACTGCCTGTATGGTGTGGACAAGAACCCGCTCGCGGTGGAACTGGCGCGCGTTTCGCTGTGGCTCGCCACCGCCGCGTCCGACCACCCGCTGACCTTCCTCAATCACCGCCTGGTGTCGGGCGATTCGCTCCTCGGCATCACGGTGGAGGACCTGCTGCGCACGTTTTACCAGAAGAAGGTGAAGAAGGCGCTGACCGGCGACGAGACTGCGCAGGGCGGGTTGGGGCTTTACTTCAGCCGCGACGAACTGAACGCCCGTCTCCTTCGGGCCTTCCGCCACTTGCGCGAGATCGAAAGGCTCGAAACCGAACAGCCCGGCGACTTCGAGGATCAGCAGCAAGCCTGGCTGACCATGCAACAGGAACTGGCGGAGTTTGTGGAGGCGCACCACCTGCGAATCGGCCGAGCATTTCTCGACGGTAACGACCCAGGAGCTGATCCGATGCTAGCCAATCGCTGGATGCAGGAGATTCAAGACCAGCACCACGTCAGTGCCGAGACCCGCACTTCTGCGGCGGTTGCCATCGCGAAGGGGAAGGAGGTCCGCGCCTTCTGTTGGGAGCTGGCATTCCCGGAACTGTTCTTCGAGCCGGAAATGGAAGGACAGGGCATTCGGCGGCGCGTGCGCCCCGGCTTCGACGCGATGGTGGGGAATCCGCCGTGGGACAAGTTGGAACCAAAGAGAAAGGAGTTCTTCGCCCAATACGACCCGGCAATTCGTGATTTTCAGGGGCAGACTCTCGCGCGGCGAATCGCGCAGCTTGCACCGCCGGGATCGGCGGCTCATGAGCGGTGGGAGACCTACAACGGACTGGAGGCGAGTCTCGCGAAGTTGCTAATCGGCGGCGGCGCGTATTTGCACCAGGTGGTCGAAGTCAATGGTGAGAAGACTGGCGGCAAGCCCGATCTATTCAAACTGTTCTTGGAGCGTTTTCACAGACTCTCTCGGGAAGGCGGACATGTCGCCATCCTGATGCCCGCTGGTCTCTACTCACTCGAGGGAGCCACGGGTTTGAGGCGACTCCTTTTCGCGGAGGCTCTTGTCGAATCAATTTACTCATTCGAGAACTGGGGGAAACGGTTCTTCCAGATCCATCCCAGTTTCAAGTTCCTGACCTTGGTTTTCGAAAAGAGGCGCACCCAGAAGCAGTCTTTCCCAGCCGCATTCATGCTCCGAAACGAGGGATTCCTGACTCTGTCGGAGCAAGAACGTCGGGCTCGCTCGGTCCGGATCACGAGCGAGTTCATCAATCTCACAAGTCCTGTGTACCAGTCCATCACCGAACTCCGGGACGACAAGGAACGCGGCCTCGTTGAGCGTGTTTACCGGTCCGTGCCGCCCTTGTCCAAGAAACTCGAGGGGCCGGGGGCATGGAACGTCGAATTCCACCGCGAACTGAACATGACGGACGACGCGTGGCGCTTCCGGCGTCGCGATTGGCTTCTGGAATATGACTGTCGCTCTGAAGGCAGTGTCTTCGTCGCTCCACCATCGGAATCGTATGGAGATTCGGCTGAGTATGTTCCGGGTATCCGCTACATCGTGCCGGAGGGTACGAAATACCGGATCACCTCAGTGAAACCACTTGACGAAGACAAGAAGAAAGGCAATCGTGGGCAGCGGGTTCAGTCAGTTGCCGGTTTCCTGCGGCGGTCGCGCGCGGCGGACGAACACGAAATGCCAGTCGTTCCCGGTGCCCGCTACGTCCCGCTCTACGAAGGGCGCATGGTCCATCAATTCGATCACGCGGCAAAGGCGTACGAAGCCGGCGAGGGTCGCGGCGCAAAATGGCGGGATCTTGCGCTCAACGAGAAATCGCTCGTCCCGCACTTCTACATCAACGAAGTAGATTACCCGGTCGGAGAGCGGGCAGGGTTCTGTGATGTGACAGGCCAGACCAACGAACGGTCGGCGCTGGCGACTTTGCTGCCCAGTGGAATGGCTGCTGGGAACTCCGTGCCAACGGTGATGACCTCGGGCACGAACTGCCACCTGGTCTGGCTGGCATTCGCCAACTCGCTGGTTGGCGACTTTCTCATCCGCCAGAAAATCTCAACGCACCTGAACCTGTTTTACGTCGAGTCGTGGCCACTGCTCCGTCCACCGCAGGAATCTGCGGGCTTCAGCGATGCACTTGCGCGCGCAGCGCGCCTCGTCTCCATCACGCCCGAAATCCAATTGGCCGAGCCCGCCGTCGACCTCCGGGAGCGCGCCCGGTTGCGCGCCGAGATCGACACCATCGTCGCCGGTCTCTACGACCTCTCGCCCTCCGAGTTCGGCTACATCCTGACCACCTTCCCGCTCCTCGACCGCGATCAGCCGTCGCTGCCGGACGACTTGTTCGTCCGCTGGAACAAGGAGGGCAAGCCGAAACTGGAACCGCGCTCCTACGTCACTCGCGACACCGCGCTGCTGGCCTACTTCCACCACCGCGGCATCGCCCCGCCCGAGGATCTGGCCGCCTGGTATCGCGACGAAGTTCAGGTGAACATGGTCGACGACGAATCCTGCCCCTACCGCATGGGCCCCATCCGGAACCTGGAAGCCCGCGTCGCCGAGTACCACCGCCGCGGCGCCATCGCCTACATCCCGAGCAAGGCGAAGAAGTGGGATCCGAACGGCCCATACCAACCCCCTGACCTGCCGCCTGACTGGCAGGAGTGGATTGTACGGAATCCGGAGATCTGCAGCGGGTCTCCGACACTGCGAGGTACGCGGATTGAATTGGCTCAGGCTCGCTCATTACTGGGAAGACATACGTTTGCTGAGATCGCGGCGTCCTTCCCGCAGTTGAGTGAAATGCATCTGGCCGCTGCGCTCCGTTCACTGTCAGGAGAATGAGAGCCTTGCCACTGCCCAAATCAGTTGTCGCGGACGAGAACATACCTCGGGAGATCGTCACCGCGCTCGAGCAACTCGGGTACTCAGTCTATTGGATCGCCGAGCATGAAAGTGGCATTGCTGATAAAGCTGTTTGGCGTTTAGCTTCTCGTCGTCAGGCGTTGCTGATAACGAGAGATGTGGGTTTTCTGCCTCAACTGACGAAGGACGAAATACTGCACGGACCTGTTGTCCTGGTTTATCAAGCTGACGGGATTGAAGACAGCGAGTTGCGCGCCACGGAGCTGTTTCGTCACTTCATCACTTGGTACGTCCAAGAGTGCGGCCAGAAGGACTGGCAGTATGTAGAGGTCAGCATCAAGGGCAAGCATCGCACCCGAAGCCAGTGCTGGGGAGTTGTGAACTACCGGAGGAAACGATGAACCCGCTCCGCATCGCCGAGCAACTTCGTACGGATTACCTGGAGTTGCTGACCACCACGTTCGCGCCGCGCCAGGAGCGGTTGAAGCAGGACTTCCGCACGGCAGTAGAGCGCGAGGGATTTCTCACCCGGGAGCCGTTTGTCTCGCTGGCGCTGCCGTACGCGAATGGCCCGGCGCTCACGGAGCTATTGCCGGAAACGCGCCAGCGCATCGGAGCCATCGCCGAGACGCCGTACTCTCACCAAGCGGCGGCCACCCGGCGAATCCTGGCGGGCGAGCCTACGGTGATCGCAACCGGGACGGGGTCGGGCAAGACAGAAGCGTTCTTGATGCCAATCATCGACCACTGCCTACGTGCGGCCCAGCCGGACGTGGTGAAGGCCGTGATCGTCTATCCGATGAACGCGCTGGCCAATGACCAGCGCGACCGAATCCGCCGATTGCTGACCGGCACAAAGGTAGGCTTCGGCGTCTACACGGGGGAGACTCGACAATGGACAGGCCAGCGCCCCGAGGGAATACCCGATAACGAACGTCTCACCCGGGCTGAGTTTCGCGCGCATCCTCCGGATATTCTGCTCACCAACTACCGGATGCTCGAATACCTGCTGCTGCGCGGCGACGGCAGGGCCATCTTCAAGAACCATGCGGTTCGGTTCATCGTGCTGGACGAAGTGCACACCTACAAGGGCGCTCTGGGGACGGATGTCGCCTGCCTTCTGCGGCGCCTCCGGGCCGCACTCGGCCAAGCCAGTCCGGTCTTCATTGGTACTTCCGCCACACTGCAATCCGGCGACGGAGATCCGCGCCAGGGGGTGGCTGACTTTTTCACTCGGCTGACGGGACAGCCGACGCCGCCGGATGCGGTGATTCGGGAGCAGTCAATCGTCCCACAACCTCCCGAAGGACTGCGCCTCCCGCCTCCTCCTGACCTCACCGGCCAGGACCTGCAAGGATTTGACCCCGACGATAACCAACGGGTCCTGTCGCTTGCCCGCAAGTTGGCCAGGCAGGATCTCCCGACGGTCGAGGCTTGTTGGGAGTCTAGCCTCTTGCCCTACCTGCTGCTCGATTGGCTGAAGGAGCCGCGGCCGGTGTCATGGGTGAGGGATAGGCTGGCGGAGCGGCAGGAGCGACAGGGAGTTGCACCGGAAGCCTTAGAACGAGAAATCCAGGCGGCGCTTCTGGCCGGACCGTGTCTCCCGCCCGACAATCCGCTACGCCTGCGCCCGCGTGTCCATCGTTTCCTACGCGGCTTGGCGCGCTTCTGGCGCTGCACGAACCCGGACTGCGGGAAACTGCTGGACTCCGGCGTGGAAACCTGCGACGCATGCGGCAGCCGGTCGTTGCCGCTCGCGCTGTGTCGCACGTGTGGATGGGATTTTTTCGTTGGGCGGGAGCAAGATTATAGCGGCGGCGCATCCGCTCTTGCGCCATGGCTCTCCCGGCGGTCCAGCCGAAGAACGACTTTCGTCTATGACCCGCCCGGTGCCACGGTTGAAGTGGAGCCGGAGGACCTCCCCGAGGAGGGAGAAGGCGAAGAGAGCGCCGGCGACGATGCACCGGCTCAGCCAGAAGTACCCGATGCCACGCACTGGCTATGCCCGCAGTGTCTTGTGCTGACCGAGAACCCAGAGGAACGGGCTTGTGGCTGCAGTACGCCACTCCGGCCGGTGCGCTTGCTGCGCGGCCGCGGGACTAACTGCCCCGTGTGCCGGAGCCGGTACGGCCGTTTCGACGTCATCACCTCGGTGAGCCTTGGGAATTCCTCCGCGCTCACGCATGTTTCACGCACTCTGTTGCGCGAGCTTCCCCAGCAGCGGAGGAAACTGCTGATCTTTACCGACAGCCGGCAGGACGCTGCTCACCAAGCACGGTTCATCGAAGGGGCGGAGAGGCTACTGAGGCTCCGCCGGTTCATCTACGGGTCGCTTGCGGGAGCGCCGCAGCCACATGACTTGCGCTGGCTGGAAGATCGCATCCACGAGGAGTACGTCGGGGCCGGGGACTATACGGCTCGTTGCAGCCGGGATGAGCGGGAGCGGCGGAGAAGGAAGCTCGACGGAGCACTCCTGCATGAATTCGTCATCGCCCCGAACGTCCGCCAGAGCCTGGAGCGGCTTGGATTGGTGGAGATCCGCTATTCGCTCCTTGACGAGGAACTCGAAGGGGAGGAATTTGCTGAACTCGTTCGGACGCAGGGTCTCGACTTGGGCCGCGCGCGGACGGCGGTGAAGCGATTGCTGGATCTCTTCCGAACTCGGCGTGCGGTATCCCACGAGGCATTGCGGCGCTATTTGCGAGGGAATGACTCGACGGCCCGGGAGTATGACATCACCCCCGGGCGGGAAGTCGGCATTCCGGTTGCGTTCCGTGATCCAGGACTCAGCTCGGAACAGCGGCAGACCTACAAGCTTTTCGGTTGCTGGAACCGGACGGGCATGCCGGCTGGTCCGCAGAGCGTGTGGCGGCAGAGCCTGGGTGATCAGGCAACGGAAGCGTCACTCGACGCCGCGTTGCGGTGGCTGCTGGAGGGCGGCCGTTTCCTGGTGAGAGGTCGAATTGGCAGGAATGCGGGAGAAGCCGAAGGGCTGCTTCTACGGCACGACGTGATTGAAGTCTGCGTGGCCGGGACCTACGCGCGCTGTGTCGTGTGCGGCCGAATCGAGGCCAATGGCTCCATCGGGGCGGGGTGCGCGCGACCCCGATGTAGCGGGACCATGCAGGTTTACGCTGGCGCCTTAGTAGAACGAAACCTGCATGCGCGTTCGATTGCGGCGCCTTACGCCCCGGCCCTATTGCCGGGCGAACATTCCGCCGCCGTTACAGAGGAAGAACGTTTGCGAGCGGAGGAGGGCTTCAAGCAGAACCCACCGCGCCCGAATGTTCTTGTTTGCACACCGACGCTCGAGCTCGGCGTGAACATCGGCGATCTGGAGGGGGTGGCCATGCGCAACGTGCCACCCAGCCCCGCCAACTACGCACAGCGGGCGGGCCGGACGGGACGAGAAACGCGCACGGGCATCATCGCTGGGTTCGCCCGAGGCACACCGCACGATGGCTACTTCTTCGACCACCCCGACGAAGTGATCTCCGGCGCGATCCCGCCGCCCCGGTTCAATCTGGAGAATCTGGCGGCGATCGAACGGCATGTGAATAGCCTGGTGGTGGAAGAGGCGGCCCTCGAATTCGCGAGCAACCTCGAACCGTTACTGACGGATCGTGGAACCGTGATCGAAAGCAACATGAACGTCCTGGTCCAGCGACTCGAACAGGCCGCGCCGCCAGCACGCGCTCGCGCTCAGGAGATCTTTGGGGCAGTGCCGGGCGTTACGGCGAAATGGTTGGAATCCGTCGTTTCAGGGTTTCCTCGTCGCGTGCGTGGTGTGATCGAGCAACGTGGGGCCCTGATTGCCGAGGCTGTGCGCCGAATGAGTGAGCTCGGCACGAGGGTTGGGCTGAATCGCGCGGAGGAGATTACGGAGGCATCCTACCGGCGTCTCGCCCAGAAGCTTCGCGCAGACTACAAGTACTCCTATCTGCCGACAGTTCTGGCTGAGGCCGGCCTGCTTCCGGGTTACGCCTTCCCCGGGGACCCGGGGTCTCTGTCGCTGGGTCTTGACCCGGACGTTATCTTTGCCGGAAGGATGCAGGCGCAACGAGAGTTCTGTCCCGGCCAGACAGTCTACGCCCGGGGGCACCGCTGGAGAGTCCGCGGTCTGGCACTGAACCGCCCCGGGGCGCTGGGCACGGGACGCGGCCCGGAACGATTCGTGTATACGGAGTGTCCCGTTTGCGGGCTTGCGCAGGCTTCGAACAACAATTGCCGTCGATGCAATGCGGAACTGTCAGGCGCGAACCAGGAGGCGTGGGATGCTGCGGCATTTCAGGCCTGGCTCGACGAAGTGGAGCCGGACAGCGAGGAAGAGCGCCAACAGGGGGTGTACGATGTGCGGTCGCATCCTCAGCGGGATGTGCCGGCCGAGGCATGGGCGCTGGGTGCCTGGCGGCTCGAGAAAAGGCGGCAGGAGCAGATCTGGTGGGTCAACCACGGCTCCATAGACAACAGCCCGGATGGTGACGCTCCAAGAAACGGCGGGCGGCCCGAGCCATTCCGCCTCTGCGGCACGTGTGGCGAGTGGGTTCGTCCCGTGCATCCTCCGGAGGGTCAACCGCAACGGGGCCGGCGGCAAGCGCGCGATCCGCGCGCCGACCAGGATCCCCATGCCCAGCGCTGTAACGGCGAACCCCGTGAAGTTGTATTGGGGCACCAGGGAAGGGCCGATACTCTTCGTCTGATTGTTCCTGGACTTGCCGAGCAACACGAAGACGGCGTGTCCTGGGCTTGGTCCATCGGTGCGGCGCTTCTGGAAGGGGCACTGAAGCACTTCGAACTCAACGATGACGATCTTGAGGTCATGGTGCTTACCGCGCGCGATGCCGATGGCCGGTCGCGAGCGCTGGAGATCCTCTTCGCCGACAAGGTATTGGGCGGCGCCGGAGTGATTGATGGGCTCTTGCGAGAGTTCAACTCGGTCGTGCAGGCAGCGATCCGCCACCTTGATGGGCATGACTGTCCTGCGTCCTGCTACCGGTGCCTCCGCAGCTATCGGAATCAGCGGGTGCACGGTCTGCTGAACTGGCGGTTGGCGATGCCCTACTTGCGCGTCGCGGCCGCGAGCGGTTTGTCGCCGATTGCGACGCCGGTCGCCCCGGTGCCAACGGAAGGGCCGGAGTGGGAGGAGGCGCGCCGCGAGGGCTGTGAATCTCCGATTGAGTTGGCCCTGCTCAGGGCGATACGTGCCGCCGGCCTCCCCGAGCCGGCGAAGCAGCATGAAGTTCGCGATGGCCTAGGCAGACTACTGACGCGAGCGGATTTTGCTTACACCACACCACGAAGGATCTTGATTTACGCCGACGGCATGGAGTTCCACTCCTCGCTGCGCCAGCGCATACATGACGGCCGCCAGTCCAACCTGCTCCAGGCCGACGGATGGATAGTCCTTCGCTTTCTTGGCCCACAGATTTTCAGCACCCCTCAGGTGTGTGTCGATCAGCTCAGGACCGCGCTGGGCTTGCCAGGTGCTGCGGAAGCGGTGGTATGAGGCGCTGAGCCACAATGCAAAACGATTCTCAATCGATCCCTTTCGAAAACGACGCCACCCGGTCCCTATTGGATCAGCTGCTAACTGACTCGCGGCTTTACACGAAGAGCAAGGACTATCAGCAACTGCTTGAGTTCGTGGCCCGGATGCGCAACTTCGCACCGTTCAATGCCATGCTTCTCCAAGTCCAGAAGCCCGGCTTGCGCTTCGCGGCTTCGGCCTTTGACTGGCAGGTTCGTTTTGGAAGGAAACCCAAGGACGGCGTGCGTCCGCTCTTGATCCTGTGGCCGTTTGGGCCGGTCGCACTTGTGTATGACGTCGTGGATACGGAAGGTGCCGAACTGCCTCGAGATGTCTTCTCCTTCTACGCACAGGGACCGGTCGACGCGGAGAGAATCGCATCCTTCGCCGAACCGCTTCGGCGGAAGAACATCGATTGGTGTCTGGTCGACGCCGGCGACCAGCGGGCGGGCTCCATCCGGGTGATCAAGCGGCCCGCAGACGACAAAGAGGCCACAGAGTATCGGATGCACGTCAATCGCAACCACCAGCCACCCGTGCAGTTCACGACGGTGGCCCATGAGTTGGCGCACCTGTTTCTCGGTCATCTTGGGCCAGACAAGAAGCTGAACGTGCCAGAGCGTCCCCGACCTGACCACACACAAGCAGAACTCGAGGCCGAATCCGTGGCGTATCTCGTTTGCGCTCGGAACGGCGTTCAGTCTGCGTCGGAGACGTATCTGAAGGACTATGTCCGGGACAACACCACGATCGACCAAATCGACGTGTACCAGGTAATGCGTGCCGCCGGTCAAGTGGAGGCTCTGCTGGGCCTGGCCGAGCACACCAGGTTCGAACCGCGGGATCGGCGAAGAACCGGAGGCAAGCCGGTACAGCAGCAACAGTTGTTCATCGAAGGGTGATGCAAATGCTTGACAATAACGCGATCTGTTATCAAGGCATCCAGCGAGTGTTTCGCAACGCCATGGTTGGCTTTATTCGGGAGCGCCTGCCACGAGCCTTTCCGAACGACCACCTGCAGCAGATGAAGCGGCTCTTCGGTGAGAGCTGGACGAAAGCCGCGACCAACGCGACTCAGTCTCGGGAGACCGGCGGGACAGCGACGACAATCCGGGACGACTATGATCTTCTCGGTGTCAATCATTTCTTCGAAATCTTCGATCGCTTCTTCGATAAGATCTTCTCTGCCAACGGGGGGCATCCCTCAACTCAACCCCGTCCCGTCAAGAGTAAGCTCCTCGGCAACCTCAAGCAGATGAAAGACTGTCGTGACCCTCTGTCCCACCCGGTCGAGGAGGAGGTTCCCTACGATGAAGCTTTCGGCCTCTTGGTTGATGCTAAGCAGATTCTGGATGCGCTCGGTCTGTCGGTTGAGGCCGCCGAACTCGCCAAGCTGAGGGATAGTCTGGCTGGGGGGCCAACTGCGGGAGCATCTGCCCTGCGGCAACTGCCGCCGCAGGATTCGATCTACATGGAGTTCGTCGGCCGGACGGGGTTGCTGGAGCAGGTCAAGTCGCACTTCGACCAGTTGGACAACCGTCGTTGCCTCCTGGCTGGCGACGGCGGCAAAGGCAAGTCGGCTGTAGCCTACCGGTATGCACAGCAGTTGGCCGACGCTCCTGGGCGCTTCCAACTCATCGTCTGGCTCAGCGCGAAGCGCCGCCGGTTCCAAGAAGGTAAGGTTGTGAGCATCGATTCCCCCGACTTCTCAACAGTCGACGATGCCGTCAATCGTTTGCTGTCCGAATACGGAGCGGTTACAGACGACTTCTCGAAACCCTTCGAGGAGAGAAAGCGCCTCCTCCTAGACTACCTGAATTCCTATCCAGCCTTCATCGTCGGCGACGATATTGACACCCTTCTTGAAGACAGCGATGTGGTCAGCCTGTTCACGTACGAAATCCCACACACGCAGTCGGCAGTGCTGCTGACCTCTCGGCGTGACATACCTGGGGTTCGCAGCTACGTGGTGAAGGGCTTTGAGAAGGACGAGGCAGAGAGCTTCATTCGCTCGCGGGTCCATCTCTATGGGCTCGACGGCCAGCAATTCACACCTCAGGTAATCTCGGAGCTGGTCAAGGTGACCGACGGTTCCCCGCTCTACATGGATGATCTCCTGCGTTTGACAAGAATCGTTGATGTCAAGAAAGCACTGAGCACATGGGCTGAACGTCGTGGCGACGAGGCCCGGAAGTACGCACTGCAGAGGGAGATGGAAAGACTCTCACAGGACGGGAAGAAGATCCTTGTCGCCGCCGCCGTAACCGACGGGCCGATTTCATACGCTGAGCTCGAAAGCATTCTAGAAATGTCGGAGGATCGTCTGCTTTCGGCGCTCTCTGAGCTGCAGACGCTATTCCTGTTTCCCAAGCCCAAAGTGATCGAAGCTGAACAGCGCTTCGATATCAACCTGAACACGAAGAAGTTGGTCCGGCTCGTCGAGGGCCAGAGTGACTTCTATGCCCGGATTGAGCGCGCCAGCAAGATGCTCAGGGGACAAATGCCCGAAGTCGCTTCCGGCATGGTGGGCGCACTCATCCGACAGGCCCAACTTCGCCTGAACGCGGACCGATACCAAGAGTCGGAGCAGATCTTGTTAGAAGCTCTCGAAAAGTATCCACAGGCCCCTGATCTACACAGTTTCCTCGGCTACGTCTATAAGCGTATGGGCCGCCTGGCTGACGCACGGACACAATTCGAGTCGGCCGCAAAGCTGAAGAGCGGTCGCAGAGACATGTACCTGCAGTGGGTTGGAATGGAGATCGGGGAGAAAGAATGGTCCAGGGCAATCTCCGTCGCCGATCGAGCCATCAAGGTATTCCCGGATTTCTATGAAGTGATGGAGCGCAAGATCTTTGCCAAGAAGCAGGCTGGCTTTGATTTCCATCGGGGCATGCATCGGGAGAAAGCGGAAAAAATGTGGCGTGAGGCCGCTGACGACGCAAAGGCATATATCAAGTCGCCCGAGGCACTGAGCGGCGGCGAACGAGCGATCAGCTCTGCCATTTACTGTGCGGCCGTCATCTGCCTCGATATGCTCGGTGACACCCGCGAACGAAATCGGTGGCTTGAGGATTGGGAGGCGGAACACCCCGGCGACCCTCAAGTTGAGCGGCAGCGACAGATCCTAATCCAAAAGCACGGCTCGTTCCTGATTCCGGCCCCGAGAGGTCGGGGAGCCAGGGTGTAAGGCCTTGAGATTCTATGGAGTCCACCCTCGCATGGCTTGACTTCAACGCCGCCGAGCGTGAACGGACACAGCGTGTCCTCGCGATGTTCGAGGAGCGCAAGACCAGAGCCGACCGCAGGTTCGTGCAAAGGCAGGAGGGCAAGTGTTTGATCCGGAAACTATCAAGGACCTGAAAGACGCGATCGCCGACTGTATCGGTGCGGATCAGGACGTTTTGGATACCCTGCGCGCCGAAATTCGACCGCTCAGAAGTGCGACCCGGCGAATTCAACCCCGGGCAACGACATCCATTTCGCTCGTCGGCACGGACGGTGGCAATAACCAGCTTCAGTTCGACCCGTTCCTGGTTCAGTTGGTCCGGGTGGTCGATAGCAGCGATAACGAATACTGTCTGGAGGCAGTCTCGCCGACTACCGAGATTGTGAAACTCGACTCTCGGCAGTTCAATGGTGACGGCTCCGCTCGCACTGCGCTGGGAGAAATGATGTCCTATCTGGGCGTCAGCACCCTCCCGGCTCTCTCACACATGATCCGCCCAAGCCAAAAGGGCAAGCCCGTGTCACCCAGTTGGGTGCAGGTCTATCGGGAACTGGTGGAGTGGGCCATCCTGTTTTCGATCCTTAAGAAGGATTTCGGTACCGACACGCTCATCGTGTGCGACGGCCTGTTGCGCAGTAAGGTGTTCGCCGGGGACCTCTTCCCGAAGCTTCTCGCCGGCATGAAAGACCGCATCGAGGCCCAATGGGAACGAAGCCGGCGGAGGATCTATCTGGCAGGTGTTGCGAAGCACAGCAAGGTTCTCTCCCGCTATCGCCTCGCGATGGCACTCGAGGGCGTGCTCCAGAGTGACTATCCGGCTTACGTCGAGGTTCCGCGGGACGTGGAAGAGAAAGCATACGTTTGGTCCGAGTTCGCACGTGGTGACGATCGTGCGGGCGAAGGCGGGGAGATCAACAAATTCGTCGGTGGGAAGATGTTCCTCGTGAAGTTTGGATCCCAGCGTAGAGACCCGATTTGGCCGGTCGATATCTTTCTGTCTCAGGTGAAGGATTCTCAGGTTGTACTCGGCTCAATGTTGGCTGATGCGATCAATGGCTTCCCCGTGCCCCACTACCCGCGTTGTCTCCAGAAGGCCCACGAGAACGCGGCTCTGGTTGACTTCGACTTTGATGTCCTGCAGGACTTTATCTATGAAGGCGTTCGCGGCAGTCTCGGTGTAGATGCCGGAACTTTGGATGCGTTCCAACTCCAGGATGCCGACCCAGCCCAAGGACGATACCGCTAACGACAGGAGCCCCAATGCCCGAAAATCAAGCAACGGCAAGAACCACCGAGTTCCAACTCTTTCCGCGTGACCAGGTTGTAGGTATATTTCGCGGGTTCCAGCAAGGGGGCCTCGAGTTCCACGCGGACTTAGTGCTGCCCTACCGTAACGAGTTTCAAAACATCCCCATGCACGGCCAGTTCCTCCTCGTGCAGCTCGAAACTCCGGATGAGGCAGTGCTCGGCCGCATCGCGTCCTTCTCATCAGAGGGCAAGTTGTCGTTCGGGTCTGGCGAGGAATTCAACATTCGCGCGGTACGAGAGGAGCGCGCGATTCCCGAAGACCTCCGGGAACAGTACCTCAAATACCGGGTCAATATCAGGGTCCTCGGCGTGCTCCGGAAGAACGGGAAAGGACTGACGTTCGTCCCTTCCCATCGGCGTTTGCCCCATGTCGGAAGCAAGGTCGCCTTCCCTTCAGAAGACGTTCTCCAGGAAATCGCCGGGCACAACATCGGGGGGGCGCCCATAGGTCACCTGGCGTTCGGCGAGTACATCTACGCTGGCGGAAATGCCCAGGTAGAGGCGCAGGACTGGATGCAGATTCTGCAACCAGAAGTGCTTGTCCGGTTTCCAATGGAGTCACTCGTCTCGCGCAGGAGCTTCGTTTTTGCTCGCGCGGGATTTGGCAAGTCGAATCTGAACAAGCTGCTATTCGCCAAGCTCTACGAGACCACTCCACATGTCACCAAGCGCGCGGGAAAACAGGTGCCTGTCGGCACAGTAATCTTCGACCCTGACGGCGAATACTTCTGGCCCGATGACAAGGGGAGGCCGGGGCTGTGCGATGTCCCTGCTTTGGAAGATAAACTCGTTGTCTTCACCGAGCGGAAGAACCCCAGCCCGTTCTACCAATCGTTTGTAGCGGGTGGTATCAAGCTCGATATCCGGAGGCTGCGGCCAGGCGATGTCATCGCCATCGCTTTGGGACCGGAGCGTCAAGAACAGCAAAACGTCAGGAAACTCCGCGGATTGTCGCAAGAGCGATGGGAGTCTCTGGTCAACCTCATTGACGCGAATGGGAACGCCACTCCTCTTGAAGATATCTGCCACTTGCTCGATCTGGATGCCCAGAGGCAAGAGGCTGAAGCCCTGGCTGCGCGTGGAAACATGACCGCCATTGTCCGAATGCTCCACGACAAGAGCAGCCAACTGATGGACATGCTGGTCCACGCGCTCTCCGAGGGGAAGATCTGCGTGATTGACGTATCGCAAATGCGCGGCGGCCAGTCGCTCGTCCTGTCAGGCCTGATTCTCCGGAGGATCTTCGATCGGAACCAGCAAGAGTTCACAGCTGCTGACCCGAAGACGATACCGACGATTGCGGTAGTCGAAGAGGCCCAGTCTGTTTTGAACGAGAATGCGCCGGCGTCGGAACCTTACGTTGCGTGGGTCAAAGAGGGGCGGAAATATGATCTCGGCGCGCTCCTGATCACGCAGCAGCCCGGCAGTATCCCCGTTGAGATTCTGAGCCAAGGCGATAATTGGTTCATCTTTCACCTGCTCTCCGCAGCGGATCTGACTTCGCTCAAGAAGGCAAATGCCCACTTTAGTGACGACCTGCTGAGCTCACTGTTGAACGAACCAATTCCGGGCCAAGGCGTGTTTTGGAGCTCTGTTGGCGGCAAGCCGTATCCCGTAAGCCTGCGGGTCCTCTCCTTTGAGAAGCTTTTCGCCATGCGCGACAAGATGTACAACTTGCCGCCGGGTCACACCTACGCAGAGTCCCTTCGGAGGACCTTCCCTGGCACTCGTCAACCAGTTGGCCCAGTGCAGGTACCAACCGGCGAGGCCCCGAGCAGTCTGTTTCCAGACACCGAAGAGTCGGAGCCTGTCGATGTCATGGCGAACCTTGAGGATGAAATGGTCCGGCGGCTCCAGGCTGATTCGAAGTTGATGGCCAAGATTGATTCCCCGGAAGGCGCTGCGTGGGGATCGGTCAAGGCGTTCTTCCTGGAGCACCTTCCACCGGAGATGGATGACCGTAACCAACTCGCGTACCAACTCGTCGCTAAGGCGATGACCAGAGTGTTTGGGCCGCAGAATGAAAGCTGGGAAGCTTACAGAAACCAGAACAAGAACAACACCAGCTACGTCAGAAGGAAGCGATAGATGCTAACTCAGTTCAACGGGCAAGCGGCTTTGAACGGACTGTGTCCGTATTTCACGATGTTCCCGCTTGACTTCCCACTGGCTATCCTCGGCAAGAGGGCTTCGCAGGGCGATCGGGTCCTCGATCCGTTCTGCGGTCGCGGCACCACGAATCTTGCAGCTCGCATTTTCGGGCTGCCATCACTCGGAATAGACTCTAATCCTGTTGCTGCAGCTATAACGGCTGCCAAATTGGTGGAAACGAGTGTACCTGAGATCATGCGGGAGTTGCGCAGCATTCTGGCTGGCCCCCCTCCTCGGCTGATCCCCGAGGGTGAGTTTTGGGAGTGGGCTTTCCATCGCGATACACTCGATGCCATTTGTCGACTGCGTGAAGCATTCCTTGCAGACGGCCCGACGGAGGCTCGACTCGCGTTGCGCGGCATCATCTTGGGCGCACTGCACGGTCCACAGCAGAAAGCGTTTCCAGGATATCTGTCGAATCAAAGCCCGCGCACGTATGCGCCTAAGCCTGCCTATTCAATCAAATACTGGCGTGAACGCGGCGAGAGACCTCGATTCGTGGATACTAAGGCAGTAATTGAGCGACGCGCCAAACGTTACTTCTCTGCAGTGCCCACGGGGGTGGGCCAGTGCCGGCTGGCGGATAGCAGGCAACAAGAATCGATGCAACCTGAAGCCCCGGGCGCCAAGTTCCGATGGATCATCACATCGCCGCCCTACTACGGCATGCGAACCTACCGGCCAGATCAGTGGCTCCGCAATTGGTTTGTTGGGGGCCCCGCTGCCGTAGACTATACGAACATGGATCAGGTCGTCCATTCGAGTCCAGAGGCGTTCGCTGCGGACCTTGCGACCGTCTGGCGCAATGCGGCCCGTGTCTGCACCTCCGATGCTCGCATGGTGATCCGTTTCGGTGGCATCTCCGATCGAAAGGCGAGTCCCTTAGACATCATTAAGAGTTCGCTCTCGGGTAGCGGTTGGCGAATAAGAACTATCATCCAAGCTGGTACTGCCGCATCGGGAAAGCGGCAAGCCGATGCGTTCCTTCGTCGACGTACGAAGCCGCTTGCAGAATACGATGTGTGGGCCGTCAACTAGCTATAGCTAGGGGTTGCTGTAAAGCAAGAGGTAGCCAAGAGTCGCCCCAGTGGGGGTTTTCACCTTCAGCATGCCCGCCCAGCCAGAGGGGTTGTTCGCGGCAGCGAGCTCGGGTAAGCGTCCGGCGTCGGCCGTTCTGGTCGGGAGGAGGATGGGGGCACGCGAGGCCGTTATGAGTGAGGTTTGTGTGTCCACATAGCAGGTTATGTGGACACATTTGGCATGGGTCGGTGACGGCTCAGGCTGGCGTCTTCGCCATGTTCCAGGGCAGCAGTTCGGCGACACGGTTGACCGGGTGGCCGGCGATGCGCGTGAGCACGTCGCGCAGGTAGGCCTCCGGATCGAGGCCGTTGAGTTTGGCCGTGCCGACCAGGCTATAGATCGCGGCGGCGCGCTCGCCACCGGCGTCAGAGCCGGCAAACAGATAGTTCTTCCGTCCAAGTGCGACGGCGCGCAGCGCCCGTTCGGCGTTGTTGTTATCGATCTCGACAAGGCCGTCATCGCAGTAGCGCGTCAGCGCAGGCCAGCGCCCGAGGGCATAGCCGATCGCCGCCGCGACAGCGGATTTCTTCGATAGTTGGCCAAGTTTCGCCTGTAGCCATGCGTGCATCGAATCGAGCAGCGGGCGAGCACGTGCTTGACGCACCTGGCGCCGCTCATCGGGCGAGCGTCCGCGGATCTCGCTTTCAATCGCGTAGAGCGTACCGATGCGCGCGATGGCCTCGGCCGCGATCGGCGACGCATGCGCTTGCTGTAGATCGTAAAACTTGCGCCGCGCGTGCGCCCAGCAGGCGGCTTCGACGATGCCGCGCTCAGCCTGCTCGTAAAGCGGATTGAATCCCGCGAAGGCGTCGGCCTGCAGCGTGCCGCGAAAGTCCTTCAAATGCGCCTGCGGATGCTCGCCCTTGCGATTTGGCGAATATGCAAAGCACACGGCCGGCGCGTGCGCGTCGCCCGCGGCGCGATTGTCGCGCACGTAGGTCCACAGCCGGCCGGTCTTGGTCCGACCCGTCCCCGGCGCCAGGACCGGCACCGGCGTGTCGTCGGCGTGCAGCTTCCGCGTGTCGAGCACGTAGCGCCGCAGCGTCTCGACCAGCGGCGCCAGCAGGCGGCTCGACGCGCCCACCCAATCGGCCAGCGTCGAGCGGTCCAGTTCGAGCCCCGCGCGCTCGTAGATTTCAGCCTGACGATAGAGCGGCAAGTGATCCGCGTACTTCGAGACCAGCACGTGCGCCAGCAGGCCCGGTCCGGCCAGGCCGCGCTCGATCGGGCGGCTCGGCGCCGGCGCCTGCACGATGGCGTCGCACGCTGTGCAGGCCAGCTTCGGCCGCACCTGGCGGATCACTTTGAATTGCGCCGGCACGTATTCGAGGATTTCGCTGATGTCTTCACCGAGCTTCTTCAACGCCCCACCACAGGCCGGGCACGCGGTCTCACTCGGCGCATGCGTTTCAATCTCACGCGGCAGGTGCTCCGGCAGCGGACGACGGGCGGGCTTCTTGTTTGAAACGTTTCCGGCTACGCCCGTTTCAAACACAACCGGCTCCGGCTGTGGCTCGCCCTCCAGCTCTTCCAAGCGCAATTCGAGCTGCTCGATCTGCTTGTCGAGCTTCTCGCTTTTGCGCCCAAACTGCATCCGCTTGAGCTTCAGCACGAGCAGTTTCAGATTCTCAATCTCGGTGTCTCGCGAGATGAGCCGGGCGTGTTGCTCGATGATCAGCGCCCGCAGCGCAGCCGCGTCCAGCGTGCTCAGATCGGGCAGCGGAGCGGGCGCGGCAGGCATAATCAATGGACGTGCGCGCGGCTCATTCGGGTGCCACAATATCGAACATTTCCGCGTGTTTTTGTCGTTTTCTCAAACCGCCATCTGCGGCGCCGCCGTGCGCACCGGACGCCGCCAATCAATGCCTTCCAGCAGCATCGAAAGCTGCGCCCGCGTCAGCGCCACCGTGCCGTTTTCAGCCCGTGGCCACACGAAACGCCCACGCTCCAGACGCTTGGCAAACAGGCACAGCCCGTCGCCATCCCACCACAGCAGTTTGATCAGATCACCACGACGCCCGCGAAACACGAAGACGTGCCCTGAAAACGGATCATGCTCCAGGACGGTTTGCACCAGCGCGCTCAAGCCCGTGAAGCCGCGCCGCAGATCCGTATTGCCCGCCGCCAGCCAGATGTGTGCCCCGCTCGGCGGCGCGATCATCCGCCCAGCGCCTCCAACACGGCCCGCAGTACAGCCGGGTCGGCCCGGCCCTCGATGCGCACTCGCGCCGTGCGGAACTGGATGTGAATCGTGCCCGGCTCAACGGACACAGGCTCCGCCGGCAGCGCCGGTGCCATCGTTTCGGCTGTCGTGTCGGCCAGCGTCACCGCGACCAGCGCCGCGCCGCCCAATCGCCCGCGGCGGTACAACGCGCGCCAGTAGAAGACCTGATTCGCATTGACCCCGTGCGCTCGCGCCACGCGCGCCACTGACGCGCCCGGCAGGAGCGTTTCCTCCACAATCTGCCGCCGCTCCGCAACCGACCGCCGCCGGCGCTTCTCAGTCCCAGCCGGTACCACGGCTGATTTTGTACTTGAACTCCGACCCGCTCCGTCCATCTGCTCTCCAGGACACGCCATCGCATGTCCACTTCGAGCATCGCAGCACCACACCGGCCTGCCTAGACGGCCGGGACCGAACGCTTACGAGCTCGGCGAAGCGGT
>JACQZS010000131.1 GCA_016213725.1 Acidobacteriota bacterium | reverse complement strand
CGTGCGGTGGCGGTAGTATGTGTAGCGGCCGAACAGCGAATTGCGGTCCGTCAGCCTGTGATCCAGCTTGGTGGTGAACTGGCGCATCGACTGGTTCTCGTCGATGTTGCTGATGTAGTTGTTGGCCTGCGTGAACGGATCGGTGGGCGGGCGGTTCGGCAGCGGGTAGTACGGCAGGATGTTCTTCGCCACCGGGTCCATTCTGTTGGCCGGAATGCGGTTCCCGGCAAACGCGTCGCGGACGAAGCCGCTGCCTGCTGGATTCGCTCGCGTCGTCTGCGGGTCGTAAATCGTGACTAACGCACCGCTGGCTGCCCGGAGATTCGAGAAATCACCCGCGCGCTCCTCTGCCGTGGGCACTCGGAAGATCGGGTTGTCGTAGCGCTTGTAGCGCCATTCCTCGTAGTTGGCAAAGAAGAAACTGCGGTTCTTGCCGTCATAGGCGCCGGGGAGCGTCAGCGGCCCGCCCAGCGAGCCGCCGAACTGGTTGTACCGGAAAGGCGCCCGCACCTGCGCGAACGCGTTGCGGGAGTCGAGCTTGTCGTTCCGCAGGAAGTAATACAGCGTGCCGTGGTACTGGTTGGTTCCGCTCTTCGTCACCACATTCACCACTCCTCCTGCCGTGAAGCCGTACTCGGCTGACATGGTGTTGTGCTGTACCTTGAACTCCTCCACGGCATCCACTGCCGGCTGCACGTTGATGTCCGATTGCTGCGCCTGGTTGTTGTTGCCGCCATCCAGAACGTAGTTGTTCAAGACCGCTGGGCCCCCGTTGATGCTGACGGCCGAAAGCGCCGTCCCCCGGTTGGCGAACCCGCTGTTCGTCGGCCCGGCGAGCGATACCACCGCGGGCGTCAGCATCACCAGAGCCAGGGCGTTCCGGCCATTCAAAGGCAGGTCCGTCACACGCCGGTTCTCCACCACAACACCCAGCGTGGCGTTGGAGGAATCCACCAGCGTCGCTTCCGCTTTCACCTCGACAGTCTCTGTCAACTGCCCCACTTCCATGCGGATGTCGATGCGCGCCACCTGGTCCACCACCAGCGTGATGCCGTCCCGGCTCAGCGGCTTGAAGCCGCTCGCCTGCGCCGTGATGCGGTAGGGCCCGGGCTGCAGGAATGGCATGGAGTAGTTGCCCTGGTCGTTGGAGACTGCTTTGCGCGACACTCCGGTGGAAGTGTTGGTCGCCGTGACCTCCACTCCCTGCATCACGGCATCGCTTGAATCTGTCACGATGCCCGTAATACGGGCGGTCTGTCCCCACGCCGGAACCGCTGCCAGAATCGCAAGGAAAACCAGCAAGTATCTCTGCATCATCTTCTACTCCTTCTCTCTTGCGTCCGCGCGGGAGTGCTCCCAGGCGGGTCCCAACCACGCTGTGAGGTCCGTCGCCGCGCTCAGGCGGCGCCATTCGTCCAGTTCCCGGGTGAGCCGGCGGATCTCGATCCAGCAATCCTGAGCCTCGGCGCCCGCAATCTCCAGCCCCGCGAACAGCGCTTCCGCCAGTTCGCTGATGCGCTTTGTTCTCGTCTCAAGGTCCATCAAGTCCGGCTGATTGCCAGCTTCCTGCGGCCGGGGTGTGCCCGCCCCGGAACCGGCAAGCAGGCTCCAATGCGCTTCGAGCGCCTGCACCTGCTCTTCAAACTTCGTGGCATGGCTGCGCACCATTCCAGCGAAGCGTTGCCGTTCTTCCGCGCTCATTCTCCGCACTCTGGATCCCGGAAACGCCTCTGCAAGAACTCGCAGCGTCCGCGCTTCCTGCTGCGCCGCGTACGCTAGCCGGACCGACCGGCTGGCGTACGCCGCCATCTCCTTGCCCGCCTGCTCCGCGTCGTAGAGCTTCCGGAAGTGCTCCTTCAGCCGCCTCTCGAACAATGGTTGGCGGGCCGCTAGAACCAGGTCTGCTGCAGCCGCCGAGGTAGCGGCGGGCGCAAGATCATCGGCGGATTCAACCTCCACCCGTGCCTCCGGGAAGCCCGAAAGACGTCCAACCAGGCTCATGCCGGTTTCCCGGGTACTCACCACCCCTTTGACCCGTACCGTGCCGTTCGCCTCGCGCAGCACTGTCGTATCGTTTCCGCAGCAGAGATGCATCTCCTCCAACGCGAGATAGGCCGCCAGCTCCGCCGCGTCCGTGTTCCATTTCGCCAGCGGAGCTGGCTCCGGCATGGCAAGCGGGGCATCTGGCGCCGGCTGCGCCCTGGGCTGCAAAGGAATGCTAGTGAGCGGGGGAGCGGGGATCTTCGCGACCCGGACGGCTGGCCGCCCGGCGGGCGCCAGGAAGTCGATCACGATTCTCTGTGCCGCATCCCAGCGTCCAACTCCGGCGAGCGTCGCCGCTGCGGCCGCCACGGGTAGGATCACTCTGCGGGCCAAGACTCGCATCGGCAATCGGCGGGGTGGTGCCACTACCATCAGACCCTCCAACCGGCGGCGGAATCGCTCGTCCAGCGAGGGTTCCGCATCCGGGATCGCCTGCTGGCGTTCTTCCATGAACGCCGCAATCGCGGCTTCCATCCGCACCTTCTTTGCCCGGCACTGCCAACAGTCGCGCAAATGACGCTCAACCCGTTCGTCTTCGCGAGGCTCCAGCACGCCATCGATGTGCAGCAGCAGCTTCTCCTCGGTTTCGTGCCCCTCCGGCGAAGCCCAGAAACGCCATTCCTTAAGCATGAATCTGCCTCGCGATCTTGTTCACCGCCCGGCCGAGAAATGTGGCCACGCTGGATAACTGCAATCCCATCAGGTCCGCGATCTCCCTGTACTTCAAGCCCTCAGCGCGCAATTCGATCACCTGACGCTCCTGAGGGCTCAGCAGGCAAAGCGCTTGACGCACCTGCGCCATGCGCTCTGCCTTCAGCAGCAGTTCTTCGGCGTTCGGCGACTGGTCCGGCTCCCCCATCAGTTCACTTTGTGCCGGCCATGCGTCTTTCCCGCTTCGGCGCAGGTGGTCGATCGCGATGTTGTGCCCTACCTGGAAGACCCACGGGCGGACTTTCTCGACTCTATTGCGCTTCTGTGCTTCCTCGAACAGGCGCAGAAAAACCTCCTGCGCAAGATCCTCCGCGAGAGTCGCGTCGCCTAGCATCCGCATCAGGTACCGCCGCAGGCCAGGTCCGTGTTCCCCGAATTGATCCCGCACCCAACCCTCGAGCGAGCGATCGCCGCTTCGTGATTGGCCCAACTGTCCCGCGCCTGTCAGCGCGTCTTCCATGCCACCGGATCGCTCCTTCCTACTCCATAACGAAACCCGCCACCTGTTTTACGACACAACGGCGGATTACTTTTTATTAATACTAGCCGCACCGCCCGCGCGCCCATCTCCCCGGCTCGCTGCCGAAGCGCTTCTGCACTGGGTTTGCCGAAGACGTTTGGCCGAAAAACTCACCCGCACCATTCGGGCGCGAGGCGAAATTGGACCAGCGGGTGAGAATCATCGCCGCGGCAGATCCGTTGCGGTACCACTCCTTCCGACGCAGCGCGGATGCCGCGATTGCGCCCGTTCTGTCGGCGGCAACGGAGTTGTGGGTGGCGCCATGGAAGGCCGTACAGACGGGCAATCATGGAAGTGCGCAGGAGCTTCATGGCAGGATGCTCGGAGTATGGAGCGCGATTGAAGCTCAGAACCTTGCTGCTGACGATCAAACAAAAATGCAGCTGTTAGGGCGGGATGGAGGATCTTCCTGATCGCCCATGCCAGTCAGTTCCTCAGACCAGGCAGATGGCACGGGCTTGTAGCGCTTTCCCAGCTAGCCGCCAAGGCCCTACGCTCTCGGCGGCCATTGTCGCGAATACAGGCCGGAGCAGGAGGCAGCGTGGCCTCAATTGAGAATCGGGAGGACGCATGGAACTCCTCCTGAGCGTTACTGACAAGTTGTTGACTCTTCGAGATGACTGATCTATTGCGGACCAGCGCGAAATGCGGCAACGGCTTCGGAGGTTCTGAGAAAGCGGTCGTAGATGCGAAGGCGGCGCACCGAGGATTGGCTAATGCGGAGGTCGGCAGCGCCTGCGACGGACCTGAGGTTCGGACTAAAGCGGCCCCACCCGAACTGGCGCGCATCGCCACCATCGTTGAGGATGCCATCGATGACAAAAGTGATAATCTTCGGCCCGCCATCGACGATGACGGCGATGTGCTGCAGTTTGCCGGGCCGGATGGTGCCAGGGTCCGAGGACCACCGATTTTCAGTGCGCCCGTCATTCATGATGAGTTCGACGGCATCGTCCGCGGCAGTGACGAGGGCGAAGCCCTTGCCGTCAGTGGTGCGGTTGTCGAGGAGTATCTGGCCTGGGGCGGTGGACTGAAGGTGGGTCCAGAGGTCGAGGGAGAAGCCGGTGCGCATGTCCGCCTTGCCGTGGTCGGCGCGCCTGGAGCGCTGATAGAAGGGGGCGATGGCCGGCGCTTTAGCGGAAGCAGGAATGGTTGAAGAGAGGTCGAGAACGAGGCCCTGAGGGGAAACGGCCTTCGATTCGAACTGGTTCCAAAGCCCTTCGAGGAAGGTGGGATCGAGCTTGTGAACGCGGGCTATGTCTTTCTGCGTTTCGGTCAAGTAATAATTGCCGCCGTCCTCTACGAGGTCGGGGTAGGACATGCGGATGATGGGATCGTCGTCGTATAGGGCGATCTCAGCTTGAGACCAGCGGATGACCTTCCCCTTGCTCGAGTCGGCTTCAACGCCGCCGATCAGCCAGACAGGATTGCGATCTTCGTAGGCGATGGTGCGGCGCTGCGGGTGCTCGCGTATGAAGCGTCCTCCGTGGTTGTGGAACCAGTAGAGGAACTTACCGTTCTCGCAGCGCCATGCGAAAGTGGCGGCGCGTGGGTGCTTCATGAGGCGACCGTCGGCGTAGCGCATGTACTGGGAGGGTTCCCAGGAGCGGCCGCCGTCGCGGCTGTAGGTGTAGGCGGGGTAGCCGTCGATAGTGCGAAAGACGCAGAAGATCGAGCCGTCACTAAGGACCGAGAAAGACTGTTCCTCGGCAATCGGGCCTCCGCCTGACGGAGTGCGGATGCCGATTTCTCCGTCGGGCAGGGTCTCCCAGCTGATCTTGGCAGGGTCGCGCTCAGTGAGAATATTTGCGCTGCGAAGGAGCACACCCTCGCTGGAGGTGAAATAGCCCTCGCCAAAGCCGCCGACCTTGTGGAGCGGGACATAGCCCGCGCCTTTGTAGCTAAAGGCCTTGCCAACGGTCCAGAAGAATTTCAGCTGGCCATGATAAGGATTCTTTCGGTCGATTTCGAAATTCCGTTGCGGGATTTCGTAGCGTTGCGTGGACCAGGAACGCCCGTGGTCGTCAGAGTACTTGAAGACGAAATGGCCGAGGCTGTCGACACGGCGGTTCAGTCCGTCCTTGTAGACGGGCTTGTCGGCAATGACCTCGCGCACGTTGTCGGTATTGTGGTTGTAGAAAACGTAAACGCGGCCGGATGGGACTTTGAGCATAACGGCGTAGGAAGCCTCGGGGCCATTGGAAGGTTCGACGTCGACAGCCTTCTCCCAGCTCTGGCCGCGGTCTGCACTACGCAGGCTGATGACGTGCTGCCCACCTTCTCCTTCGGCGCCCTTGCCCGTCGTGATGACGCAGAGCCATGCTCCATCGTTGGTCTTGACGACGTATGGCTGATCGGCGTAGAACTCGTCGGGGATGACAGGCGCATTGACAATGTGGCGCGGATCGGTCTGGCCTTCCGCAGCGGCGGCAACAAACAGGAGGACAAGTAGGATTCGCATGGGAACGGCCTCTAGAACATCAGTTTGAGGGAGAACTGAATCTGCCGCTCGCCAGTGGCTGAGTTGATGACGCCGAAAGTGGGGGAACCAAGACCTTCGCCGGGTGTATAGAAGTAGGGGGTATTGGTTAGGTTGAACGCTTCAGCCCGGAAGAGCAGAGAAACTGGTTCGCGAAGGACGAAGTTCTTCTGCACGGCAATATCGTAGTTCACGCGGCTCGGACCTCGAACATCGGGCAGGGTTCGGGCGACGTTGCCGAACGTAAACGAACTGGGAACCGTGAACTGCGCGACATCGAAGTACCTGTTCAGGCGGCTCTGCGGCGAACCCGAGAGTTCTGCTGACTGCCCCGTGCTATTCGGTCTGAGCACCGCGCTGCCGACACCAGTGTTTCCGGTGGAGGTGAGAGCCAGCGGAAAGCCGGTATTCCAGGTGAAGTTACCAGTGGCCGACCAGCCGCCGATGATCAGATCCAAAGCTTTGGGAGCCTGCGAGGCCAACGCCTGTCCCTTTCCGAATGGCAGCTGCACGGTGTGGCTCGTAACGAGGCGCTGCGAGACGTCACCCTCGGAGAGGCTTCGCTCAGCGGCAATGTTGTAGGCGTTCTGTACTGGAGGGACAAACGCCGATTCGCCAAAGATGCGACCGCTGCCGTTGTCGATCAACTTGGAGCCCGTGTAGGTAACGAGGAGATTGTAGCCCTTGGCAAGGCGTTTCTCGGCGCGCAGGATGAGCGAGTGGTAGTTGGATGAGCCCATGTTCTGGGCCACCGCAGGAGAGTTGGTATTGACGGACGTGTACTGGGGGAAGGGCCGCAGAAGCTGAGACTGCGCGACGGTGGGCTGCGCGAGAATGCCTGTCGTGGCAATCCCGAAGAACGGGTTGGGCACCTGACGATTGAGGTCTGCCCCAAGGGCCTGATACTTGGGGTGGACCTGATTGAAGTCGTACGAAACGGGAATGCGAGTGCCCTTGTTGCCGGCATAGCCGGTCTCTAGGAGCCACCCGCCTGGAAGTTGGTGCTGGATCGTGAAATTCCACTGCTGATTATAGATATTCGACTTATTGGAGCGATCCATCACCAGTAGGCCGAGGCCGAGTTGAGTCTGGTAGACCGGCGTGTTGGGGGCCTGCAGCAAACCAGTGGGGTAGGGGTTGTCGAGGAGATTCAGCGGCGTTACGCCGTCGAGGCTTGAGACCCAGGGTGTGACGATCTGTGCTCCTGGCATGCCGAAGTTCTGCGCTCCTGTGGTCCCGAACCGCGGCGTGAAGTACATGCCGTATCCCAGGCGGACGACGGTTTGAGGAGCAACACGATAAGCAACGCCTACGCGCGGCGCGAAGTTAGCTGCGGCAGAGTCGAATTGGCCACGCGGCTCGCCACCCTGCCCCGCGAAGCGAAGAACGCCTTTGAGATTGGGCAGCAATGGGACCGCGATGGGGAACTGGCGGTCGAAGTCGAAGGTCGCCAGCCGGTTGTAGCGCTCCGTGCGGGGTTGTTCATAATCCCAGCGGACGCCAATGTTGATAGTGAGTTTTCCGAAGCGAATGTCGTCGTTCAAGAACATCGCATAGTACATATTGCGAATGGCGGCTGCTGGAACCTTATCGATGGAGCCGGAACCGAACCCGTAAAGCAGCGAAGCGAGGCCGTTGCCGGCCGTGAGGCTGGCGGACAACGGATTAGGCCCCTGTGTCTGCCCAAGCCCGAAGCTGTAGCTCCCCGACGGAACACCTCCCTGGAAAGGGGTCTGGTTGTACATTCGCACATCGGCGCCATAGGTAAGCGTATTGCGCCCGTGATACTCTGTCTGCTCGGCGACCAGGGTGTATATGTCATTTCCGCGCCGGATGCGGTCCCCTGAGGGTGCGCCGAGTCCCGTGTAACCGGAAATGCCGATGGTTGGGAAGACCTGCTCCTGAGCGGCTGCGGCGATGTTGGGCGGGAAACCGAGGTCGGTCAGGTTCACCTGACCTGAGGAGAGCGGGACGCGCCCTTCGAAACGCCGGACCGCTCCAGCGCGCAGGTTGAGGATGCGAGACGCCGAAAGGGTCGCCGTGTAGTTGACTACGCCATTGATGACACGGTTCACGGTCGTGCCCAGGACTGTATCGGCGATGCTGCCGAACGGCCCGGTCGACCCGGTGTCGCCCGTATTCCGGCTGACACGGCCGAACAGGCTGTGCTTCTCGGAGAAGCGGTGGTCGATGCGCACAGACCACTGGTCGCTATCGACGAAGTTCTTCGGCCCCCAGGCGTAATTATTGATCCGGGCCGGGCCCTGACCCGGCAGGTTGGGCGAGGGCATGTAACCAAGCAGCTTCCCCGCGACCTTACTTTGCCTGGCCAGCGGAACGATGTTCCCGGCAGCTGGGTCGCGGACGAATCCGCCTGGCACCGACCGAGTTGAGAATGGATCGTAGATGATCACGGGGGCGCCGTTGGCGTTCAACAGTCCGAAGAAGTTGCCGGCTCGCTGCTCGTCGGTGGGAACGGTGAGGATGCCCGCGCCGCCGGCAATATCCTCACGGTGGCCCTGGTAGTCAGCGAAGAAGAACGTCTTGTCCCTGACGACGCGGCCGCCCCCGGAGGCTCCGAACTGGTTGAAGTGGAAGACCGGCCTGGTCTGTCCGCGGGCATTGGAAAAGAAGTTGTTTGCGCGCAGGCGGTCATTGCGGAAGAACCAGAAGGCCGAGCCGTGAAACTCGTTGGTCCCACCACGAGTGATGACATTAATCACCCCGCCTCCACTTCGTCCGAACTGCGGACCAAAGCTGTTCGTCAAAACCTTGAATTCCTGCGTCCCGTCTGGAGTCGGCGAGATGGCGAAGTTGTTGTTCTCCGGCAGCATGATGGAGACGCCATCAACCAGGTAGTCGTTGGTACGGAACCGCCCGCCGTTGATGGAGATGTCGGAGAGAACGAACAGTGGCGCGTTGACGTCGCCCGTTGAGGCGGTGCTTCCGATCGCGCGTGGATTCACCTGCACTCCAGCGGAGAGACCGACAAGGTCGAAGATGTTCCGGCCACGGATGGGCAGTTCCCCGACGCTGCGGGCAGAGACCACTTGCCCCAACGAGGCAGACTCGGACTCGATCAGCGGCGCATCGGTCGTAATATTGACACTGGTCGCGGCATCGCCGATTTCCAGCCGCAGGTCGATGCGAAGTCGACCCTCCACCTGCAAAGTGAGTCCGTCGCGGACGGCTCGTTTGAAACCGGCACTCGAGGCCGATATGCGATAGGCACCCGGACGCAGGTAATTCGCCTGATAGAAGCCGGAGGAATCGGTGCGCACGCGGGATGACTGGTTGGTTTCCAGATGCGTCACCTCGACCTCGGCGTTGGCTATGGAGGCTCCGGAAGGGTCTGTAACCGATCCAAGGATGGCGCCAGTGATGTTCTGCGCGTACGCTCGCGAAAACGTCGCGATGACGAGGGCGAGCAAGGAAGCTCGTAACAGCATGGTTGTTTGCCTCACGTAAAACTGGTACTTCAGTTTTTCCATTGCCATCGTATGCGAAGCGGATGTACACTGTCAATGGAATTCTGAAAACTGGTATCACAATTATGGCGCGCACTGCGGAGACCCGACTGAGCGAAAAAGCCTATGCCTACCTGAAGAAGGCGATCTTCGAAGGCCGCCTGCCGCCCGGAAGTCCACTCTCCCGCCGGCGGCTTGCGGAAGAACTCGACATGAGTGCGGTCCCGGTGGGCGACGCGATCCTCCGCCTCGAAGGCGAGGGGCTAATTGAGAGCCGGCCGCAAGCAGGAACGCGGGTCAAGATCGCCACGCCGGATGAGATCCACGGCAACTACGTATTGCGTGAGGCGCTGGAAACCCATTCGGCGCGACTTTTCGCAGAATCGGCGGACGACCGGTTCCGCCGGAGGCTGCTCGCCGCCGCTAAGAAGGTGGACGCATCCTACGCGACCTTGGCGGGCCCGGGCGCTTACAGCGGGACCCGCCGGGCGAAGGCGGAGTACGTTCACATTGCATTCCACATGCTGATCGCCCAGGCATCAAAGGTCGCTGTGCTGATCAGCGAAATCGAACGCAGCCGGGTGCTGCTGTTCAACTGGATTTTCAATGTATCGATGGAGTTCGAACGCTTTCCGGACCGCTGGCACTGCTATCTGGCCGAAGCGCTCGTGAACGGGTCGCCGGCAGAGGCTGCGGAGGCCATGCGGCGCCATGTTCGATATCGCCAGGATGAGGTAATTGGGCGATTCCGCGCGCTTGCCTGCGAGGAGACAATTGGCTCGCGTATGGTGCGCGGCCCACAGCGGCGGAATCAAAGGTAGCGGAGACACTGGAAGGCATGCGGATTACTGAATGTAGAGTGTGGCTGGTGGAAGGCGTCAAGTATAACTGGACGCTGCTCAAGATCCAGACCGACGAGGGGGTGACCGGCGTCGGGGAAGCTACGAACTGGCCCGGAAGTCCACTCGTCGATGCGGCCTGCCGTCACATCGCGGAACTGATTGTGGGCGAAGACCCGGCGCGGATCGACTACCAGTGGACCCGGCTATACCGCAACATGAACTGGTTGGGACAGGCAGGTCCGCTGCTAAGCGCCATCAGTGCGGTGGATATCGCGCTTTGGGATATCGCGGGCAAGCGAGCCGGGATGCCCGTCTATCAACTACTGGGCGGAGCCTATCGCACCGCTGTCCAACTCTATGCAAACTACTGGTTCACGCGCGGAGACGGGTCACCAGAGAGCTATCGGGAGCAGGCGCTGGCAATGAAGGCGCAGGGCTTCACGGCTTGTAAGTTCGACCCCTTCGCTCACACCAGTTACTGGTACGGCAGTGATCTGTCGACCAACCTGTCACTGACGGAACGGCAGAAGCAAATGGCGCTGGAACGACTGGAGGTGGTGGCGGATGCGCTCGGACCGGATTTCCCGATCGCGGTGGAAACCCACGCCATGCTGAATGGACCAGTGGCGGTGGAGATGGCCCACCGCATTGCCGCGCTCGGCATCAACTGCATGTGGTACGAGGAGCCGGCAGGGCCTGAGTTTCCAGACGCGATCGCCGACATCCGGCGGAAGATCGCTCTCCCGGTGTGCGTAGGCGAGAGACTTCATTCCCGGTTCATGTGCAGGCCGATTCTCGAGCGGCAAGCGGCGGACATCCTCATGCCGGACATGACGAGATGCGGTGGCATCAGCGAGATGAAGAAGATCGCAACTCTGGCCGAGTGCTACAACGTGCCGGTGGCGCCGCACAACCCGAACGGTCCGATTTCGACGATCGCCTCGGCGCACGTGATGGCGTCGATTCCGAACTTCTTCCGTCAGGAGTTCATGGTCCAGGACGTGCCTTGGCGCGATACCGTCCTGGACCGGCCACTCCCCGTGGAGGCCGGATTCTTTCACCTGGATGACCGCCCAGGCCTGGGCTTCGACCTCGTCGAGGAGGAGTTGGAGAGCCATCCAGGGATCCGCCAGACGCGAGAGGGTTTTTACGTATGACGCCACGCAAACTGGTCATCTGGGATTCAGGGTGGGCTCCTCATGCCAGTGAATTCAAACGCCAGCTTGGAACAGCCTGGAGCGTAACAGCAGAAGAGGGAAACCTGAAATGGTTTCTGGAGGAGGTTCGTGATGCTCAGGCGGTGGTGGCGCTTTCCATGCCGAAAGAGGCAAGGAGCCGGGCGGCGTCGCTAGAGGCTTTTCTGTTTCCGGGCGCGGGCATCCTGCAGACCGATCCCGAGTCGCTGCCGAAGGGCTGCCGCGTTGTGAATGTCTACGAACACGAGACGCCGATCGCTGAGTACGTGCTCATGATGATGCTGGCGCACGTAACAAGGCTGAGCCAGCACCTGGAGTCTTTCAAGGAAGGCCGTTGGGACGGCAGCGGGCGCATTGGTGGGGCGCCGCACGGCGAACTGGCCGGACGAACCGTGGGACTGCTCGGTTATGGGCACATTGGCAGGGCGGTGGCCGACCGGGCCCGTGCGTTCGGCATGAGCGTAATCGCCCTCGACCGGGAACCCGAAGGCCAGGAGCGACTCGCCGGCATGCTGAGGCAATCCGACTTCCTGGTGATTGCCGCTCCGTTGACGGAAGAGACAAGGGCCTTGATCGGGCAGAAGCAGATTGAACTACTACCGCCTCACGCATTCCTGGTCAATGTTTCCCGCGCAGAAATCGTGGAGGAAGAACCGCTCTACCGGGCGCTTGAATCCGGACGCCTGGCGGGCGCTGCGCTCGATGTCTGGTATGAATACCCGAATCCTGGTGAACCAGGGTATGGTTCCCGCTTCCCATTCCATCGCCTGCCGGGAGTCTACTGCACGCCACACTATTCAGCCTGGAGCGAGGGAATGATTCACAGGCGCATCGCCCGAATGTGCGAAACGCTGCAGCAACTTGAACGGGGAGAAGAACTGGATCGGGTCGTGATGGTGGGGACGTGGCGGCCATGAGATCGTCTCGGTTTCGAGGCATGTTTCCGATCCTGCACACGCCGTTCACCAGTGATGGGGAGGTCGACTTCGATTCGCTGCGCAGGCTGGTCTCTCATGCCGGAGCCCTTGCGGAGGGGCTGGTTTTTCCGGGGTTCGCCAGCGAGTTCTGGAGGCTGAATGGCGATGAGATCGCGGCTTGTGCCGAAATCATAGTTCAAACGGCGCCGCCGCACTCGCGCGTAATTCTCAATGTGACGCCACAAGCCAGCGTTACTGCCGTGCGACAGGCCAGGGAGTTCGAGAAGCTAGGAGCGCACGCCCTGATGGTGCTTCCGCCTTTCACGGTTCCCGCTCCCGTGGACTTGCTCGAAAGGCACCTGGAGGAGATCCTCGGAGGCGTGGAGATTCCCTGGATTGTTCAGGATTCGGCCGGGCTGACCGGAGTGAGCCTGGACGCGCAGTCGCTGGCCAGGCTGAAATCCAGCCGGCCGCTCTTCAGCGCTCTCAAGGTGGACCAGGTTCCGACAGGGCCCGCGATATCCCGCTACCGGGCAATGCCTGAGCTTGCCGACCTTTCGTTCATCGTTGGCTATTCCGGTGTGCAGATGCTGGATGCGGTGCGCCGCGGCGCAGAGGGACTGATGGGCGGATGCGGGCATCTGCCGGAAGATCGGCGGATGCTGACGGCCCTCCTGAACGGAAACGGATACGGAGAGTTTGCCCGGCTGGCTCCGCTGTTGAACTTCGAGATGCAGACCCTGGAGCTTGTGATCGCGGTCCACAAGCGACTTCTGTATGAGGCTGGAGTGATTGCGACGCCGCTGAGCCGCGCGCCCAGCCGTGCGATGGACGAGGTGCACGCGGAAGAGTTGCGCATGCACATGAATGCGGTGGGTCGGCAATGAGGCCGACGCACGTCCGTTTCAAGGTGGTGGCATTCGCTGTCGCGCTGGCGGGGGTAACCTATTTCGACCGGGTCTGCATTTCGACACTAGCTCCTGAGATCATGCGGGATCTGGGATTGGACCGCGTGCAGATGAGTTTTGTCTTCAGCGCATTCACTTTGGCCTATGCGTTGTTCGAAATCCCGACCGCGTGGTGGGGCCAGAAAGTGGGGACGCGGAAGGTCCTCACGAGAATCGTGCTGTGGTGGTCCGCATTTACGGCGGCGACGGGATTCGCGGGCGGATACCATTCACTCCTGGCAACACGGTTCCTGTTCGGGGCCGGAGAGGCAGGCGCCTGGCCCAACGCAACACGGACGTTTTCCAGGTGGATTCCGCTCTCGGAGCGTGGGAAGGTGCAGGGGATCTTCTTCATGGGAGCGCACCTGGCGGGCGGCGTGACCCCGGCGCTGGTGACGGCTCTCGCGGCGGTGCTGACGTGGCGGCAGGTGTTCTGGGTGTTAGGGCTCCTCGGCGTGGCGTGGTCTACCGCCTGGTACCGGTGGTTCCGCGACGAACCGGGCGAGCATCCCGCTGTGAATGAGGCGGAGCTGGAATTGATTCTGAAGGGGAGAACTTCCGAGGAAGAGCATGGGAGTGGCGGCTGGGCGATCTTGCTGCGGCCGCGTGTCATCCTGCTCTGCCTGGCCTACGTTTCCAATAGCTACGGCTTCTACTTTCTGATCACGTGGCTGCCCTCGTATCTGGAGCGGCAGCGGGGATTCGAGAAGGGTGCATTGGGCCTGTTCGCAGGTTTGCCGTTATTGTTGAGCGTTGTGGCGGACCTGACGGGCGGGATGGCGACAGATGCGCTGGTGCGGCGGTTCGGACTACGTGCGGGTAGGGCGGGAATTGGGGTGTCGGCATACGCGATAGCAGCGGCGGCGATGCTGGCTGCTGCGCTGGGCGGCGGTTTCGTAATGTCGGCGGTGCTGATTTCCATCGCCGCGGCAGCTTCGATGTTCACGCTGGCGGCAAGCTGGGCGGCTTGCATCGACGTCGGAGGAAGATCGAGCGGCGTGGTGAGCGCCGCGATGAACACGATGGGGCAGATTGGAGGAGTGCTGAGCCCGATCGTTCTGGCCATGCTCGTGGAGCGGTTCGACGATTGGAGTCTGCCGCTTTATGTCATGGCGGCGCTTTATGCTGCTTCGAGTATCTGCTGGCTCTTTGTTGATCCGCGGCCGCTGCAGGCAGAGGCGTAGGCTTCGGCGACTTCGATGTTCGCGAAAGCGAAGTCTGGGGAGATGTCATCGCGGGATCCCTGTCGAAGATCGAGATGACAGACTCCTTCGCGGACCGTTGGCCGGGAACCAGACTCGCCCGAAGACTGCTGTGCGCTAAGAAAACTACGTCATAGGTTACTTCGCCTCCTTCGCGTTTGGGACGGAGGCATGCGAGGTGTCAAACGCGGTTCCGTGGACCACGCCGATTCGAGTTTATGGGAATGCGGGCATTGTGATGCAAACGATCAGTGCCGCGAGAAATAGGGGTTTTCGAAGAAGCAACCGCATTTTCAGCTGCCTCTATGCTGTTAGTCGAACTGCATCGCGGCCCAGATCACAGTGCGAGTGATCGGAGATAGTCCGCGTCCGCCACGACGGAAGCGCTACCAGCTCAGTCGCAGTGAGAACTGGATGGTACGCGGGCTGTTGGTCTGCACGGAGAGATCCTGCAACCCGGTTGTTCCGTCAGGAGAAGCGTCGTTGGGATGGTTCAGGCCGTTGAAGAAGTCGGCGGTAAACCGGAGTTTTACTCTTTCCGTGATGCTGAAGTTCTTGAACACTGAAAAGTCAACGTTCCACGCGCCAGGACCCCGATAAAAGGCACGGGCGTTCCAGTTCACCATCTCCGTAACGCTAGTGTTCCGTACCGTGCCATTGGCGAGGACCTGTGGAACTTGATTGGCGAAAAGAGGGCCGAGCGGGTGCATGACGCGCTTTGAGCGGTCAAGCGGGATCAGGGCTTGGAGCGCGGCCTGATCGACGTCGGTGGCCAAGGTGGGAGTGAAGTCGCCGGCCAGCCAGAGGCGTCGGTTCCTGCCGGCGTAGGTCATATTCAGCCGTTGGTCCTCGCCCAGGAAGGGGTTGCCGAAGAGGTATTCGCTGGCGCTGACGCCCGACCAGTAGCCGCTACGCCACATGCCATTGCCGGCTACCTGCCAGCCACCGATGAGGGCGTCGAGAGCGCGGTTGGCGCCCGATCCGAACTTCATGCCTCTGCCGAAGGGCAAGTCGTAGAACCAGTTGTAGCGAATGCTGTGGGCCGGAATGTTGACGGAGTTCTGGTATCCGAGGCGGAGCCGGTCCTCGTAGCTCATCGTTGGGCTGCCCATGAGCTGGTCTTCCTGAGGGACGGTGAAGATGCCATTGGTGGCATTGATGGCGCCGCCACCGGAGCTGAAGCCGCCAGTGTCGGTGGTGGTCAATGAGCGGGTGAATACATAGAACCACTGGAAGGAGAGGCCGTTGTTGAAACGACGCTCCACCTCAACTTGCCCACTGTGAGTGTTGGAGTAGCCGGTGTGGTTGGACGGCGAGATGTTCCAGTTCTTGTTGACCCTCAGTTCGTCGCGATTGGATGGGGGCGCAAGACCGGTGCGGGCGACGTAGTTGAATTCAGCCTCGCGTTGGCCGATGGCGAACGCCTGTTCGAGATCACGGCCCTGGGATCCGATGTAGCTGAGCCTGACGGCTGTGTTGCGCATGATTTCCCGCTCGAGAGAGAGATGGAAGGAGCGGGCCATGTTGTCTTTCCAGTCGAAAGCATCCATGCCCGCAAAGCCGACCGCAGTGGAGGGAATGGGAACGATGCCATCGGTGTCGATCTTCACTTGGCCGATGAAGTAGCTGGGCAGGGGGGTGCTCCGGATGGCAAACGAACTGGTGCCATCGAGGGTACCCACCGGCGTGGTGAACATGAGGGACAAAGGCGGATTGCTGCGTGCCGCCTGGAGGATCTGTGACAGGGGCATAGTCCAGAAAAACACGCCGTAACCGCCGCGGATGACGGTCTTGTTGTTGAGTTTGTAGGCAAAGCCAAGGCGAGGGCCGAAGTTATTGCTGTCTCCGGCGACGAGGTTCGAGGGCATCCCGACTTCATTGGCGGTCTTCCAGGTCAAACCCCGGGCCTTCCATGAGCCTAAGAGCCCGGCGGGGATTCCGGGCATTTCTTCTACACGAACGTCTCGCGGGGAAACGACCTGAAACACAGTGGCGATGGAGCGCAGGTCGACGTTGACGAGGCGATTCTGCTTCTCGGTGTATGCAGTCCATTTATCCCATCGCAGGCCGAGGTCGAGTGTGAGCCTGGGGGTGACCTTCCAGGTGTCCTGGACATACAAGCCGATCTCGGTCTGACGGAAATCGAAGAACCCGCGGTTATAGCGCGCGCCCACGGATTGAGGTAGTCCGAGGGCCAAGGAGGCGAAGCCGTCACCGGTGTAGGCAACACCGCCGTCGCTGACGGGGTCATACTGCGCCGTCCAGCCGCCTGTGAATGACTCATTGCCCATCTGCTGGGCGAGTTCCTGGACACTGTTGTATTCGGGGCGGAACTTGCCGCCGAACTTGACGGTGTGCTGTCCCCTGACCCAGGTCAGATTCTGCTCGATTACATACGCCGAGAGAATCTCCTCCTTGCGGTTATCACCGTCCCAGCCGAATCTGCCGGCGGAGATGGTGGGCCATCCTTTGGCGCCGAAGGGATTGGGGAAACCGAGCTTTGCCTGCCAGTCGGTGTCGTCGGCCAGAGTGCCTGAACTCTTGGGCGAGTGGTGAGCGGCCACCATCAATTCGCTCAAGAAAGTGGGCGTGAAGGTACGCGTCCACCGGGCGGTGCCATTGTAGATGTTGTAGTCGCCGCGACTGGTGCCGAAGCCGTTGGTCAGGTCGGCTCTCGGCGCACCAAAGACGCCGCCCGTGACGGCGTTGTAGCGAGTGGAGTTGGTAAAGCGAAACGAGAGGCTGTCTCTACTGCCCAACTGCTGATCGATCTTGAGGGTTAGGTTGCCACTATCGGCAAGGTTGGAGTAAACCTCATTCATATTGCCGCCCAGATAGGGGTTCACCGAGCTGGTGGGCATGTGGGATACCGATTCCATCACGGCAAAGACCGGATTCAGCCTGGCCTTCGGGATGATGTTGCCAGAAAAAGGCGTTCTGGTGCCTTTGCCTGTGGTGGTGAGCGGATCGTAGATGATGGTAGGAATGTTGTTGGCGTTGATAATGTCGCTGAAATCTCCCCCCCACATAGCAGGCGTGGGGACTACGTTGCCGTTGGAGATCTGTTTTTGGCGCTGACGCAGTCCTTCGAAGGCGACGAACCAAAAGGTCTTGTTGCGGCCATCGTAGAGTCTGGGAAAGATCACCGGTCCGCCGGCTGAGCCGCCGTATTCGTTACGTACCAGGAACGCCGCGGGGGCGTTTCCGCTCTGCCGTTGGCGTGCCACGAGGCCGCCGCCGTTATTTCGGAAAGTTTCGAAGAGGGAGCCGTGGAGTTGATTGGTGCCGCTCTTGGTAACAAGCGTCACGGTGGCGGGACGGGAGAACTGAGCGCCGGAGCCTACGGTCTCGACGCGGAATTCCTGTACTGTGTCGAGGCCGGGCTGAACACGAGCCATGCCGCCGCCGAAGCGGTCGACGAGCGACATGCCGTCCAGGGTCATCTCCGTTGAGCCGACTTTTAGGCCGTTTACGCGTGGGTTGCCGCCGCCCTCGACGCCGGGTGTGAGGTCAAAGAGGTTTGTAACCGACCGGCCATTCAGCGGCAGTTGCTGGATGCGGGTGACATCTTTCACATCTCCAATTTCGGAGCTTTCGGTAGTGATGACAGGGGCCGCGCCTGAAACCTCGACAACGGAGTCCACGCTGCCCACCTCGAGCGTGGGTTCGATGACAGCAGTCTGACCCGCCTCGAGGAGGATCTCTGTGGTCCACTTCTTAAAGCCTTTGAATTCGGCGGCGAGCTTGTACTTGCCGGGTGCGATGCCGGCAAACAGGTAAAAGCCGACTTCATTGGCAGTGGCCTGGCGTACGATGTTTGTGCTGGTTTGAGTCAGGACCAACTTGACGCCAGGGATTGTGGCATGCGCGGGATCGTGGATGGTTCCACGAATCACGCCTGTCCCGGTTTGCGGGAATGCAGGGACTGTGAGGCAAGTCAACAGTACCGCCAGAGGAAAAAGACGCCAGAAGTTCATTCGCATTGCGATCTACCTCAGTGCTGAGAGTGGAATCTCGTCCAGGCCCAGGTCGCACAGCCGGCCAGGCCACGAGCCGAACTCGTGGCGCCCATCAGGGCGGCGTCGGCGCCAAGGCCGGCAAGTTCGATGCGCACGGGCCACGGGATCACGCGTCCAACCGGTTCCCGTACACAGCCGACGACCAAGCCGAACAAATCACCCGCGAGTACGGTCAACTCGCAATCGATTGTCGCCGCCAAGTCGGCGACGGAAATGCTGACTTTTGACGCAACCTCGTCGAGTACCCGGGCAGCCGCGTCGACCATGCGACAGACCAGGCTGGCGAGTTCGCCGGCCAGACCGGCGATGGAGAGCGTGGAAGCAATGGACGATGGGCCATCGTGGGCCGAGAGGACGCGTTCGCAGACCCGGTCGCTGCCAATGGCCAGTTCAAGCCATCCTCGATGTGCCGCGTCCTCGAGTGGCGCCCCCCGGTCGACGAGCATGTGGCCGATTTCTCCGGCGGCCAAATCCGTGCCCCGGTAGAGCAGTCCACCGAACACGCGCCCGGCACCGATGCCGGTGCCGTCGCGGATCAGGATGAAATTCTGAACACCGATTGCCCGACCGGAGCGCATTTCGCCCGGTGCCGCGAAATTCACGTCGTTGTTGACGGCCACAGTGGCGCCGAAGTGGTCCTGCAGGCGCAGGCGAATCCCAACTTTGCGCCAGTGGAAGACGTTTCCGGCCTCGAGAACTGTTCCGGAGTCTGCATCCATACGGCCCGTCGCGGCAATGGCCGCCGCCTGCAAATTCATCCTCCGGCCGGTCTGGGCGAGCATTTTCTGCGTCGTGCCGCACAGCGAACTTAGAATTAGAATGTGCGCCGCGCCAAGCGCTGGCGTGATGGGGCTGGCTTGGGAATCGAAAGGCCGTCCGTCCAATTCGGCCAGCCAAACTCGGACCGAGGAAGGGCCGATCTCGGCGGCAGCGATTGGTTCCCGGCGAAGATCGAACCGCAGCATGATTGGGGACTTGCCGCCAGATGACCTAGCCTCGCCTGCTCCGTCCTCCACCACGATGCCGCGCTCGATCAGATCGACCACCTGGCTAGAGACAGTGGGCTGGCTCAATCCAGTAAGACGGGCCAGTTCGGCCCTCGAGACGGGACCGTTCTCGCGGATGATATTCAGCAACAGGGCGGCGTTCGGCTTCCGCATACCCGAGGCGCGCATGCGACCGGCGGCGGTTAGGGAGGCAGCTCGCTTCATGTCGGACTCAGTTAGTACGTAAACTTTCCTAACCAACAGAGTGGATCATAACTCAGTTTCGGAGTCAAGTACATTCCGCAAGAGAGACGTCCGACTCGAAGCGACCGAAGCGATGTGTGCCTGTCGTAGACGTCGAACTGCATGAGAAAATTGAGTTTCCGCGTCCTCCTTCAATCCCGCCGCCTAGTGCTCGACGCACTTCAGGTTCTGGCGGCAGCCGCGTCGGCGGCCTTTAGAGCCAGAGCCGTGCTCTGTTTGGAGAACCTGGCGCTCCGCCACCAACTCGGAGTCCTGCAGCGCCCTGTGAAGCGACCGAAACTGACGGTTGCCGATCGCTTCTTCTGGGCCCAGGTTCCCGGTAGCTGGACCGATTGGCGATCCGACTTGGTCATCGTCGAGCCGGATACAGTGATCGTCTGGCGCTGGAAAGGATTCCGCTTGTTTTTGAGCACTGGTCTATTGATCTAGTTTCGGCTGAGAGCGCTCGAGGCTAGTCCCCGGATGGCGCGTCAAGGAGCAAGCCGTCAAGGCGGCGCGTCTCTGCGCTCCACCTTCCGCCCGAAATCGGAAATGGGGCCGGTGAGCCGTGATCGTAACACCGGAGCCAGGTTATGTCCCATTCCCTCAATGGGTACGAGTTCCGCCCATGCAATGGCATCTGCCGCTGCCCGTCCGCCTCTGACGTCGCACATACGATCCGCCAGACCGTGAACCGCAAGGGTCGGGAGCTTCAAACGCCGTAGCGCCGCCGTTAGAGCGCCCGATGCGACAGTAGCGACGGCCTGACGCGCCGTGCCGACCGGATCGTATCAGACCGGGGCGCCAACCACTCACCGGCGGACTCACCGGCGCTCTCCGCTTCGGTTGCGGTGGAGAAGATGAGCGTGCAAGTTGTTGGCAGGACGTGCGCAATTCCGGAGGAGTCGTGCGGGCACACGAATGGCTCTGGCGTTAACGGGTGGGGAGGAAAGGCTCTTGATCAACAACGGGGGAGGCCCCGATCCCGGATTGGTAAAACAATCTTGGGAGAAACGTTTTGACCACTGACGAGATCGTTCTGGGCCTACCCGGCTACCAGATTACCGGGATTCGCAGAGAGCGGGGTGAGGTG
>JACQZS010000132.1 GCA_016213725.1 Acidobacteriota bacterium | reverse complement strand
GGATGAACCGGATGACGGAGCAGGCCGCCATCGATCCCAAAGCCTATTCCCCCGCTGAGTTTCTGGCTGATGTTCGCAAGGGCGTCTTCAGCGAAGTCTATGCCGGCAAGCCTTCGATCGATGCCTTCCGCCGCAATACCCAGCGCATCTACCTTGAGCAGATGAGCGATAAGCTCAACGGCCGCGCGCCGGTCAACGACGATGCCCGCAGCCTGGTGCGCGCCGAACTGAAATCTCTCAGCGCCGACGTCACCCGGGCCATGGCCACCGCCACTGACCGCGCCACGCGCGCGCACCTGGATGACGTGAAGGACCAGATCGCTCGCATCCTCGATCCGAAGTTCGTCCCGCCCGCTCCCGCCGCCGCCGCTCCCACCGCGGGCCGGCGCGGTGCCGAGGATCCCTTGGATCTCAACTGCTGGCCCGACTACGGCATCTACCGCTAATCCACCCCCAGGGCGGCTCCACCTCTCATCGCGGTTGAGCCGCCCTTCCTGTTTCCATTCACCGGCAGCGCCGCCGTGACTTGTGTTCACTCACGATCTGATAAGCTGTCCGGCAAGAAGGAGCTTCCATATGATCGACACGACGAACCAGGCGAGCTCGCGGCGCGACTTCCTGGCGCGCACCACCACCACCGCGGCGGGCGTCTCGGCCCTTTCCGGCCTCGCTTTGCCGGCCGTGCACGCGCAGGGGGCCAGCACCATCCAGGTCGCGCTGGTCGGCTGCGGCGGCCGCGGCACCGGCGCCGCCGTCAACGCGCTCTCCGTCGCCGGCGGGCCTGTGAAGCTTACGGCCATGGCGGACGTCATCGACGCCAAGCTGAACTCCAGCTACGACAAACTGAAGTCTCAGTTCAACGCCCAGGTGGATGTGCCCCCCGAACGCCGCTTTCTCGGCTTCGACGCCTATAAGCAGGCCATGGACGCCCTCAAGCCCGGCGACGTCGTCATTCTCGGTACCCCGCCCGCCTTCCGCTGGGTGCAGTTCTCCTACGCCATTGAAAAGGGCCTCCACACGTTCATGGAGAAGCCGGTCACTGTGGACGGGCCCACCACCGTACGCATGATCAAGCTGGCCGAGGCCGCTGACCGCAAGAACCTCAAGTGCGCCGTCGGCCTGATGGTCCGGCATTGCCGCGCCCGCCAGGAATTACTCAAACGAATCCAGGATGGCCAGATCGGCGACATCGTCGCCATGCGCGCCTACCGCATGGGCCAGGGTGGCGGCACCGCCGGCCCGCGCCCGGCCGGCGTCAGCGAACTTACCTACCAGATCCAGCGCTTCCACGCCTTCCTGTGGCTCAGCGGCGGCGTGTTCAGCGACTATTACATCCACCAGATTGACGAGTGCAGCTGGATGAAGGGCGCCTGGCCAGTGGAGGCCCATGCCGTCGGCGGCCGCCACTACCGAGGCGACTCCCTCGATCAGAACTTCGACACCTACTCCGTCCAGTACGTGTACCCCGACGGCACCCGCCTCTTCTTTGACGGCCGCAACATGAAGGGCTGCCGCGACGAGTTCGCCAGCTACGCCCATGGCTCGAAAGGCTCCGCCGTCATTTCCACCCTCTCTCACGCCCCCGGCATGACGCGCATCTATAAGGGGCAGAAGATGCCCACCGTCATGTCGCGCAAAGACCTGCCTCTGAAGGAGGACCCCAACCTCGCCTGGGCCTTCCCTCAGCCCGAGCGCAGCCCCTATCAGTTTGAATGGGACGATCTCATCGAAGCCATCCGCCAGGATAGAAAGTACAACGAGGTGAAGCGCGGCGCCGAGGCCAGCCTGGTGGCTTCCATGGGCCGCATGGCCGCACACACCGGCCAGATCGTCACCTTCGACCAGATCCTGAACTGTCCGCACGAGTTCGCGCCCAACGTCGACAAGCTCACCATGGACGGCCCCTCGCCGCTCCAGCTTGGGCCCGACGGCAAGTACCCCGTGCCGGAACCCGGCATCAAGATCGATCGCGAATATTAGAGTTTTCCCGGTGTGCGCCGGTGCGTCTACGACCGCCGGCGCGCCACTTGCAGGTTCGACGGAACCTTGCCCGCTCCATAGCCGATCCGGAAGCCCAGCGGCTTCACGGTGTCCTTATGCGAAGCGTAGGCATCTCTCAGGTCAGGCTGCGTCCGGAACTGGAAGCTCTTTCCGTAGGGCTGCACGTAGTCGCCGTAGAGCTGCACCTGCCACGGCCCGGCCGCGAAGTACTTCCACGGGATTCCGGAATCATCCTGCAGGATGGTGCCGCTGGCGTCCAGGATCAAAGACCGGATCAAATTGAAGTTCTCGCTGTGCAGCATGTACGACGTGGCTTTCAGCAGCGTGTCCGTCTGTCCCAGTGACGTAATGTAGCGGCGGAACGCCGGGTTGTTTTTCATGTGCGCATCGTCGAGGTTGAGGGAGATGTAATACAGTGAAGCCTTGCGCCCGCCTTGCACCGCCTCAATATCAAACCGGATGCCCCGGTTCAGCCCGAAAGCCGAGCGCTTCGGCCCCGGTACCCGGTGCTCCAGCTTGCCCTGTTCGTCGATCTGGACATACTCAAAGCCGTTGATCTGGTAGCCGGAACGCGCCAGGAGAATCAGGATCGGTTCCGTCACCCCGTCGGTCACCTGCCCCCGCAACTGCTGGTCCATCTCCTTCGTCACGAAGAAGCTCTTCTGCAGCAGGGATTGCAGTGTGCCCGCAATGCCGGGCAACATGGTGCCCAGCGTCTCGGTGGTGAACTGTGCCGGCTCCGGCACCAGTCCCGGCGGCTCCAGCGCCGCCATGACATAGGTGGTCCGGTTGGGAAAGAACGTGAGCATGGTCAGCGCGTCCGCGCCTGAAAATGGATACCACACAGTGCGCTGCGCGCTCTGGGCCAACTCCGATTGGGCGAACTTCTGCATCGCCGGCTGGCGGCCTGCCTCGAACTTGTCCCACAGCGCTTCCATGTTCTTGGAGTGCTCCTGCCACGCCGGGTCCGCTTCCAATGCCTTGTACTGGCTCTCTGCCCGTCCGGGCATCCCGGCCAGGAACAGCGCCGTATCGTTGGCGTGCAATGAATCCAGCACTTTGGCCTTCTGCACCGGCGCCTTCTCGGCGGCGTCGTGCTGGGCCTGGCAGGCAGTGAGGAAGCAGGTGATGGAAAGGAACGCGGAGACCGCGAAGCTGCGCATATGGGTTACTTTCAGTGTAGCGGGAAGCAGCCTTTCCAGCCCCGTTTGCGCCCGGCTTGGCCAAAAGATAGCTGAGGCCGGACCCGCTAAGCGGATCCGGCCTCAGTTATCTTATCTGATTGATTCTAAGCTTCTTATTGGAGCGGAAGATCGCCCTGGCCGGTGCCTTCTTCGGCCTCCTCTGCCTCCACTACGGTGCAGGCGGCGGCCACCAGGTCTTCGCTTTCCATGCTCACCAGCTTCACGCCGGAGGCGGAGCGGCCGGTCTTGCGGATACTGTCGGCATCTGTGCGGAGAATCTTGCCTTCTCGGGTGATCAGGATGACGTCGGTGTCTTCCTGAACGGCCAGCACCGCCATCACCTTCCCCGTCTTGTTGGTCACCTTCATATTGATGACCCCCGAGCCGGCGCGGCTCTGGAACCGGTACTCGCTCACCTTCGTACGCTTGCCGAAGCCGTTCTCGGAAACTGAGAGGATGAAGTCGTCTTCGCCGACAATCTGCATGCCGATGATGTAGTCGTCCTTCAGCTTGAACTTCATGGAAGTCACGCCGGCGGCCGGCCGTCCCATCGGGCGGACGTCTTCCTCGCTGAACTTGATCGCCAGTCCTTCGCGCGTGCCCAGGAACACCAGGTCCTTGCCCGTCGAAAGCATCGCTTCGATCAGTTCGTCGCCGTCCTTGAGCCCGATCGCGATGATGCCGCGCGCCATCGGGTTGTCGAACACCGTCAGCTCGCACTTCTTGATCACGCCCTGCCGCGTGGCCATCACCACGTAGTTGTCGGGCGTGAACTCCTTCACTGCCAGGAACGCGCGCACCGTCTCGTCTTCCTGCAGGTTGATCAGGCCGTTAATGTTCTTGCCCTTCGCCGCCGCTGCGGCATCGGGGATGTTGTACACCTTCAGCCAGTACACGCGGCCCATCGACGTGAAGATCAGCAGGTAGCTGTGGGTGTTCACCACCATCAGGTGCTCCACCACGTCTTCTGAGCGCGTCGCCATGCCGATGCGGCCCTTGCCGCCGCGCGACTGCCGCCGGTAGGTGTCCAGCGACGTCCGCTTCAGGTAGCCGCCGCGGCTCACGGTGACAACAACATCTTCCACCTTGATCAGGTCTTCGATGTTGATCTCGCCCTCGTCTTCCACGATCTGCGTCCGCCGCTCGTCGCCGAAGTCCTTCTGGACCTCCTTCAGCTCCTTGATAATGACGCCGCGCAGCACCTTGTCCGAGCCCAGGATCTCCAGGTAGATCGCAATCAGGCGCTGGATTTCGGCCAGTTCGTCCAGGATCTTCTGCTGCTCCATGCCGGTGAGGCGCTGCAGCTGCAGTTCGATGATGGCCTGGGCCTGCTTCTCGGTAAAGTCGAACCTCGAGACCAGCTCGCCGTTGAACCTCAACGTCGGCGACCAGCGCGCCACTACTTCCTGGAGCTTGGGATTCTCGGGGAACTCCATCTGCCCTATCAGCGCCTCGCGCGCTTCGCGCGGGTTGCGGGCCGCCCGGACCGTCTCGATCACCGCGTCCAGGTTCTGCAGCGCCTTCTGGAAGCCCAGCAAGAGGTGCTCGCGTTCGCGCGCCTTGCGCAGCAGGAACTCCGTCCGGCGGCGGACCACTTCCACGCGGTGGTCGATAAACCGCTTGATGCAGTCGATCAGCCCCATCTCGCGCGGTTGCCCGTTCACGATGGAGAGCATGATCACGCCGAAGTTCACCTGCATCTGCGTGTTCTTGTAGAGGTTGTTCAGAACGATGTCGGGCTGCTCGCCGCGCTTCAGCTCGATGACCACGCGCATGCCGTCGCGGTCGCTTTCGTCGCGCACGTCCGAGATCCCTTCGATCTTCTTCTCGTTCACCAGCGAGGCGATCTGCTCCACCAGGCGCGCTTTGTTCACCTGGTAGGGCAATTCGGTGATGATGATCGCATCGCGGTCCTTGCCCGCCTTCTCCGTGGCCACTTTCGCCCGGATCTTGATCGAGCCGCGGCCGCGCGAGAAGTAATCGTAGATACCCTGGCGGCCCAGAATGATGCCGCCCGTGGGAAAGTCAGGGCCGGGCACCATCTCCAGAATCTTGTCCAGCGTCAGGTGCGGGTCCTGCACCAGGGCGATGGTCGCGTTGACGATCTCAGTCAGGTTGTGCGGCGGGATGCGCGTGGCCATGCCCACCGCGATGCCTTCGCTGCCGTTCAGCAGCAGCAGGGGGACACGGGCAGGCAGAACCTCGGGCTCCACCATCGAGTCGTCGTAGTTGGGCCGGAAATCTACCGTTTCGCTGTCCAGGTCCTCGAGGACGATCGCCGCGATCTTGGATAGGCGCGCCTCGGTGTATCGCATGGCCGCCGGAGGATCGGCATCCACGGAACCGAAGTTGCCCTGGCCGTCCACCAGCGTGTAGCGCAGTGAGAAGGGCTGGGCCATGCGCACCAATGCGTCGTAAACGGAGCTGTCGCCATGCGGGTGGAACTTGCCCAACACGTCGCCCACGATGCGCGCGGACTTCTTCGTGGGGCGATTATAAGTCAGCCCCATCTCGCTCATTCCATAGAGGATGCGGCGGTGGACCGGCTTCAGGCCATCGCGTACGTCGGGCAGCGCGCGCCCGACGATCACCGACATGGAGTAGTCGAGATACGAGCGCCGCATCTCTTCTTCGATCGCGATCGGCGAGATGTTCTTGCGGTCTCCCAGAGGCAGCTGCACGCCGCCGGACGCGGGAGGCGTTTGCTGGTTGTCAGGGTCTTGAGGATTGGCCATGGGGAAACCTCCAGTTTACCAAAACGCTTGATACAAAGGGGCTTATGTTAGGATGAAACGAGGGCGCATGCTTTCCATCGTCATCCCCATTCACAACGAAGAGCCTGCCATTCTAAGGCTTTACGACCGATTGACCGCCGTCCTCGCGCAGGTCGGAAAGCCCTACGAGATCATCTTCGTCGACGACGCTTCCACAGACCGCAGCTTCGATCTTCTCTCCAATCTCGTCGAAACCGACGGCCGCCTCCGCGTCGTCCGCCTCCGCCGCAACTTCGGCCAGACCGCCGCTCTCTCCGCCGGCTTCGATGAGTCCAAAGGCGATGTCATCGTCGCCATGGACGGAGACCTCCAGCATGATCCTGCCGACCTCCCCGCGCTCCTCGCCAAGATCGACGAGGGCTACGACATCTCCAGCGGCTGGCGCAAACAGCGCAACGACAACATGGTGATGCGCAAGATCCCTTCCCGCATCGCCAACTGGCTGATGGCCCAGGTCAGCGGCATCGAACTCCACGATTTCGGCACCACCTACAAGGCCTACCGCGCTGAAATCATCAAGGACATCAACCTCTACGGGGAACTCCACCGCTTCATCCCCGCCCTGGCCTCCTTCTACGGAGCCAAAATCGCCGAAGTCCCCATCCAGAACCCTCCGCGCACCGGCGGCGCCTCCCATTACGGCATCGGGCGGACCTTCAATGTGATGTTCGACATCATCACCATCCGCTTCCTGCTCAAATACCTCACCCGCCCCATGCACTTCTTCGGCCGCATCGGCCTGGCCAGCTTCAGCGCCGGAGGCCTCATCCTGGCCTTCCTCCTGGTCAAGAAGATCCTCGGCCACGAGATCATCATGGCCCACGGCCCGCTGCTCTTTACCGGCGGCCTGCTCCTGCTCATCGGGCTCATGATGTTCACCACCGGCCTGCTCGGCGAAATGATGATGCGCACCTACTTTGAAAGCCAGGGCCGCCGCATCTACGCCGTCCGGGAAGTCCGCGGCAAGCAGACCCAGAAGGCCGGATAAGCACACCCTCTGCTATGATGGCTCCGGCAACCGGAGCCATCCCATGAAGTTCCTTCGCACCCTCCCCGTCTTCCTCGCCGCCGCGGCCCTCTTCTTCCCCTCCGCAGACAGCAGTGCGCAGACCAAGAAGAAGCGCCTGCTCGTCATCGGAGCCGTCAAAGGCTTCCAGCACGACGCCACTTCCACCGCCATGGGCACCCTCTGGAAACTCGGCCAGGAGAGTGGACTCTGGGATACCTACCTCAGGACCGACACTCAACTCCTCACCAAGAAGAAACTCACCGCCAACGCCAAGAACCTTGACTACTTCGACGCCGTTGCCTTCTACACCACCGGCGAACTCGATATGGACGACGAACAGAAGGCCGCCCTCATCTCGTTCGTCAAGGACGACGGCAAAGGCTTCATCGGCGTCCACTCCGCCCCCGATACGTTCTATCAATGGCCCGCCTACGGCGAGATGCTGGGCGGCTACTTCGACGGCCATCCCTGGAACACCTTCCCCGCGCCCATCATCGTTGAAGACCCGTCCAACCCCATCGTCAAGCACCTCCCCAGGTCCTTCACCGTCGTCGATGAGATCTACCAGGCCCGCAACTTCTCCCGCGAGAAGTCCCGCGTCCTCATGCGCCTTGACGAAACCAAGCTGGACATGACCAAGAAGGGCATCAAACGCACCGACAAGGACTTCGCAGTCACCTGGATTCACCCCTACGGCAAGGGCCGCGTCTTCTACTCCACCCTGGGCCACACCGAAGAGTCCTGGGCCAACCCCGGCGTGCAGAAGATGTGGCTCGAAGCAGTCAAGTGGGCCATGGGCCTCGCCGAGGCCGACGCCACTCCGCGCCCCCGCCCTTCGAATTGATCTAGTGCTGATTCCGGCGACGGAATGCCAGCAGGGCGGCCAACCCGGCTCCCATCAGTGCCACTGTGCCGGGCTCAGGCACCTCCCCTCCGGGCGGCATCTCGAGTTGGCGGCCGAAGGACAGCCAGGTGAGCTGGCCCTGCGCATTGCCCCCGCCTGTCACATCGCCGAATCCAATCATCCCTGGAGGGCCGTAGGCGAGTCCTGAGCCGGAAAGCAGGGGGTTGCCATCCGCGCTCAAAGAGTACGTGGCGGCATCATGGTCGATGGCCAGCACATAGGTGTGAAATACGCTCGTGTCGTAGCTCGCGGAACTGCCCTGGTAGAACCGGACCGTGCCGATTCCCAAGCCCACCACATAGGCCGCCGCACCGTCCCACTCGCCGAACGAGAATCCGAACTCGCCCTGGTCCGCATACTCCGTTGCCAGCACCCTGGCACGGAACGCCAGGTAAGACACGCCCGTGTTCAGTACGCCGGGATTGCTGTAGTAGCCATAGCCCGCCCCCTCACCCATCGTGTTGATCTCCAACATGCTTGGAGACAGAGTGACGTTGCCTGCCTCGCTCACCATGACGGGATTCGGTGTTTCAAAGGTCCAGCCCTGCGCTGAGGGCAAGGATCCGAAGTTCAGAATGGCCGCGGCCGCAGGCGATCCTGCAGCCAGCAGCAGACAGGTAGCTTGTATAAAAGAGTTTCGCACCTGGAATCCTCCGTAGTTGCCAAGAATACTATCGTTCATTGGGCGGCGTGTCAATTCTTTCCGGCGGCATTCTTTTCGTCGGCATGCGGCCCGCCCCATATCGCGCCCGCGCCACTTTGATGCATTCTGGTGATTCATGCCCCACGTCGACCAGGAAGTGCTCCGCCTAGCCGAAGTCGTTTACGAATACCACCAGTTGCGCCACGCTCCACAGCCTGCCGATGCCATGCTCGTCTTCGGCACCAACGATCTGCGTGTCGCCGACGCTGCCGCCGCTCTCTTTCATCGCGGATTCAGCCGCATCGTCGTCTGCTCCGGCGGCGTCGCTCATGCGGACGACCTGCTTTCCACCGGCTGGACCAACCCCGAGGCGGAGGTCTTTGCCGACACCATGGTCGCCCGCGGAGTGCCGCGCGCCGCCATTCTGCTGGAGCCCCGCGCCCTCAATACCGCCGAAAACGTCCGCTTCACCCGCGAACTACTCCACTCACAGAACCTCGCTCCGCGCAATCTGCTCCTCGTCATGAAACCCTTCATGCAGCGCCGCGTCTGGGCCACCATGGCTGTAGAGTGGCCCGAGATGCCCGCTACCGTGGCTTCTCCTGATCTCACCCTCGATCAGTACTTCACCGCCGCCCTCCCCTCGGAGCGCGTCATCCCCATCCTCCTCGGCGATCTCCAGCGCCTCTGGATTTACGCCCGCAATGGTTGGAGCGCTCCGCAGCGCCTCCCCGCTCCTGTGCTCGACGCCTACCGCGAACTGGCCGCCCGCGGCTTCACCCAGCACCTCATCCCCAATCAGCCCGATCCCGCCTAGCTCACAATCCCGTTTCGCAGCGCGAACCGCACGATGTCTCCCGTGTTGTGCAGGTTCAGCTTTTCCATCACGCTGCCGCGGTGCGATTCCACCGTGTACACGCTCAAATTCAGCACCGTCGCGATCTCCTTATTCGTCTTCCCTTCCGCAATCAGCGCCAGCACTTCGCGCTCGCGGCTGGTCAGCAGATCCACCGGGTTCGACACGTGCTTGCGGTAGTCCGTCAGCACCGCATCCGATACCGCCGGGCTCAGAAACGCCTCGCCGTGCGCCACTGCTCGCACCGCCCGGATCAGGTCCGCGTCGTCGGAGTCCTTGAGCAGATATCCGCGCGCCCCGGCCCGCAGGATCTCCCGCACATACACCGAATCCTTGTGCATGCTCAGCCCGATCACCCGCGTGTACGGCAGTTCGTCGCAGATCTGCCGCGTCCCTTCGATCCCGTTCAACTCCGGCATCGACACGTCCATCACCACCACATCCGGCTTCAGCGATCTCGCTTCGGCGATCGCCTCCCGGCCCGTCTGCGCCTCGCCCACCACTTCCATGTCCGGCTGCGCATCGATCAGCAGCCGTACGCCCTTCCGCAGAATTGCGTGATCGTCAGCCAACAAAACTCGAATCTTCTTGTTCTGCATTCGGATTCCTTCTGCGAAGCGGCACCTCCGCATGGATCAGCAGCCCGCCCTCGCGGCGGTTCTGCATGATCAGTTCTCCTCCCAACTGGCGCGCCCGGGCACGCATGCCCACGGTGCCCAGGCTTGGGCCTGCCCCTGGATGCGGCATCAGCCCACAGCCGTTATCGGCAATCTCCAGCCGGATCATATTCTCCGCCTGCTGCAAAGTCACTGAGGCCTCCGACGCATCCGCATGCCGCGCGATATTCGTCAGTGCCTCCTGAGCAATCCGGAACAGGTGCGTCTCCGTCCCCCCATCCAACCGCACGGTCAGGTTCGACTGGTACGTCACCGGGATCTGCGTCCGCTGGGAGAATCTCTCGGTCAGCCACCGCAAGCCCGAGTCCAACCCCAAATCGTCCAGGATCACCGGCCGCAACGCCTGCGACAACTTCCGCACGTCCTCAATCACCTCGTCCACCACTTCCACGCACTCCTTGCGCAAGCTCTCGAAATCCGCGGCGTTCTCGCGAGTCAGCATCCGCCGCAACCCGCTCAACGCCTGCCCCAGTTCGTCGTGCATCTCGTGCGAAAAGCGCCTCGCCATCCTCTCGTGCCCGTCCAGCAAATGCCACGACACACGCGCCAGCTCCGCGCTCTGCCACTCCAGCCGAGCAAATGCCCGCTGGATGATCCAGAACGTCAGCGCCGCCGTGCCCGCCGCCAGCACGAAACACAACCCCAGCACCCAGATCAGCCGGTCGATCAGATTCTGCGTCTCGGCGATGATCGACTTCTCGATCTCCGCGCCCCGGGCCAGCTCTACCAGGTGATACCGCACCATCTCCTGCGCCGTGTTCTGGATCCGGTTCGATCCCTGATACCCCAGGTAGGCCGCCAGCAGAACCAGTCCCACCACCAGCACGAATCCCGCCGCCGCAAACCGCAGCACGCGCACTCGCGACATCGCTGGTTCGGTCACCAGTTCCAAGAGTGAATTCGCCGGCGTGCTCGGTTCCTTCATCGCGCGTGCGTCTCGCCCGTCCCTTCGAGAGTATTCCCGTCCAGACCAGCATGTCAGCAGCCATCCCCGCCTTGCACCCCCATATCCAGGGGAGAACTCAGGCTTCCCAGGCTCTATTTCCCTATCTATCGCACAGTTGGCTGCCTCTTCCTCGCCTGAATGGGGGAGAATATGACTCCCGTCGAGACGGGAGGGCAAATCCTGTCACGGAACGCCATGCTGGAGTATGTGATGGCAAGACCTATCTTTGTATTCTGCCTGCTCACCGCCATCGCGGCAGCTCAGGCCCCACAACCCCTGACCGCAGAACAGGCGGTGGATGAAGCCGTCGCCAACAATCTCGAACTCACCGCCCAGAAGCTGAGCGTCACCGTCGCTCAGGCCGCTGAAATCACGGCCCGCCTGCGCCCCAATCCGGTTCTCACCGTTTCCGGCCAAACCCTGAACGTCCTGGGCGCTACCTACTCTCCCGATACCCCCCTGGGACCCAATCAATTCAACCTCCACACCGATTTCCCCGTCGAACGCGGCCACAAGCGCCAGGAGCGCATCGCCCTGGCCCGGGAAGACACATCTCTTGCCCAGCTCGGCGTCCGGGAACTCATGCGTCAGCTCATCGCCGCCGTTCAGGCCGGCTACGTTGAAGTCCAGCAGGCCAAGGAAAATCTCAACCTCGCGCGCGAAAACCTCAAGAGCCTGGACGGCGTGGTCGCCGTCAACGAGGCCCGCGTCAGAAGCGGTGATCTCGCCGTCGTCGAGCTCGATCGCTCCCGCGTCGCCGCCCTCCAGTACGCCGCCGCCGTCCGCCAGGCCGAACTCGCCCTCGCCCAGGCCAAAACCCGCCTCCAGCAGCTCATGGGCCGGGCCGCCAGATCTCAGGAGTTCGACGTAGCCGGCGACATGCGCCGCCAGGATTCCCTGCCCACGCCCGAGGAGATCCTGCGCCTCGCCCTCCTGCGCCGCCCCGACTACCTTGCCTCTCAACAGACCCAGACCCGCTCCCGCGCCGACCTCCGCCTGCAGCTCGCCAACGGCAAGTTCGATTACTCCCTCGGCACCGAGTACACCCATCAGTCCGCCTGGGGCGCTTCGGGCAGCTCCATGGGCTTTTACTTCAGCATGCCCCTGCCCGTCTTCAACCGGAATCAGGGCGAAATCGCCCGCGCCCAGCGCGAAATCAACCTCACCGGCGCCCGCATCCGGTCCGTCGAGGCCTCCATCGCCAGCGAAATCGAACAGGCCCACCGCCAGTGCACCGTCTCCCGCCTGCTCCTCACCGGAATTGAGCAGGACATGCTCGGCAAGGCCCGCTCCGTCCGCGATATCACCGAATACTCTTACCGCCGCGGCGAGGCGACCCTCGTGGAATTCCTCGACGCCCAGCGCGCCTTCAACGACGCCTCCATGGCCTTCAATGAAGCGCGCGCTAGCTATGCCAAAAGTCTCTATCAGATTGATGCCGTCTCCGGCGCCACAGTGGCCGGCAAGTAGGCCGCTCAAGGAGTAATGCCCGTGATTTGGTCGTCCAAGTTCAAACTCTCGTCCGGCCTCGCCGCCGCCCTTTTGCTGGCCGCCTGCGGCAAGCAGGAATCTCCCTCCGACAAGCCGGCTGGCCCGCCCAAGGCCGCCGCCGCTGCCGCACCCGTCCAGAAGCAGCTCAACGGCGAGGTGGTCATGGACCCCGCCGCCCCCGAACTCAAGCAGATGACCGTCGAGGAGATCCGCGACCTGCCCGTGCCCGTCGACGAGGTCACTGTCACCGCCCGCATCCAGGCCAATCCTCACAGCGTCGGCCACGCTGTCGTCCCCGTCCCCGGCCGCATCACCCGCGTGCTCGCCCGCCTGGGAGACTCCGTCACCAAGGGGCAGCCTCTCGTCTCCATCGAAAGCCCCGCCGTTTCTGAAGCCGAGGCCGCCTTCGTCCAATCCGAAGCCATGCTGCGCCAGGCCGAGATTGCCCAGTCCAAGGCCGACGCCGATCTCGCCCGCCTCACAGATCTCTTCGAGCACCAGGCCGTCGCTCAGAAAGAAGTCCTCTCCGCCAAGACCACCTCCGGTCTCACCAAGGCCTCCGTCGACCAAGCCCGCGGCGCCCGCGAGCAGGCCCGCCGCCGCCTGGAACTCCTCGGTCTCAAGCCCGGCGAGTTCCAGCAGCAGGTGGTCGTCCACGCCCCCATCTCCGGCAAGGTCATGGAAGTCAGCGTCGTCGAAGGCGAGTTCCGCAACGAGATCAACACCCCCCTCGTCACCATCACCGACCTCAGCCGCGTCTGGGTCACCTCCGAGGTCCCCGAAAGCAAAATCCGCCTCTTCCACGTCGGCGGCATTGCCCATCTCGACCTGATCGCCTACCCCGACGAGACCTTCCACGCCAAGGTCACCCGCATCGCCGACGCCGTCGATCCTGAGACCCGCACCCTCAAAGTCAATGCCGAGCTTGAAAACACCGGCGGCAAGCTGCGCCCCGATATGTTCGGCAGCCTGCGCTACTCCACCGGCGAAACGCCCGCGCCCTGGATCCCGGAAACCGCCGTCGTCCGCCGCAACGGTATCGACCTGATCTTCGTCGAGCGCGCTCCCGGCCGCTTCGCCGCCGTGCCCGTTGAACTCGGCAAGCCCATCCACGGCGGCTTCCCCGTCGGCAAAGGCGCCAAGGCCGGTGACCGCATCGTCACCAAAGGATCCGTCTACCTGAAGGCGGCGCTGTAACCTCATGCGGAAACTCATCCACTTCGCCATCCACCAGCCGCTCTTCATCTTTCTCATCACCGGCCTCTTCATCGGCGCCGGCATCATCTGTTTCCGCACTCTGCCCGTGGAAGCCTTCCCCGACGTCACCGATATCCAGGTCACCGTCGTCACCCTCTACCCCGGCCACGCCGCTGAAGAGGTGGAAAAACAGGTCTCCATCCCCGTCGAAATCGCCGTCTCCGGCATGCCCCATGCCGTGCGTGTCTTCTCCCATACCCAGTTCGGGCTCTCCTCCACCTACATCACCTTCGACGATGGCGTCGACAACTACTTCGCCCGCCAGCAGGTCATCGAACGGCTCCAGTCCGTCGACCTCCCGGAGGGCATCCACCCCGAACTCGCGCCCCTCTCCAGCCCCATCGGCGAGATCTACCGCGTCTACCTCAAGTCCGATAATTACGACTCCATGGACCTCCGCGCCATCATGGACTGGAGCGTCGTCCGCAACCTCAAACTCGTCCCCGGCGTGGCCGACGTCGTCTCCCGCGGCGGCCTCATCAAGCAGTACCAGGTGGTCCCCGACCAGACCCGCATGAAGTCCCACGCCGTCTCCATCAAGCAGGTCTTCGACGCCCTCGAACGCAGCAACATGAACGCCGGCGGCGGCTACATCGAACAGGGCGAGCAGCAGTTCATCATCCGCGGCGTCGGCCTTCTCCGCACTGTCGAAGACATCCGCAAGGTCGTGGTCGCAGAACGCCGCGGCGTTCCCGTGCTCATCGAGGACATCGCCGATGTCACCATCGGCAACCAGCAGCGCCAGGGCATCGTCGGCATGGATGAAAAGGACGACATCGTCAACGGCACCATCCTCATGCGCAAGGGCGAGAACCCTTCCGAGGTTCTGGAGGGCGTCAAAGCCAAAATCGACCAGCTCAACTCCTCCATTCTTCCCAAAGGCGTTCAACTCGTCCCCTACTATGACCGCGCCTGGCTCATCGGCAGCACCCTCAGAACTGTCTTCAAGAACCTCGGCGAGGGCGCGCTGCTCGTCTGCCTTGTTCTTTATCTCTTCCTCGGACGCGTCAAGCCCGCCGCCGTCGTCGCCATCCTTATTCCCCTCTCTCTGCTGGCCACCTTCATCGGCCTCACCATCAAAGGCATCCCCGCCAATCTCCTCTCTCTCGGCGCCATGGACTTCGGCATCATCGTCGACGGCGCCGTCATCGTTGTCGAGAATATCTTCCGCCACGCCTCTCATGAGCGCCACCGCTATTCGAGCTTCAAGGAACTGGTCGCCTCCGCCGCCGCCCAGGTGGGCCGCCCCACCTTCTTCTCGATGCTCATCATCATCCTGGCCCACCTGCCCATCCTCTCCCTCCAGCGCCATGAAGGCCGCATCTTCGCCCCCATGGCCTACACCATCGTCTCCGCCCTGATCGGCTCGCTTCTGTTCTCTCTCACGCTAGTTCCCATCCTCTGCGTCTATCTTCTGAAGAACAGCGAAGAAGAGAAGGAAACCTGGCTGGTCCGCTTCGCGCAGAAGCTCTACCAGCCCTCGCTCCGTGTCGCCCTGGCCTGGCCCAAGCTCATCCTTCTCACCTGCGTCCTCGTCCTCGCCTTCAGTCTCGCCCTCGTGCCCCAACTCGGCAGTGAGTTCCTGCCCGAACTCAACGAAGGCAGCATCTGGGTCAACTTCACCCTCCCGCCCGGCATCTCGCCCAGCGAGGTGAACCGCACCCTCCACCAGCTTCGTGCCACGCTGCTGAAGATCCCTGAAGTCGAGCGCGTCGTCTCCCAGGCCGGCCGCCCCGACGATGGCACAGATCCCAAGACCATCAACATGGTCGAGGTCCTCGTGGACCTCAAGGATGAAAAGGAGTGGCGCCCCCACGTCACCAAGGAGGGCCTCATCGCCCAGATGGAAAAGGAGATCGACGAGATGCCCGGCATCAAGCCCGCTTTCTCCCAACCCATCCGCGATAGCGTCCTCGAGTCCATCTCTCAAATCGACGGTCAGATCGTCGTCAAATTGTTCGGCCCGGACTCCACCATCCTCAAGAACAAAATCGAAGAGGTGCTGCACGTCATCGAACCCATCCGCGGCGTCGGCCGCGCCTTCGTCGATCGCGCCGGCCGCATCCCCCAGCTTCAGATCGACATCGACCGCACCCGCGCCGCCCGCTACGGCCTCAACGTCGCCGACATCGAGGACATCATCGAGACCGCCCTCGGCGGCCGCCCCGCCACTCAGATCTGGGAAGGCGAGCGCCGCTACAGCGTCGTCGTCCGCTTCGACGAAAGCCTCCGCAACAACGTCGACAAGATCCGCAACCTCCTCCTCGACGCCCCCGACGGCTCACAGGTCCCCCTCGACCAGGTCGCCCGCATCGACATGCAGGACGGCGTCCTCAACATCAGCCGCGAAGCCGGCCAGGGCACCGCCGCCGTCGGCGTCTTCATCAAGGACCGCGACATGGGCAGCCTCGCCGGCGAAATGCAGCAGCGCGTCAAGGACAAAGTCCAACTCCCGCCCGGCTACACCATCACGTTCGGCGGCGAATTTGAAAACCAGCAGCGCGCCATGGGCCGCCTCCTCACCATCATCCCCATCAGCATCCTGCTGATCTTCATCCTCCTCTTTGAGGCCTTCAAGTCGGTCAAGAGCGCCGCCCTCATTCTGATGAATGTGCCCTTCGCGCTCGTCGGCGGCATCCTCGCCCTCTACTTCACCGGCATCCACCTCAGCGTCTCCGCCGCCATCGGCTTCATCGCCCTCTTCGGCCAGGCCGTGCTCAATGGCGTCGTCATGGTCAGCCAGTTCCTTGACCTCCAGTCCTCCGGCGCGGACTCCTACCAGGCCGTCTTCCAGGGCGCACAGGCCCGGCTTCGCACCGTTCTCATGACTTCGCTCCTGGCCATGCTCGGGCTCCTCCCCATGGCCCTCTCCCACGGCATCGGCTCCGAGGTCCAACGCCCGCTCGCCGTCGTCATCATCGGCGGCCTGGTCACCGCCACCGGCCTCACCCTCATCGTCCTGCCCGCGCTCTACCACTGGTTCCACGCCGAGCCGGATACCGGCGAACTCTAGCCCGGATTTCGCACCACGCCCGTCGCGCGGCGCACTGCGAAGCCCGTGGATGCGCGGCGCGCCACCAAGGCACGCAGGCGCAGTTCCACATTACGTCGCGCACGCCCACCGGGCGCAACGAAGTAGACACAGGCTTCCCGCAAGCCGCAACAGGCCGCTGAGTGGTGAGAAATTCGGGCTAGCAACACAGCGGGCCACGCGGCTTCCGCCGCATGGCCCGCTGCGTGTGCTCAGGACCCGGCCTGAACCTAGTCCGCCTGCTTTCCCGCGGCGGGTTTGCCCGGCGCCGCCGCCTTCTTTGCCGGCGGCTGCACGCCCTTCAACGAAAGCTGCCCTTTGCGGATCGCATCCAGCGCCTGCGTCAGCACCCGCAACTCTTCGCCCGGCGCATGGAAGCCCACCGAGTTCTCCGCCTCTACCAGGTCGATGAAGAACTGGCCCTTCCGCTGTCCCTCCCAGGCGCCCTTCAGTTGCTCGTCCGTCGCGCCGGCTTCGCGCAGCTTCGTCGTCTCTTCAATCAGTTCCATCAGCGCGTCCATCGCCACGTTGCGCGCTTCCATGAACCGCGTCTGGATCTGCTCCACCCGGTCCTTCATCTCCTGCTCGGAGAACCGGTGGCAGCCCTGGCACGCCCGGTTGATGTTCAGCAGCGGGCTGCGCACGTGATGGTCGGAGACCTTCATTCCGCCCTCCCGCTTATAGGGCATGTGGCAATCCGCGCACGCTACGCCCGAACGAGCGTGAATCCCCTGGTTGTAGAACTCAAACTCCGGGTGCTGCGCCTTCAGCACCGGAGCGCCCGTCTCCTTGTGCACGAAGTCCTTGTGCTTTACCTCCTGGTAGTACTCGTACATGTTCTCGGCCTTCAGCCCCTTGTGCCAGGGGAACGTCAGCCGCTTCTCGTCGCCCTTGAAGTAATACTCCACGTGGCACTGCCCGCACACGAACGACCGCATCTCCTGCGCCGTCGCCATCGTGTTCGGATCGTAATCCTTGATCCCTTGCGAAGCCTTGTAGTTCTTGATCCCTTCCAGAAACCCCGGCCGCGTCACCCGCAGCGCCATCGTCTTCGGATCGTGGCAATCGATGCACGCCACCGGGTGCTTGGCCAGCTTCGTGGCCTCTCCGTAAGGCATGTGGTTCAGCGCTTCAAATCCCTTGAAGATGTCGCCGTTGCCCAGCTTCTTATAGATGTTGTAGGTGGAGGCGTGGCAGTTCAGGCAAGTGCCTGGCTGCTTGAAGTCCTGCACCCGCTTCGTGTACCGCTGATCGTCCAGCATGTAGGCGTGGCCCCGCTCTTCGCGGAAATCCGCCGAGAACGCATAGCCCAGCCACATCCGCTTCAGCTTCGGGTCCAGTTCGATCTTCTCCTGCGATACCTTGTCCCGCGGATCGGCCTGCGTCGGCGCGTGCGGCAGCGCCTCTGATCCTCCATAGCGCGTCCTCGTCATGTCCACCGTCCGCTTGTACGCGTCGTACTGCATCGGGAAATTCTTTCCCCATACGGCCGGATCGTCGGTGTCGTCCGTGATCTCCACCACGCGGAAAAAGGATTGCCGCGCTTCCTGCTTGTGCTCAAATATGTTGATCAACAGGGCGGTGGCGCCCACCGTCAGCAACGCCGTCACGGCTACCGCGCCCAACAGCGTCTTTCTCGAAACTGGTACTGGCATGATTCAGATCCTTCACTTCTAATGCGCGTGCCCCACGTTGCGGTGGCACGCCACGCAGGAAACCGAGTTGTCCCCCGGCCGGTGCGACGCCCGAATCCCGGACGTGATCTCCTCGTGGCACTTCAAGCACGACTCTTCCGCCACCCGCCGGTTCCGCCCCGTCACCAGGATGTCGTCCGGAAACCGGCCCGTCGTGAACGCCCACGAGTGATGAAAGCCGTTCATGGCCTTCGTGAAATACTTCGGCACCAGACCCGGCGGCGTGTGGCAGTCGTTGCAGACCGCCGCCTTCCGGTGGCTCGACTTCATCCAGCCCTCATACTGCTCGTTCATCACGTGGCAGTTCCGGCACGCCTCCGGATCGTCCGTCATGTACGACCCGCCACGCGCGTACCCGAACGTGTACACTCCAATCCCGATCAGCAGACCGAGCGGTACCCCGATGAGCAGCGGCGCTATGAAGCCCTTCTCTTTCATCGGTTCGATCTTACCTCTACATCCCCCCTGTGCCGTGTGACTCCAGTCACATTTCTTTCAATTCGGAGCCGATATTCTCAAAATCAGGAACATTTCGGATGTACTTGAAACGCGGAATCTTAACTGTACTGGTTGTGATTGGCTTTGCCGGCTCTTCGTTGGCCCAGGCGCCTCCTGCTGAAGCTAAGCCGTCGCCCTCGGCTCCCGCCCTTCCGGCGCCACTGAAACTCGGCTCCGTCACGGTCTCCGGCAGCTTCCGTTCCCGCCTGGAAATCTGGGACTGGTTCAACGGCAACGCCAACGACTCCTACGCCTACTCCGGCAACATCTTCCGCCTCAGCTTTGCCCAGAGTCTCAAGCGGCTCGATTGGCAGCTCGAACTCGCCGCGCCCTTCCTCCTCGGCCTCCCCAACGACGCCATCGCTTCCGCCCCCCAACTCCAATTCGGACTCGGCGGCAACTACTATGCCGCCAATAAGAACTCACAGAACGCCGGCATGGTCTTTCCCAAGCAGGGCTACCTCCGCTTCAAGAACTTCCTTGGCGACAAAGACCAGTCTCTCCGCCTCGGCCGCTTCGAATGGATGGACGGCAGCGAAACCGCCCCCAAAGACGCCACTCTCGCCGCTCTCAAACGGGACCGCATCAACCAGCGCCTCCTCGGTCCCTTCGGCTGGTCTCATGTCGGCCGTTCCTTCGACGGCGCACACTACTCCGTCAACAAGGGCCGCATCAACTACACCCTCGTCACGGCCTTGCCCACGCGCGGCGCCTTCCAGGCCGATGGCTGGGGCGATCTCAAAGTCGGCTTCGCTTACCTCTCCGCCACCGGCCAAACCGGCTCCGGCCGCAGCGTCGGCGAGTGGCGCGCCATGGGCATCTACTACCAGGACTGGCGCCACATTCTCAAAACTGACAACCGGCCCGCGGCCCTCCGCCAGCTCGATCTCAGCAATATCCGCATCGGCACCTATGGCGGCCACTACATCCACAAGTGGGACACCGCTGCCGGGGCCGTCAACCTGCTGGCCTGGGGCGTCCTCCAGAACGGCCGCTGGGGCAAGCAGGATCACGCCGCCGGTGCGGTCGATCTCGAACTCGGCTGGCAGCCCAAAGTCCTTCCCAGGCTGAAGCCCTGGCTTCAGGGCGGCTTCTCCCACTCCACCGGTGACGGCGATGCCCTCGACAAGAAACACGGCAGCTTCTTTCAGCTGCTCCCCACCCCGCGCCCCTATGCCCGCACGCCCTTCTACGACATGGTGAACAACGACGACTTCCTCGGTATCCTCACCCTCCGCCCCCACAAGGCAGTTACCGTCCGTACCGAATTCCACGCCCTTCGTCTGGCCAGCAGCAAAGATCTCTGGTACTCCGGCGGCGGCGCCTTCCAGCCCTGGACTTTTGGTTACATCGGACGCAATACCTCCGGCGCCCGCTCCCTCGGCAACGTCTGGGACGCCAACGTCGATTGGAACGTCAACGCTCACATCAACCTCCAGGGCTACATCGGCCACGTTGACGGCAAAGCCGCCATCGCGACCATCTACCCCAAGGGCACCAACGCCAACTTCGCCTACCTGGAATTCACGTATAAATTCTGACCGGCGCTAGTAAAATGGGCGCATGGTGCGCCTGTCCCTGCTCATGCTCTCTGTCGGCCTCGCCGCGCAGGAGGTCCCTCTTTTCACCAAGGACTTCCCCCCGGAAGAGTTCGCCGCCCGCCGCAAGGCCGTCTACGACGCCATCGGGCCTAATGCCATCGCCGTCCTCCAGGGTGCCCCTGCGCCCACCGGCTACGTCCGCTTCCGCCAATCCAACGAGTTCTACTATCTGTGCGGCGTCGAGGCTCCCCACGCCTACCTCCGCCTGTCCGGCGCCACCAAGCGCGCCACCCTCTTCCTGCCTCATTCCTTCCCCGGCCGCGAAGCCATGGAAGGCAAAACTCTCAATGCGGACGCCGCCGCCGAGGTGCGCACTCTCACGGGCATCGACGCCGTCATGCCCCTCGAGGCCCTGGGCTCCATCCTGGCAAACTCCGCTTTCCGCGGTGAGAAACCCCCCGCTCTCTTTACCCCCCTGGCCCCCGCCGAAGGCCTCGCCGTCAGCCGCGACATCGGGGTCCGCACCGATGTCGATGCCTTCACTGACCCCTGGGATGGCCGCGCCCCCCGCGAGGCCCGCTTCATCCAACTTCTCCGCGAACGCCTCCCCCGCTACGAAATCCACGACCTCTCCCCCATCCTCGACAAAATGCGCGTCATCAAGAGCCCGCGCGAAATCTCCCTCATCGAGAAGGCCACCCGCCTCGCCGGCGCATCCATGATCGAATCCATGCGCTCCACTCAGCCCGGCCAGACCGAGCACGAAATCGACGGCCTCTCCAAGTTCATCTACTTCCGCAACGGTGCCCAGGGCGAGGCTTACAACTCACTCGTCGCCAGCGGCCAGAACGCCTGGTATCCCCACTACAGCGCCGGCAAGCGCAAGATGGACTCCGGCGACCTTGTGCTGCTCGACTTCGCCCCCGATGTCGGCTATTACATGTCCGATGTCACCCGCCAGTGGCCCGTCTCCGGCAAGTTCAGCCCCGTCCAGCGTGAACTCTACGGCTTCTACCAGGCCTGTTATGAAGAGATGCTCAAGCCCATCCGCCCAGGCGTCCCCATCAAGCAGATCAAGGACGAATCCATCACCGCCATGAAGAAAATCCTGGCTGCCTGGAAGTTCTCCAAGCCCGAATATCAGAAGGCTGCGGAGCGCTTCGTGAACATGTGGCTCGTTTACCCCAACCTCGGCCATTGGGTGGGCATGTCCACCCACGATGTCGGCCCCCGCATGGATGTCCTCCAGCCCGGCATGGTCTTCACTATCGAGCCTCCCCTCACCGTCCCCGAAGAGAAGATCTATATCCGCCTCGAAGACCTCATCGTCATCACCGATACCGGCGCCAAGGTCGTCAGCGACTTCGTCCCCCGCTCCATCGAGGCCGTCGAGGCCGAAATGAAGAAGCCCGGCTTGCTCAAGTCCTACCCCAAGGTCGACTAGCCCGCACGGAAGCGCCGCCCCGGCATCGGCTCGCCGAGAGCCGTGTGTGGACCCTGCCTTGCACCCGTTCGCCCTGTGCAGAGCCATTCATCTGCCAGGGCTTCGTGGGTGCTGGTATCCGTGAACTCTATGAATTGACTGGACTTGCTCGGCGAGTTCGTGCACACTGAGATTACATCCCGTCAGTCGCTGCGAGAATTTTCTGCCGGCGGCTTTCATCGTAGTGAGGAGGAGATCATGAAGAAATCGATGCTGCTATGCCTGTTGGCATTGGCCCTTCTATCCATCGGCGCCCAAGCCGCCATCATCACCAACCCCGGTTTTGAAGACCCCGCAGGGGTCGACGGGCCAGCCGCAGGCTGGACCGATACCTCCCTCGTCTTCGGTTATAACCGCTGCGACGCCACCTGTGGCGGCGTCGGCCCCCACAGCGGCACCTACTGGGCTTGGCTCGGCGGGATTTCTACCAGTGAGACTGGCAGCATCTCCCAGTCCGTCACCATTCCGGTCGGCGGCTCGGCGGTCTTGAGCTACTACCTCTGGAACAGCAGCACCACCATCCCGGGCGCGGGGACGATGACCGTCACCATCGACGGCAATCCGCTTCTCACCCTGCTGTCGGACGCCCCGGCAATCGGCGGCTACCAGTTCACCTCGCACGACATCAGCTCTTACGCCGACGGCGGGAGCCATACCATTGCCTTTGCGATGACCAAGGGGGTCACCCCCAATAGCTGGAACGTCCACATCGACGATGTCGACCTGGTTGTGCGCCAGGCGGAAGTGCCGGAACCCTCCACCTTCCTGTTGGGCGGTTCTGCCCTTCTCGGCCTCGCATTCCTGCGCCGCCGCCGCTAGCTTCATCACTATTGAGTCAATCGGGGCGCCTCGCAGTATGCGCCCCGGTTTCTTTCCCTTCACTCAGGCCGGCCCGATCTCATAGCTGTGATTCACCGCGGTCTCAAACACCGTGAGCCCGTTCTCTGCCCGCGTCTTCACCGCTCTCCCGCCCGACTTTACCACCACCGGTGCCGCCGCCCGCAACCGCACCAAATTGCCTCGCGACGATTTCAAGACAGCCCGCACCAGCCGGCCCTGCGCCCACTCCATCTCCACCTCGAAAGCCCCCCGCGCCTTCAGCCCCCGCACCTTCCCCGTGTGCCACGCCTTCGGTAGCGCCGGCAGCAGCCGGATCTCGCCCAGGTGGCTCTGCAGCAGGATCTCCGCGATGCCTGCCGTGCCTCCGAAGTTCCCGTCGATCTGAAACGGCGGGTGCGTATCGAACAGGTTCGGCAGCGTGCAGGTCGTGATCAGCATCGTCCACAGCTTGTACGCCCTCTCCGGGTCCTGCAGCCGCGCCCAGAAGTTCATCTTCCACGCCGTCGACCAGCCCGTCGACTCGTCCCCCCGCACCTCCAGCACCTTCCGCGCCGCCGCCGCCAACTCCGGCGTCTGGTGGATATCGATCTGTTGCGACGGGTGCAGTGCGAACATGTGCGACACGTGCCGGTGCTGCGGCTCCGGCTCGTCGTAGTCTTCAATCCACTCCATCACCCGTCCCGTCTTCGGCGAGATGCGGATCTCCGGCAGCCGCCCCAGCGCCTGCTCGCACCGCTGCCGGAACTCGGCATCGGTCCCCAGCGCCTTCGATGCGCTGATGCAGTTCGCCAGCAGATCCCGGCAGATCTCGATGTCCATCGTTGCCGCGTAGGTGAACATCGCCTTCGTCCCATCCGCCTTGCGGAAGCTGTTCTCCGGCGAGTGCGACGGCGCCGTCACCAGCTTGCCCGCCGCCGGTGTCCCCGCCGGCGCCTCCACCAGAAAGTCCAGGATGAACTCCGCCGCGCCCTTCATCAGCGGGTAGCCGCGGCGCGCCAGAAACTCCCTGTCCTGCGTGTAGAGGTAGTGCTCCCAAGGGTGCTGCGCCAGCCACGCCGCCCCCATCGGCCAGACGCCCCAAATGCCGTCCGCCGGAGCCGTGTAGCCGAAGATGTCCGAGAGGTGATGCACCACCCAGCCCTTGGCGCCGTACTGCACCTTCGCCGTCCGCGCTCCGGGCTTCGACAGCGCGTCCATGTAGTCGAACAGCGGCAGATGACACTCCGTCAGATTCGTCGGCTCCGCCAGCCAGTAGTTCATCTGCAGGTTGATGTTCGTGTGGTAGTCGGAATTCCATGGCGCTTTGAAGTGCTCGTTCCAGACGCCCTGCAGGTTTGCCGGCAGCGTTCCCGGCCGCGACGAGCCCAGCAGCAGATACCGGCCGTACTGAAAGTAGAGCGCAGCCAGGCTTTCATCGGCATCGCCTGCCTTTACCCGCGCCAGCCGCTCGTCGGTGGGCAGCTTCGAGATCTCGGCATGTGCCGGCAGTTCCAGGGAAACGCGCTGGAAGAACACCTGATGCTCCGCCACGTGCCGCTGCTTCAGCTCCTCGTACGGCCGCTTGCACTTCGTCAGGGCTGTGGAGCTTGCTGTGGTCTCCGAAGGATGGTTGTAATTGCTCGCAGCCGTCAGCCGCAGCACTACTTCATCGCAGCTCCCGGCCACCAAAACGCCGCCTTCCACTTTCAATGATCCCCCACGGGCTTCCGCCGCCAGCCGGGCTTGGAAGAGTACTCCCTCCCCGTTCACCTGGCCCCGCAGGATCAGCAGATTCGGTGTCGACGGATCCGCCGTCACCATCGCGTCCCTTTGTCTCGACATCCGGATCTGAGCCGAGATCCGCCCCGGCTTGTCGCCGGCCAATCGCACCACCATCGCCTGGTCCGCCGCCGAGACGAACACCTCCCGCGTGATCCTCGCTCCCTGGTGCGTGAACTCCGTCACCGCCAGCGCCGTTTCCAGGTCTAGCCACCGCCGGTATTCCGACACCGCCTCCAGTTGAGGCATGTCGATCCTCAAGTCCGCCAGAGGTTGATAGGAATCCACTTTCCCCGGGATCCCCATCATCGTCTTCTGTCCCAGTTCGGTCGCTTCCACTTCCTTGCCTTCAAACAGCAGACGCCGGACATCGGCGAGGTTCTTCAACGCCTGCGGATTGCTGGAGTCATGCTCCTTCCCCGCCCAGATCGTCTCTTCGTTGAGCTGGAGCCGTTCCGTCTCCACTCCCCCAAACACCATCGCGCCCAGCCGCCCGTTGCCCAAAGGCAACGCCTCCACCCAGGAGGCCGCCGGCTGGCGGTACCACAGGCACAGCCCCGCCTTCGGCGCCGCCGCGTCGCCCGTCCGCATGGCCTTCGAAATGAATGTGGACGGCCGCCCGCTTTGGAAACCCCAAATCGAGAAGGGCACACTGCCGGCCAGCAAAACACGTCGCGAGAGTCTAGTGTTCATGGGCTGCGATCATTCTATCCAGCCATACACCCGAACACCGCGCTAGCTGATCCGCGCCTCTTCCCCAATGGCCTTCAAGGCAACCCGGTCCTTGCCCACATTCAGCAGCCTCTCCAGCGGCTCGCCGATCGGCTCCCGGCTCAAAGTGAACGTGTGGTGATGCACCGGCAGCACCCGGTCCGCCCGCGCGTCGTTCGCCATCTGCCACGCCTGTTCCGGGTTGCAGTGCACCCGGATCCAGGGGTTGTAGGCCCCAATCGGCATGATCGCCAGGTCCGCGCCGCCCAAGCCCTGGAACGTGTGCGTCATCGCCGTATCTCCCGCGAAGACCACGCGCCTCTTCCCTGAACGGATCACGTACCCGTTGTACCCGCGCCACGTGTCAGAGCGCATCCTCGCGCCCCAGTGGTTCACCTCGAACCCCTGGATCTCCACCGGACCCACCCTCGCCGTCTCGCCCCAGCCTATCTCCTGAACGGACTTGTAGCGGTCTACCCGCAGCAGGTCCGAAGTCCCCCGCGCCGTCACCACCGGCACCTGACCGCTCTCCAGTGTCCGCAGCGTCGGCAGGTCGAAGTGGTCCATGTGCGCGTGCGACAGCAGGATCAGGTCGATCCGCGGCAACTCGGCCGGAGCCAGCGCCGGCTCCACAATCCGCTTCAGTCCCAGCGTCAGCGGCCCCAGCCCCAGCCCAATCCAGGTTGAAAACACCGGATCGGTGAGCACATGGAAACCGTCGATCTTCAGCAGCACCGTCGAGTGCCCCAGCCATGCCGCGTGCAAGCCCGTGTCCGGCCACTCCTTCGGCTTCGGCTTGTGCGGAGCCGGTTCTATGTCGTGCCCCAGATCGCGCGCAAACTGCTGCCAGAACATCGGCGCAGCGTTGTAAATGAGCCCCGCGCCCACTCCCGCCGCCCCTAAACCCAATCCGGCCAGGATCTTCCTTCGCTTAGTAGCCAAACCGCTCCTCCCGCCACGGGTCACCGTTCATGTGATAGCCGTTCCGCTCCCAGAAACCCGCGTAGTTGTGCTCCAGAAACTCGATGGCGCGAATCCACTTCGCGCTTTTCCAAGCATACAGGCTCGGCACAATCAGCCTCGCCGGCCCGCCATGCTCCGCTGATAGCGGTTCTCCGTCGTGATGCGTCGCGATCAACGCATCCTCGGCTAGAAACGCCTCCAACGGCAAATTCGTGGTCCAGCCATAGTCGTAGCCGTGGATCAACACGTATTCCGCCGCCGGCGCCACTGCTCCGGCCAACTCCACCAGCGTCTTCGTCGACACGCCTTCCCACAAATTGCCCAACCGGCTCCAGCGCGTCACGCAATGAAAATCGGAGAACACCCGCACCCGCGGCAGCTGAGAGAACTCCTCCCAACTCAGTGAGATAGGTCTCTCGATGAGCCCGTCAAGCTGCAGCTTCCACTGGCTCATGTCCATCGGCGGCGCCCCCGCCGCATCCAGCACCGGCCACTTCCGCGTCCGGCTCTGCCCCGGCGGAATGCGCTCCCCCCGCCGCGTGTCCGGGCTGATGATCACCCCCGGCTCCTGCGACTCCGGCACCGCCACCGCTTCACTTTGAATCTTTTCGGCCTCAGGCATAGTTGAGAAGTTCCGCCCCTCCGCGGCACTACGGATACAGCGGCCATGCCCGGAGCGACTCGTCGATTACTACTTACTTGGATGCTGGCGGCCGGGGCCGGATTCGGAGAGGATTCGACTTCCGGGGCCGCGGCTGAGTATTTGGGCGGCACGCTCTCCTCGCTGCCCGCCGGAGCCCAGGGCGCGCTGTCCACTCAAGATCCTATCTCCTTCATTTTTCATAACAAAGCGACAGCCGTCCGGGTTCCCTACGAGCGCATCAACCTGATCGAGTACGGTCTGCAGGTGGACCGCCGCGTGTGGGAGTCCATCGTCATCTCGCCGCTCATGATGCTCGCCAAGAAGCGCGCGCATTTCCTGGCCGTCGGCTACGAAGGTGACGACGGAAAGCAGCAAGCGATGCTTTTTCGTGTCGAAAAGGGCTCGATTCGAGCAGTTTTGGTGAGTTTAGAGGCCAGAACGGGGCGAAAAGTGACGTTTATGGACGAGGAAGCGCGAAAGGCAGGCAAGGGATGATCCGCCTCCTTTTCGGACTGCTCATCTGCCTGCTGACCTGCCGGGCGGGAGACGACACCTCATCGCTTCGAGCCCGGTTCGGAAACGTCAAACGCCTCTATATCGACAAGTTCGGGGGCGGGGACGGCTCCAGCCAGCTGCGCGACATGGTGATCGCCAGCCTGCAGAAGACTGGGCTGTTCGTGGTGACCGAGAACCCCGACAAGGCCGATGCCGTAATGCGCGGATCGGCGGAAGACCTTGTATTTACAGATACTTTCCAGAGCGGCGAGTCCGTGGGAGGCCGTTCAAACCTGGGGGTGGGGCGGGGGGCTTCGACGCGCACCCGCGACTATCTGGCGCTCGGCGCCGGGGTGAGCGACAGCGAAAGCACGCGCATTCAGGAGCGCAAGCACGAGGCCTCGGCCAGCGTCCGCATCGTCTCCCGCGATGGCGACGTGCTGTGGTCCACCACGCAGGAGAGCCAGGGCGCGAAGTTCCGCTCAGCCAGCGCGGATGTTGCTGAAAAGATTGCCCATCAACTGGCATTGGACCTGGACAAGGCCAGGCTCGGGAAGGCCGCGCCCGGCGCTGCGGCACCGGGTAGGGAAGGGCCGGGAAAGTAAGGTGCTATGCTAACCCGTTTGGGTGGAACCCGCATACTCTGGCCTGTAGGACCATGCTATGCTATGACTTCTGCGGGAGCATGGTATCTTGAGCAGGAAAAAGCAGGTCCAGTCCGCAAAGAACCTCAGCGGCGCCGCGTCCGCAGTGTTGCCATTGAAGGCGCACCGCCAGCGCGCCGGGGTGACGCTCGAACAGATCTCGGAAGCCACGAAGATCAGCCGCCGTTTCCTGGAAGTCATCGAGGACGCGCGCTTTGCGGAGTTGCCGGGCGGTGTATTCTCCACAAGCTACATCCGGCAGTACGCCTGCGCTACCGGCTACGACGCGGAACTGATCCTGGAGCGCTACCGGCTGTGGTGCGCCCCGGCGGCGGATGCGCCGGAGGGTGCAGAGAACGCGCAGGAGGCCCCGAAGTGGGGCCGCTTCGCGCTGTTCGGATAAGCACCCCGGAAGAAAGACTCTGCCCGTTCGAGGCAGAGCCGATGAGGGTAGAGGAACCGCTTTCCCGTCCTCACTTTTTCATTCAAGCTGTCACTCTCTTTTCCGATAAGAACCACCGAGGCCCGTGCGGCTCAACGAAAGCGTGCGGGCGGAGAACAACATGAAAGTAGACGATCGCGGATCGACGGGTGGGGTGCAGGGTGGTGGGACCGGGCTTGGCGTGCCGGCGTCGGCATTGAAGAAGCCTGGGACTGTCCCCGGTGTTGGCGAGAGCACGGGGAGTTCAGGAGGCGCTGGAGCCGTAGGCGGCTCGGGCGATGAAGTTGCCCTGTCGTCGCTGGCGGGCCGGATCAGCGCGGAAGGGCCGGACGCGCCGGAGCGCGAGGCGAAGATCGCGCAACTGGCGGCGGTGTTCGAATCGGGAAGTTATGAAGTGGACGCCGAGGCGGTAGCCGACGCGATGATGGGCGAGGCGGAGAGCCAGGGTCTGGAGGGGTGATGGAGGGAGTGTGGGGACAGGTCCGCGGCTGTCAACCAGCGGGAGCGGCCGCGGGGGACAACGAGCCGCCGGCCGCGGGGGACAAAGATGCGCAACCGGCGTGCAGGAATGGCACCGCCGTGCTCAGTGCGTTGATGGAGGCGCGTGAGCGTCTGGAGCAGGTGCAGGAACTCCTCGCCAGGCCGCAGCTCTGCGGAGCCGGTCAGGTGGTGGAGGAGTTGCAGCGTTGTACGGAACTGCTTGCCGCGGTAGAGCGTGAGTGGGATCCGGCTGTGCGGCCCGGGACGCTGCCGGGGATGCGCGAAGAGTTGGAAAGGTGGCGCCGCGGGCTGAACCGAGTGGCGCTGCTGGTGCTGGGGGCGAGTGCGCTTTGTGAAGGCTGGGCCGTGGCGGCTGGCGTGCAGGCCGGTTATTCGGCGGAAGGCCATGCGCAGCCGGTTCAATCCGAGGGAACAGTCACGGCGCAATTCGGCTGATCTACTCAGCCGGGGCTGAAGTCCCCGGGACGGAAGGGCCGCGCCCGTAGCGCCGCGGCAGAGAAACTGGAACGGCTGAGTTTTGGTGGAGAAGGAGTTCGGGCCAGCATGGGCAATCTACTGGTTTCGTTGAAGAACACAGCCGAAGCGATGCGCGTATTCCAGCGCGGGATGAGTGTCGTGCAGTCGAACGTGACGAATGCCTCGACACCGGGCTACGCGAAGCAGACCCAATTGCTGGAGGCGATGCGTCTTGATCTGGATTGGGGCTTGCCGGGCGGAGTGCAATCCGGTGGAACGTCGGACGGCCGGAGCGATTTTGCGGAAGCAGCCGTACGGCAGCGCGCGGAGGCGTTTGGATACTCCGACACGATGTCGGAGCAGATGAAGCGGGTGGAGGCCATCTATGACATTGGCTCCGAGTCAGGATTGGGCGGAGCGCTGAACAAGTTCTTTGCCTCGTTCTCCGCGCTGACCGTTGCCCCGAACGACGTTTCGGCGCGCCAGGTGGCGCTGAACCGCGCCGACGAACTGGCGCGTTCATTCCGGTCGATGGACACCTCGCTCACAGATGGCGTGGCCGCCACCGAGAAGGCGCTGCAGAACCAGATGGACGCGATCAACCGGACGGTGAGCAGCATCGCGGCGCTGAACAAGGAGTTCCGGAGCGATTTCCGAGTGAAGGAAGATGCCGGGATTCAGGCCCGGATGAACAACTTGCTGGAAGGGTTGTCGGAGATGGGGAATTTCTCGGTTCTGCGCGAGGAGGACGGCAGCGCCACGGTCTATCTGGGCGGGCAGACGTTGATGGCCGTGGGTGAGCGGGTATATCCCTTGAGCGTGGAGACGGGGACGGGCGAGAACGCCCGGCTGCTGGACAGCGCGGGCAACGACGTCACAACGCAAGCCGCGGGTGGACGGTTGAAGGCGCTATTGGAGACGAGAAACGACATCCTGCCGGAGAAGCAGCTGCAGCTGAACCGGCTGGCGCAGGCCGTGGCGGATGAAGTCAACACGACACTGTCAGCCGGTGTCGACCTGAATGGAGTCGCGGCGCAGAAAGACCTTTTCTCCTACGATGCAAACTTGGGGCCGGCGCGGACGCTGGCGGTGACCGATCTGACTCCCTCAGAGTTGGCATTGGCGTCGAGCGAGTCTCCGGGTGGGAATGCGGTGGCGGTGAAGGTGGCGGAACTTGGCCAAGCCAAGGAGGTGGATGGCTACACCTTCATGCAGTTTTACGCGACGCAGGCTGCCGACATCGGCCGGCGGGTGACGGAGGCGGTGGAGGATCAGTCCAGTTCGAATTCCCTGGTGGTGCAGGCACGCCAGTTTCGTGAAGAGTTACAGGGCGTGAATCTGGATGAAGAAGCGATCGTGCTGATGCAGTT
>JACQZS010000134.1 GCA_016213725.1 Acidobacteriota bacterium | reverse complement strand
TTTAAGATCGACACATTTAAGCGTAACTTTGACGCCAGTGGCCTGATGCGGGGCCCCCACGGCATGCACCCGGTGGGCGACGCCAACTGGATCAACCAGCACGAAGAGGTCTTCGAGGACTCCCGGACCCCGGCCGGCAATTGCCAGGCCTGCCACGGCACTTCCCTCCAGGGCACCCCGCTGGCTCGCATGGCCGTAACCCGCACGATGGAGTGCAAGGAAACCAACAACCTGGGCTGCAAGGCCACCTCCTCCGGCAAACGCATCACCCTTGCCGCTGGAACCCAGGTCAGCTGCAACCTCTGCCATCCCAAACCGGGCCGTGGCTGATCATCAGCCCCGTTCCCGCCAATCCCACATGCCGGGCGCCGCCGCGCCCGGCTTCTTCTTTCTGCGCGGTGTTCCACCCGCCGGTCCTCCCGAACACCGGCGGCGGCAGTCGGCGTTCGCCTATGGTTGACAAGGCTTGCAACGTCCGCTATATTTCTGAAGTGTCGCACTTTCAATAATTTGTGTAGAATATTGGAAGTCGGCCAGCACCGCCGGATGCGGACCCAGCCGGGAGAGTGTTCTCTCTTTCCCTTTTGGTCGCTTTCAGAACGTTGGATTTCTATCCCGCGCCTCTGATCGCCCCGCACCCACAGTGCAACTTGAGGCGTTTTGGAGACTGGGGCATGACAAGCAACCAGGACGACCGCCCGGTGGACCTGCCCGCCGGCGGCGACGAAAATTACGAGCAGCTTCTCGACGACTACAGCCATCTGGCCCCACCCACCGAGGGCGAGGTCCTCGCTGGCCATGTCCTCCAGGTGACGCCCAAAGGCGTCATCGTGGACGTCGGCCTCAAGCAGGAAGGCATCGTTCCTCTCGAACAGGTTGCAGGCCCGGATGGCCAGGTCCAGGTGCAGCCCGGCGACACCATTGACGTTATGGTGGACCGCCGGCGCGAAATCGAAGGCTACATCGCCCTCTCCCATGAACGCGCCAGCCGCATCCGCGCCTGGGATACCCTCGACAAAGCCTTCCACGAAAGCCTTCTCCTCAGCGGGCGCGTCCTCGGACGCGTCAAGGGCGGCCTCAGCGTCGATGTCGGCGTCGTCGCCTTCATGCCCTCCACCCAGGTCGATGTCCGCCCCCTCCACAACCTCGACGCCTTCATCGGCCAGGACATCGCCGTCAAGGTCATCAAACTCAACCGCCGCCGCAATAACGTCGTCGTCAGCCGCAAGGCCGCCATGGAAGACGAAGTCGCTTCCCGGAAAGGCGTCCTGCTGGACCACCTCCATGAAGGCGACCTCGTCACCGGCGTGGTGAAGAACCTCACCGACTACGGCGCCTTCGTCGACCTCGGCGGGATTGACGGCCTCCTCCATGTCTCAGACATGTCCTACGGCCGCGTCGCCCACCCCTCTAATATTCTCCAGGTCGGCCAGGAGATCACCGTCCGCGTCATGAAGTTCGACAAGGACAAGGAACGCATCTCGCTCGGCCTCAAACAGGTTGCCCCGGACCCCTGGGACACCATCCACGACCGCTACTCGGAAGGCTTGAAGGTGGTCGGCCGCATCGTCAGCGTCACCGACTACGGCGCCTTCGTTGAACTCGAAGGCGGCGTCGAGGGCCTCATTCATATCTCGGAAATGACCTGGTCCCGCCGCATGAAGCACCCCTCCAAGGTCGTGCACGTCGGCGATTCCGTCGAAAGCGTCGTTCTCGAGGTGAAGCCCAAGGAACGCCGCATCTCGCTCGGCATCAAACAGCTCGAAGCCGATCCTTGGACCACCGTCGACACCCGCTACGCCATCGGCAGCGTGGTCGAAGGCCGCGTCCGCAAACTCGCTGACTTCGGCGCTTTCATCGAGATCGAAGAAGGCATCGACGGCCTCGTCCACATCTCCGACCTCTGCTGGAACAAGCGCGTTCAACACCCCTCTGAAATCCTCAAGAAGGGCCAGATCGTTCAGGCCGTCATTCTCAATATCGATTCCCCCAATCGCCGCCTCTCTCTCGGCATCAAGCAACTTCAGCCCGATGCGTGGGAGACGTTCTTCCAGACTCATGTGGTCGGCGACGCCGTCACCGGCAAACCTTCCCGAGTTGTGAATTTCGGTGTGTTTGTGGAACTCACCGCCGGCGTCGAGGGTCTTTGCCACAACTCCGAATTGCCGCCCGATCTCCGCTCGCCCGGCGCTACGCTCACCCTGGGCGAAGACTACCGCTTCAAGATCATCAAGATGAATGCGGCTGAAAAGCGGATCGGCCTCACGCTCTTGAGCGCAGAATCGGAAGCCGAACGGCGCCGTCTGGGCGACTACCAGCGCCAGGCGGCCCAAGCCACTCAGCAGATGGAGGTCGCCCTCCAACCGCCACCCGATGCGGATGCTGACACCCCCGCTCCGGAAGATCCGCCGCAGAGCGGCGACGCAGCCGAAATTGCACCGGTCGAAGCTCCAGCCGAAACTCCAGCCGTCGACGATACCGCCGTACCGCCCGAGGCTCCTGCGCCCCTTACGGCCGAACCCACGCCGGAACCAGATTCTAACGCGACCCCAGAACAGGAACAGTGACCATGACCAAAGCGGATTTGATTGAAGAAGTCTCCCGGGTGGTTGAATTCACCCGCAAAGAGTCGGAAATCATCGTCGAGGCCATCTTCGATAGCGTCGTCAAAGCCCTCAAGGAAGGCGACAAAATCGAGATCCGCGGCCTGGGCAGTTTCAGGACGCGCCAGCGCATGTCCCGCATCGGCCGCAACCCCAAGACCGGCGCCCGCGTCGATGTGCCCGCCAAACGCATCCCCTACTTCAAGCCCAGCAAGGAACTCAAGGACCTCGTCAACCAAGAGGTCTCCGCCGCCCGCCCGGCCGCCCCGCCTGAGGTCTAGTCCACCTTCACTTCCGCGCGCGGACACCGCTCCACTCTGTGACCGGTGTCCGCCAGGAGTCCCGTCATGGATCACCTCTGGAGCCCTTGGAGATACCGCTACGTCAGCAAGGCTTCCCCTTCTGATGCCTGCATCTTCTGCGCCAAGCATGCCGAAGCCAGGGATGAGGAGAACCTCATCGTCTACCGCGGCGCTCACCACTTCGTCCTCCTCAATCTCTACCCGTATACCACCGGCCACCTCATGGTCGCGCCCTATTCGCATACCGCCAACCTCGACGACCTCTCCCCAGACGCCGCCGCCGAACTCATGCTCCTCACCCAGTCCTCTGTCCGCCTCCTCCGGAGCGTCTACAAGCCTCACGGCATCAATCTCGGCATGAACCTCGGCGAATGCGCCGGCGCAGGCATTGCCGGCCACCTCCACATGCACGTCCTCCCCCGCTGGCTCGGCGACGCCAACTTCATGACCACTATCGGCGAAACCCGGATCATGCCCGAAGACCTCTCCGAAACCTGGCTCAAACTCTCCAACGCCTTCCGCTCCCTCTGAACAGGTCCCTCGCTGCACTGGCATCCTTCTGGATTCCGCATATTCTGGTTGGAGTGAGTTCCGCCAGAATGTACCGCATCGTCCTTCTCTCCTTCCTCCTCTCCCTCGCGATATCCGCCGGCGAGTTCTCGAGAACCGCCATCGTTGCCGGCGCGCAGGCCACGCCAATCGAACGCAGCGTCGCCGCACTGCTGGCCGAGCGCATCTCAGAACCCTCCGGCATCCCAGCCCGCATAGTTGCTGAACCATTCGCCGCGCCCGCACCCGGCGAACTTGTCATCCTCCTCGGAGTGCCCGCCCGCCACACCGCCTTGCGAACTCGCTTCGAACAACTCCGCATCCCAGCGCTCACCGATCTGGAACCCGGCCCCGAAGGCTTCCTGCTTCAGACCGACGGCGCGACGCTGCTCGCCGCCGGCCGCGACGAACGCGGCCTCCTCTACGCCGCCGGCGAACTCCTGCGCCGCCTCGACATTCGAGCCAGGTCCTTCGTCCTCCCTGCCCCGCTGAAAGTCCGCACAGCTCCCGCCTTCGAGATTCGCGGCACTCAGTTCGGTCAGAGCGGAGTCGCACTCGGCAAAGGCAAGGTTCGGGAATGGACCGGCCGCGAATTGCGCCACGCCATCCTCGACTTCGCCCTCGCCGGCCTCAACACCCTGGAGGTCCACGAACAGCTCGGCCAAAAAGACGTCCGTTTCCAGGTGGCCAGGGAGTTCGGCCTCAAAACCCTGGTCCACTACAGCGCCAACGCCGGTGACGGCCCGCCCGAATGGCGCGCCACCGAATCCATCGGCCGCTCCGGCTACCTCTGCCCCTCCGTCCCCGCCGCCAGGCAGGCCCTTATCCAACGCTGCGAGAACTCCTTCCGCCGCATCCCGCCGGTCGACTACATCCGCTTCTCCGGCGGCGACGGCGGCGGCTGCGAATGCGACCGCTGCAAGCCCTACGGCGGCAAGTTCATCCGCCTCTGCGAAGACATGGCCGCCGCGGTCCGCCAGTTCAGCCCCAAAACCCAGTTCTTCATCACCAACCAGAAGTTCGACAACGACGACGACAAGGCGATCTTTGAGTACCTGCGCGAACAGCCGCGCCCCTGGCTGCGCGCCTTCTGCTACGGCCCCGGCTCCGACGCCATGAGCTGGCAGCCCGGCCACCGCCAAACCCACCGCATGGACCTCTTCCGCTACCCCGGCTTCGGCCCTTACGACCGCTACCTCAAGGAAATCCTCCACGAACTCCCGCCCGGCAATGACATCGTCTTCTTCAACGAACTCACCCACTGGCGCTACTCCCAGAACGGTTACGCCCAGGCTCCGCCCCGCGCCGACCGCAACGGTGACCGCCCGCCCCATTGGAACGACTTCCTCTACCGCCGCCAGCCCGACCGCGCCATCACCATGGTCTACGACCGCCTCACCTTCTTCGCCTGGCCCCGCTACTTCCACTGGGTCTTCGGCGAAACCATGCGCTATGGCATCGGCGACGTCACCCACTCCTCCTGCACCCAGGACCACTTCAACCAGTGGATGTGGCAGCGCCTGCTCTGGGCCCCGCAAACCACCCTCGACGACGTCGTCGCCGAATACACCCGTGCCTGGTTCGGCCCCGAAGCCGCGCCCCTCATGGCCAAGGCGCTCTTCGAACTCGAAGACTACCTCGCCGAAAAGCCCGGCGAGCCCATCACCGCCAAGACCTCCATCGCCTCCTATTACAACCACGTCCGCGATGCCGGTCTGCGCATGACCCCAGTCCGCATGAAATCCAACTGGCTGTGGCGCGAGTATATGCAGAAGGGCGCGCTGGACCGTTGGATTCAGGAGCGTGTCCGCCAGCAGACCTCTCAGCGGAAACAGGTGGAATCGCTCATCGCCACCGGCCCGTCCGACTCCGTCATCGCCCGCGCCATGGCGCTCCTCCAAGCTCCGCGGGAGACGCCCGAGATGCAGCGCCTGCGCGCCGAAGCCACGCGCCTCGGCGAGGAGAGCAACCAGCTCTTCGGCGTCCGCAGCGAAGGCATCTACAACCTCGAGCACGATTTCATCGGCCTCGGCTGGCTCCAGCGCCAGCTCGAGCGCGCCCGCGCCGCCCACGGCGCCGAGCGCGCCGAACTGCTCCGCATGATCACCCATTACGACGACCCCGGCGAAGGCGGCTTCTACGACGATGGCGGCACCCTCGACCACGCCCCCAACATCGTCGCCGGCTACCCCTACGACTTCGGCCAGCCCTTCGTCAGCGAGATGCTCTCCGAAGCCAACCGACCTTCCCAGCGCACCATGCATTTCACGCAGGACGAAGATCAGGGCGTGACTTTCCGCTACCGAAATCTCAACCCCAACGCATCCTGGCGCATCCGCTTCACCCTTGTCCGCCCCTGGTACCAGGAGCGCTACCGCGCGCGCATGAACCAGGAAAGCGAGACCATCTACGCCGGCGATCAGGTGCTGGCCCGCGACGTTAAGGTGCCTGAGCGCATGAGCGACTTCTTCACCTACGACATCCCCAGGGAAGCGGTCAAAGACGGCGAACTGGTCATTCGCTTCGAGCGCGCCCCCGGCGTCGCCCACGGCACGCGCACTGAGCGCGAGATCTGGCGCAACAGCGGAGGTTGGGGCACCATCGTCGCCGAGGCCTGGCTTATGAAAGCCCCGCGGCGATGAGTTTCTCAGTGGGGGGCCTCCCCACGGCCTCATGTTCCCGAAGCGGAGAGTAGCGTCGCGAGCACCTTCTTGGAAAGAACAGGGCAAGAACGCCGCGCGGAGCTTCCCCTGCCTGGGGAAGAAGGGGAAGCTCCTCGGCAGCCCGGCGCCCGCAGCTTCATCTGTGGATGATTATGCTGCCGCCGCCAAGTTCGGTTGCATCATCGCCCGTATCCGGTTTTCCTGGCTGGTTGTCGTATACGAGCCCTCCCCCGGCGTTATCCCAAATGCGGATTCGGAACTTGTCCGCATCCGTCCCGTTCCCCAACAATCCGCCGTCTATGGCAGTCAGCATGAATCGGAAATCTCCGCTTCCGTTGATCGTGCCGGCTCCTTTGAATTGAGCCCGTGCGCCCGAAACCACCAGCCACTCATAGCTCACGCTCTTGAAGTCCAAGTTCGCTGCCTGGAAGCGGAATTGGGTGTCGCCCTCGGGCACGCTACTCCCTGGTTTGTACTTCGATACGAACCCGAAGTTTGCCTTGCCCGTCAAAGCCGGATTTGCCGCGTAGGCGCCAGCGGGAGACTGGATCA
>JACQZS010000133.1 GCA_016213725.1 Acidobacteriota bacterium | reverse complement strand
GAGCCCCGCCTGGTCAGCGCGGATTTCATTCATCCGCTGCCCGCCGGCGCCCGCATCGTCGGAACCCTGCTCTACGATGCGCTGATGGACGGCTACAACAGCTACAAGCAGCGCCTCCTGCGCCAGACCATGGCCGCCGCTCCGGACGGCAAATTGCGCGGCAAGGCGGAGGCCAAGCCTTGATGAAGTTCTTCGCCGCCCTCCTCGCCGTCTGCTGTTTCACCGCTCTGGCCGTGGCGCCCGCCGCCAAACCCGCCGCGAAGAAGGCCTCCACCAAGAAACGCCCCGCCGCCCGCTCCTCCGTCCCCAAGCCTCCCCCCACCACCGCCGAGCAGCGCGCCATTGCCACCTCTTCCGTGCACAACCGCATCGACAGCTCGGTGGAACTCGGCATCCAGAACGCCTCCGCCATGGTGCCGTTCTACGAGATGCTCTACCGCCTGGAAACAACGCCCGGCGCGGAGCCCGTGCGCGTCCTCCAATTCGGAGATTCCCATACCGCATCCGACGATTGGACCGCAGTCATCCGCGCGCGTTTCCAGCAGAAGTTCGGCGACGGCGGCCCTGGCTTCACTCAGGCCGGCCATCCCTACCTCGGCTACCGCCGCTACGACTCGAAAGGCGCCATGACCCGCGGCTGGAAGCCCGTCGGCTTGCTCGCCCGCGAAGGCGACGGCTGGTACGGCCTCGCCGGCGTCGGCCTGGACGCCAAACTCGCGGGCCAGGCCATTTCGCTCGAAGCCGAAGGCACGTCCGTCGAAGTCTTCTACCTCCGGCAACCGGGCGGGGGGCGCATCACGCTCTCTGAAAATGGCGTGCCGATCGAGACGATTCCAACCGACGATGAGACCGGCCCCGGATACTTCCGCCATGAACTGCCCGCCGGCCCCCATAGCCTCTCGCTGCGCACTGAGGACAACCTGCCGGTCCGCGTGTTCGGGTGGGTTCTGGAAAAGCCGCACGGCATCACCTGGGAGACGCTCGGCGTCAACGGGGCACAGGCCGACCTGCTGCTGCTCCAGCAGGGTTCGCTCCTCAGAAACCACATCGCGCGCCGCAACCCGGCGCTCGTAATCCTGGCCTACGGCACCAATGAAGCCCGCCGCCCGGATTGGACCGTCGAGAGCTACAAGGCCACACTCCACCGCGTCATCACCCTCGTCCGGGAGGCCGCCCCTTCCGCCAGCATCCTCATCGTCGGCGCCCCCGACCAGATGCTCCGCTCCAGGCGCCGCATCGTCCCCCTGGATGGCATCGACCGCATCCTCACCGCTCAGCGAGACGCCGCCCTCAGCTACGGTTGCGGATTCTGGAACCTTCGTACCGCTATGGGCGGACCCCAATCCATGAAACAATGGGTGCAGGCCGGAATGGCCCAGGGAGACTTCGTGCATTTCACCTCACCGGGCTACCGGCTGCTGGGAGATGCCCTGTTTGAACTTCTCACCGGCCAGTACGGTGTCTTTCAAAGTGTGCGCAAGCAACTGATAGGAACTAGCGAGAATGGACCGCAGAGCACAACTCATTCAGATCATTCAGGCCGTAACTAAAAAGCAGACGGTCCCCGAACCTGACGAATCCCTGTTCGATTCGGGCCTGCTCGACTCTTTCGCCTTGCCTGACCTGGTAAGCGCACTAGAGCGGGAGTTCTCCATCCAGATCCCCGATTCGGACCTCAACCCGCGCAAGTTTGACTCCATCGAGAGGATCGAAGCTTATCTCGACTCGAGGTCTTAACGAACAATGTCTTTCATCAAGGAATTCGGCAGTTGGTTGCCGTCGCGCGTGGTGTCCAGCGCGGAGGCGGGCGCCTGGGTGGGCTCCGACGCCACCTGGGTTATGAACGTATCTGGCATTGAGGAGCGGCGCTTCGCCGACGCCGGGGAGCGCGTCTCCGACCTCGCCGCCCGCGCCGGGGCAGACTGCCTGGAACGCGCCGGCCTCACCGCCTCTTCGCTTGGCATGGTCATGGTCGCTTCCGGCACCGGTGAGCGCAATTTCCCCGGCCCCGCCTGCGAAACCGCTAAGAAACTGGGCGCCGAAGGCGTGCCCGCCGTGGATCTGCCGATGGCCAGCGCCGGTTCTCTCTTCGGCCTTTCGCTGGCCGCGCGGCTCGCCGCTCAGGTCGGCCCCATCCTCGTCATCGGCGCGGAGAAGATGTCCCGCATCGTCGCCCGCGAGCCGCAGGAACGCGGCGTCGCCATCCTCTTCGGCGACGGCGCAGGCGCCTGCCTCATCACTCCCGACTCCGGCAGGGCCGAAATCGTCGACTCTTTCCTCGGCACCGACGGCACCTTCTGCGACGACCTCACCCTGGAAAACGGCGCCCCGCTCAAGATGAACGGCCGCAGCGTCATCCTCCAGGCCTCCCGCAAGATCCCCGCCGCCATCCGCACCATCTGCGAACGCCACTCCATCGCGCTGCCCGACGTTCTGGCTTTCCTCATGCATCAGGCCAACCAGAACCTCATCGACAAGGTGGCCGACACTCTCGGCGTCGCCAGCGCGCGCTTCTTCTCCAACATCCGCCGCTACGGCAATACCTCTTCCGCCTCCATGCTCATCGCCGCCTGCGAGTGGAGCCGCGAAGTGGGATTCCAACCAGGCCAGCCGGTTGTCTTCGCCGCTTTCGGCGCCGGTTTCAACTGGGGCGCCCTGCTCGCGCGTGGCGTCTGACGCCGGCCCCGCCGTTCGTGCATCAATAGATGCATGAGCAGCAAGACCACTTGCCGCATCGCCGGCATTCTCCTGGCTCTCTTTGTCCTCATTCAGGCTGTCCGGCCGGAGCGGACCAATCCGCCCGTCAAGGCCGGCAATACTCTGCAGGCACGCTACCAGCTCCCTGCCGCAATCGAGCAGGTTTTCAATCGCGCCTGCGCCGACTGCCACTCCAACCGCACCCGCTGGCCTTGGTATAGTCACGTCGCTCCAGCCTCCTGGCTCCTCGCCTCCCACGTCAAAGACGGCCGCCGCCACATGAACTTCGACGACTTCGCCGAGGACATCTCCCTCAAAGACATCTGCCAGGAGCTGCGCATCGGCGCCATGCCCATGAAGGGCTACCTCCTCCTTCACCCCGATGCCAAGCTCACCGGCGCTGAAATTCAGGCCGTCTGCGCCTGGACACAGAGCGCCCAGGAAAAGTAGCCGTCCGTTTTCTGCATCGCCCGGAGGGCGCGGGTTATCCTGAAAGAGTAAGGAGATCAACACGACATGGGATGCTGCGGCTCGACGCCTCCGCCACAGGACAACCTCACCGGCAAGCGCACGGTGATGTGCGTGAAATTCGGCAAGGAAATGGTGGGTCTCGACGAGCCCCCCTTCGATAACCATCCGCTCGGCCAGAAGATCTACGAAACCGTCTCCAAGGAAGCCTGGCGCATGTGGGTGGAGCATATGAAGATGCTCATTAACGAATACCGCCTCAACCTCGGCAACCGCGAGGCGCAGGAGTTCCTCCTGAAGCAGATGGAAGAGTATTTCTTCGGCGAAGGCGCGCAGCTGCCGCCGGACTACGTGGCCCCCAAAGCCAAGGGCTGATCTACTTCTGGGGCAGCACCGGCAAAGTCGTTGCGAAGTGGAATTCGAGGCGTCCATGCGCTTGCCGCAGGGACGCCTCAACCGTTTCCGGCTTCTCCGCCCGCGCAAAGAGGAAGCCCAGGTAACTGCCGCCCTCCGGTAGTTTCCGGAAGGTCTGGCCCGGCTTGGCGGTGATCTCCACGCCTTCGATGTGTTCCACCCGCGCTGCCTCCTCCACTCCGCGGCAGTCCTGGTAGATGCCGTCGCGCGGAATCGGAATCATCATCACGCCCGCCGCCGGCCCGTCCAGTTTCAGCGCCGGCACTTTCTCTCCCAGCGAGTGGCGCAGCAGCACCTCTTCCAGCGGTATGCCGCCATTGAAGCGCATCACCCGCGCACAGAGCCCGCCGATGGGCCGCGCGGCCACTTCCAGCACCCAAACTCCGGCGGCATTCACGCGCGCCTCGGCGTGCAGCGGCCCGTGCGTTAGTCCCAATGCGTCCACCGCCTGCTGGATTGCTGCCTGCAGTGCCTTCTGCGTCTTCATGGAATGCCGCGACGGCGTCGTGTAGATCGTCTCTTCAAAGAACGGTCCATCCAGCGGCTCCGGCTTGTCGCAGATCGCCAGCGTCCGCAGCTTGCCGTTCGTCACCACGCCGTCCAGTGCGAACTCCTGCCCCTCGATGTAGTCTTCCACCTGGATGAAGTTCAGCGTCGGATCCCTGTGCCGCAGCAGCTCCGGCAGCTCCAGCAGCCGCTTGATGCGCAGAAACGCCGCCTTGAACTCCTCCGCCGTGTTCGCCCGGATCACCCCCCGGCTGCCCGATAGCCCAATCGGTTTCAACACGCACGGAAACCGCGCCCGGCCGCAGGCCTCCTCGGGCTCCGTGTTTAGCGCCACGCTGAAAAACTTCGGCACCGGCAGCCCGGCCCGCTTCAGCTTCCGGCGGGACAGGTCCTTGTTCCCCGCCGCCTCCACCGCATTCACCGGATGAAACGGCAGCTTCAACCGCCGCGCAATGTGCGCTGCTGCCAGGGCCGGCTTGTCCCCCACGGCGATAATCCCCTCAACCCCTCGCACCGATTTCTCGGCGCGCCGCGCGGACTCCTCCGGCCTGTAGAACTTCAATGGAAACGCGTGATCCAGCCACGGATCGTCCATGCTCCCGCACCGGTCCGTCGCCAGCATCGGCTCCAGCCCCATCCGCTCAGCGGCCTGAGCAAGCACACGCGTCTGGTAGCCGAGCTTCGATGCGACAATCAGGACCTTCACAGCTTTTATGGTAGCCACTACGGGCCCCCGCGGTCAGAGAAGAGCCACCTGCTCCTCGTTCGGCTCCGCTCAACAATACCAGGGCTCGTCCAGATACGGCACCGCCGCCCGCGGCAGCAGGCTATAGTTCTCCGGTGGGGCCGCCCCGTGAGCCGCTTCCCATATCTCCGCAAACAAGGCCCGCCGGCTCTTGCCGCGCGCCTCCCGCCCTCCAACAATCGCAAACACCTGCGAGGCCAGCGCGTCCACCGCCGGCTCCGGGTGCCGCCAGCGGTGCAACAGCCCCGCCGCATCGAATCCATCCAACAACCCGTCGATCTCCGGAAGTTCCAGCAGCAGCGAACCCGCCGGGATCAGCAGCCGCAACGCCAATTGCACCGGCGCCACCGCATCCACCAGCTCCTGCTCCAGAATCGTCTTCAGCAACTCCCGGTACCCGCTCACCGTCGTCCACGGAGTGAACGGCACGAATGTCGGATTCAAGTGCAGCCCGGCCGCCCGCGTCAGCGCCAGCGCCTCCAGGAAGCACGCCCGTGTGTGCCCCTTCTCCAGCTTCCGCAGCACTTCATCTTCCACACACTCCACGGCCGAAGTCACCAGCAAACATCCCGTCTCCGCCAGCCGCCCCAGCAAATCGCGGTGCTTCAGCAAGTGCTCGATCTTGATCGTCACATCGTAAGTCGCTGCCGGCCAGCGCTCGTGGAACGCCTCCGCAATCGCCATCGCATGACCCGGCCCATTCAGAAAGTCCGGATCGCCAAACGTAATATGCCGCGCGCCCAGCGCCACCTGTTGCTCGATATCGGCCAGCACCACCTCGCGCGGCACAATCCGGAATGTTCCGCCGTACACGGGCACCACCGGACAGTGCCGGCACAGGTGCTTGCAGCCGCGCGAAGCCTCCGTCGATCCAGCCGCGCGCCGCTCCCCGTCCACCACCAGCGGCGCATACTTGCCCAACGCCGCCAAAGTCGACCGGTCCGGCCGCAGGAACGGCAACCGGCCGAGCGAAACCAACTCCGCCGGCCCGCGCCCTTCCACGGCCTCCGCCAGCGCCTCTTCAAACTCGCCCCCAATCACCCGCTCCACGCCCAGCCCGCGCAGATACTCCGCATTCAGCGGCGCATAGAGCCCAAACGCGATCAGTCTCGCGTCCGCGTTCTCCTCCCGCACTTTGCGGATCCATCCCGCCGCCAGCCGGGTGGCCGTGTGCATCGGCAGTGAAAACGCCACCACCTCCGCCGCCCGCAGCACCTGCGGCGGCGCCAGGCTCACCGCCGTGTCGATCGTCTCCACCTCGTGCCCGCGCGCTCGCAGCCACGCCGCGGCCGACGCCACCCCAAACGGCTGGCGCCCCAACTCGTACGTGGATATCAGCACGACGCGCATCGCGCTATTTCCGCAGGCCCTCCGTCAGTTCGATGTAGGTGCCCCACGGGTCCGTCAAAAACACCAGCGAGATCCCCAGCGCCTCCACTCGCCGCAGCGGCACGTCCAGCTTCACGCCCGCCGCTTCCAGCTTTTTCACAAATCCCGGCAGGTCTGTCACCTCGAACCCGACGTGATCCAGCGCCCGCCCCTTCGTCCCCACTACCGGCTTCTCTGACTTCGCAAACGTCAGGTTCACCCCCGGCAAGTCCGCCGCCTCAAAACTCCCGCGCTTGCCCGGCACGGCGCCGAACATCTTCACGTACCACGCCTTCGTCTCATCCACCGCGCCGTCGTAGAAGTGGACGTGATGATGCGCCGAGACCGTCGCCAGCGTTTTGTCCTCGATCAGCTCCACGCGCACCCCGTCCGGCCCAACCAGAAACGCCGGCTTCTCGCTCTCAACCTTGATCTCATTCGCCCGCGCCCGTTC
>JACQZS010000126.1 GCA_016213725.1 Acidobacteriota bacterium | reverse complement strand
TCCGCTCCAGTGCCTGCGCGAAGCCGCGCGCGTGCTCAAGCCCGGCGGCCGCGTCATGCTCTTCGACAAGTACTACGACGGCCCCGGCCGCCCGCGCCTGGTACGCCGGCTGCTGAACCCCCTGCTGCGCTTCCTTGCCACGGACCTCAACACGCCCACCCTGCGCCTGGCCGCCGAGGCCGGGCTCCACGTGGCGCACGAAGAGCCCGCTTTCCTCCGCGGCATGTTCCGCATCGCTAGGCTGGAGCGCTAAACTCCAGCACCTTCTTGAACGGCGTGAAGCCCGTCATGTACACGGTCTGCCCCTGCAGCCGCGGCTCCGCGCCGCGCACTTCCACATACTGGTTCGCCGCAAAGCCCGGGCCGAAGCGGATGGTGTCCGCGCCGACGCTCGCCGTGGCGTAGCCGTCTTTCAGCAGGTACATCGACGGACCCTTGCCCACCGGCGCCACGCCGTCGATCTTCACGTTCTCGCGCAGCGTCACTTCCACCGTCAGCGGCACGTGGTCCGTGCCCTTGGCTTCGATCTCGATGCGGAAGCTGCCGTTCGTCTCCTTCACGAAGACCGTGTAGTCGAGCCTCTGCACATTGCTCTGCGGCCGGTCCAGGCGCACGTTGTGGTAGTCGCGGACGTCCACCTTCCGCGGCGGATCCAGCGGCTGGTAGTACGGCCCATCCAGGTGCTCCGTCATGCGGTAGCCGCCGTCCACCTGCTCCCACTTGGTGGGCTTGAACTGGCCCTTGCCGAAGAACGCCGACGAAAACCGCAGCGCCTCCACCACGCACTTGCCGCGCCGCATGGTGAAGAAGCGGCTGTTGCCGCCCATCATGAACGTGGCGCTGACGGGGCCGCGCCGCGTGCGCGCGATCTCCAGCACCGGCATCAGCTTGTGGAAGTTGTCGGGCAGCGGCTGCGAAGCCGGCAGCGGCTTCGAAAGCAGCGGGTAGCGCAGATAGGCCGACAGCGACCCGGCCTTCTCTTCCACGCGCCGCGTCAGCTCCGCCAGCTGCCCGTTGTTGTCGAGAATCGCCAGGTAGCGCAGCGGCAGCCAGTAGCGCTCCATGCCCGCGCGGTTGTACTGGTCCTGCCGGTTCGAGATCTCGGTCACCACTTCCCCGTCCGGATGCAGCAGGTAGAGCATGGACTGCAGGTTCTTCCGCACCGGGTCCAGCAACTCCGGCTTGTTCAGCTTCAACGCCGTCACCAGCAGCGCCTTGTCGGTGACGGTGTTGTAGATGGTGGTCGAGCGCTCGTTGAACTGCCCGTCGGCGTCGATGTCGATGCCTTCAAACAGCCACTGGTTGGCGCGCTTGACGTAGCGCGGATCGGGATTCAATTCGTTCAACATGGCCAGCGCTTCGCACACCACCCAGCGATGGTTCGGCGTATGCACGCCGCCGGTGGAGAGCGCGTCGCCGGCCTTCTTCAGGAACGGTTCCAGCGCGGCGGAGGCCTCTTTCGCGCCGGCGGCGCGGGCGATCCAGGCCGCCGCCGCGGCCGAGTGCACCGTGAAGCCGAGGTCGGGCGTCGAGTGGAAGTTGGTCACCAGCAGGTCGATGGTGCCGTCTTCGTGCTGATATCTCTTCAGGAACGCTATGGCCAGCAGCGCCCGCTCCATCATCAGCGGCGCATGGTAGTACTTCGACTGGGAACACGCCCAGGCGGCCAGGAATCCGTCGGCCAGCCCGGCGCCGGTGCCGGCGTGGTACAGCCCCGTCTCGTCGGCATAGCCGCCGCAGAGCGGGCTGGCAGGATCTGTCACCTGCTGCTTCAGCATCCGGTCCACGGCCTCGTCGTGGCGCTTCACCATCGAGTCGTCGAGCCTCGTTGTCACCAGTGCGGGCGCGGCCATGGCCGCGGCGAATTCACGTCTTGAAATCAACATACTTCTCGCTCAGTGTTTATAATGCCGGAGGAGTCTCCACCAGTGATCATACGAATTGCCGCACTCGCGCTGCTCGCCGCACTCTCTTCGTTTTCCGCCGCGCCTGCCCCCGATCCGGCGAAAGCAGGCATGGATGCCGCGCAGCTCCAGAAGATCGCCCCGCGCATGAAGGCCTTCTCCGATGCCGAGGCCGTCAGCGGAACCGTCACGCTGGTGCTGCGCAAAGGAGCGCTGGCGCACTTTGAAGCCGCCGGCTTCCAGGACGTGGAATCGAAGAAGCCGATGGCCAAGGACACCATCTTCCAGATCATGTCGATGACCAAGCCCTTCACCGGCGTGGCCATCATGATGCTCGTCGAAGAGGGCAGGATCCGGCTCAGCGATTCCGTCGAACTGCACCTGCCGGAGTTCCGCAACCAGTGGGTGCTGGTGAGCGAAAAGGACGGCGTGCGTACGCTGAAGAAACCCGCGCGGCCCATCACCATCCGCGACCTGATGACGCACACCTCCGGCCTGCCCAACAATACGCCGCTCGGCCCCATCATGGTGAAGCTGGACCGCACGCTGGCCGACGCCACGCTGGTTTACTCGCAGCAGCCGCTGGACTTCGAGCCCGGCAGCGAATGGCGCTACTCCAACACCGGCATCGCCACGCTGGGCCGCATCATTGAAGTGGCCTCCGGCATGAGCTATGAGAAGTTCCTCGAGACGCGCATCTTCCAGCCGCTCGGCATGGTGGACTCCTGCATCTTCCTGCCCGCCGAGAAGCACGCCCGCCTGGCGCCGGTTTACGGCAGGAAGGACGGCCATCTCGCCAAGGCCGACGGCAGCATCCTGGCCGGCGATCCGCTGCAGTTCCGCAAGGGCGCCAAGTACAGCGGCCCCGAACACCTGATGTACTCCACCGCCTGGGACCTGGCGCAGTTCTACCAGATGATGCTCAACCACGGCACGTGGAACGGCAAGCGGCTGCTGGCCCCGTCATCGGTGGCCACCATGACCATGCTGCACACCGGCGACCTCAAAGCCGGACACAACCCCGGCACCGGTTTCGGCCTTACCTGGGAGGTGACCAAGGGCAACCAGGGCACGCTCACCGGACAGCAGATCGGCACCTTCGGCCACGGCGGGGCGTTCGGCACTTACGGCTGGGTGGACCCCAAACAGAACCTGGTGGGTGTTTTCATGGTGCAATCTTCGGTGGACTCGCGCGCCGTGCGCGATGCCTTCGTCGGCATGGCCAACGCCGCCATCGTCGAATAGCGAAACCGGGCGACAACTTCGCGCCGTCCGGCTGCATCCAACAATCAGGGATGGCTTTCGCACTTTGTGAGCCCGAACTACCCAAATGACCGAACTCTGGGGATTCCTGCTGAAACACGGCCACGGGCTGCTGTTCGCCGTGGTGCTGGCCGAACAACTCGGCGCGCCGCTGCCGGCCGTGCCGGTGCTGATGGTGATGGGCGCGCTGGCCGGGCTGGGCTACTACTCAATCTCCTCGGCCTTCCTCCTCTCCATCGCCGCCTGCCTGCTCGCCGATTACTTCTGGTTTGAACTCGGCCGCCGCCGCGGCAACTCCATTTTGGCGTTTCTCTGCAAGCTCTCCCTCGAGCCGGACTCCTGCGTGCGGACGACCACCGGCCGCCTGGAACGCTGGGGACCGGCCACGCTGCTGTTCGCCAAGTTCATTCCCGGCCTCAGCGCCGTCGCCCCGCCGCTGGCCGGCAGTGCCGGAATCACGCCCGCGCGTTTCCTTGTCTACGACGGCACAGGCGCCGCCATCTGGTCTGCCTCCGCTCTCTTCCTCGGCTTCCTGCTGCAGCACGAAGTGAGGCGCATCTTCGATTGGCTGCCGCGCATCGGCTCCGGCCTGCTGCTGCTCATCCTCACCCCGCTGGCGGCCTGGATCCTCTGGAAAATCTGGCAGCGGCGGCGCGCTATCCGCCTGGCGCGCATCTCCCGGATCCAACCGGACGACCTGGCCGGGATCCTCGACCGTGGCGAGCCGCTGGCATTGTTCGATCTGCGTTCCGCCTCCGCCATCCGCAAGGCGGGCGCGCGCATCCCCGGCGCCCTGACCATGGACGAGAAGGAACTGAGCCTCCACCTTCGCGAACTGCCTGGCGGCACGCACCTCGTCTTCTATTGCACTTGACCCGACGAAGCCTCCAGCGCCGGTCTGGCGCTGAAATTCCACCGCGCCGGTTTCCCGCACGCCCGCCCGCTGGCCGGCGGCTTCGAGGCCTGGCTCAGCGCCGGCTACCCCGTCGAACTTCTTTGAACTCTGTCGTATCCTAACTGGAGCCACTTCCCGAGTGCCAAGGAGTCTCCGCATGCTACGCCGCACTGCCCACCTGCTCGCCCTCACTTCCATCTTCATGCTCGCCGCGCTGGCCAAACCCAACCTCGCCGGTGACTGGAAGATGAACGCCTCCAAGAGTGAATTCGGCCAGTTCCCCGCGCCATCTTCCTGGACCCAGAAGATCACCCACGAGGATCCGGCGCTGAAAATCTCCGGCAAACTCTCCACCGACAACGGCGACTTCAACATGGAGGCCTCCTACACCACCGACGGCAAGGAATGCACCAACCAGTTCGGCCCCAACCCGATGAAGAGCGTGCTGAAGTGGGACGAAGAGACGCTGCTGATCGAGACCAAGGGCCAGTTCGGCGAGAACGAGTTCACCATGAAAGACAAGTGGACGCTCTCGCCCGACGGCAAGACGCTCACCATCCAGCGCCACTGGGCCAGCCAGATGGGCGAGATGGACCAGAAGATCGTCTTCGACAAACAGTAGTCTCGCAAGTAGGCCGGGACTCACATGGCGGACTCGTAGTGTATACAATCGTCTGCGAGACACCGTCTGCGAAAATTGGAGTTCTCATGAATAGATCCCTCATCGCCCTCATGGGCGCCGCAGCACTGTTCTGCGCGGCCCCGGCGCAAGCCGCCAAACCGATTCCCGTCATGCTGCTCGACGGCGAGCAAGGCGGCCCATATCACGCCTGGCAGGAGACCAGCCCGTATCTGAAGAAGATGCTCGACCAGGCCGGCAACTTCAGCGTCACGGTGGTCACCGCACCTCCGGCCGGCGGCGATTTCGCCAACTTCAAGCCCGACTGGAAAAAGTACAAAGTGGTGGTGGCCAACTACGACGTGCCCGACGAGCGCTGGTCCGACGAGTTGAAAGCCTCCTTCGCCGCCTATATGCAGAACGGCGGCGGACTGGTCTCCGTCCACGCCGCCGACAATGCCTTCCCGAAGTGGCAGGCGTGGAACCAGATGATCGGCATCGGCGGCTGGCGCGGACGCGACGAGAAGTCCGGCCCGCTGTGGTATTTCAAGGACGGCAAAGTGGTCTCCGACAACACGCCCGGCAAGGCCGGCAGCCACGGAGCGCGCCAGCCGTTCAAAATCGTGAACCGCGTCACGGACCACCCCATCACCAAGGGCCTGCCCACCGAGTGGATGCACGTCGCCGACGAACTTTACGCCACGCTACGCGGCCCCGGCGAGAACATGACGGTGCTCTCCACCGCGTTCTCCGTCTCGAGCAACCGAGGCACCGGCCGGGATGAACCGATCCTGATGGTGCTGAAGTACGGCAAGGGCCGCGTCTTCCACACGGTGCTGGGCCACGACCTTGCGGCGCTGAACTGCGTCGGTTTCATCGCCACCTACCAGCGCGGCGTCGAATGGGCCGCCACCGGCAAGGTGACGCAGAAGGTCCCGGCGGATTTCCCCACCGCCGATAAAGCCAGCACGCGGGCCGACTACAACCCGCCGGCCGGCTGGACCTCACCCGGCGGCCGTCCGCGCCCCGCCGCCAAGAAATAACGAGGAGATTCGAAATCATGTCTCAACACAATGTCTCGCGCCGCCACTTCTTTTACGGCTCGCTGCTGGCCGGCGCCCTGCCCACGGTGGGATTCACCACCACGCCATCGTTGAAGGCCGCCGGCTACAAGTCGCCGAACGAGAAGCTCAACCTCGCCGCCATCGGCGCCGGCGGCCAGCCGGCCGCGGACCTCAGACTGGCGCACTCCGGCGTGGAAAACGTGGTGGCGCTGGCCGACGTCGATTGGGTGCGCGGCGAAGAATCGTTCAAGCGCTTTCCCGGCGCCAAGAAGTACAAGGACTTCCGCGAGATGCTGGACAAGTCCGGCAAAGAGATCGACGCCGTGGTGACCGGCCCGCCGGATCACATGCACACGGCCTGCGCGCTGGCCTGCATGCAGGCCGGCAAGCACGTCTACTGCGAAAAGCCGCTGACGCGCACTTCGGGCGAAGCGCGGCTGCTGACGCAGGCGGCTCGCAAGTACAACGTCGCCACGCAGATGGGCAACCAGGGCTACTCGCACGATGCCACCAGAGTGGCCTGCGAGATCATCTGGTCCGGCGAGATCGGCGACGTGCAGGAGGTGCACGCCTGGAGCGGGCGGCCCAGCTGGCCGCAGGGCATGACGAAGGTCCCGGCGCCGTCTGCGGCGCCCGACACGCTGGCGTGGGACCTGTGGCTGGGCACCGCCGCCGCGCGGCCCTTCACCGCGGGCGACGCCGAATACAAGCAGTTCTGCGACGAGCGCAACGCGCGCTACGGCCGGGCGCCCTCGAAAGACGGCTTCGGCTTCTACCTGCCTTTCAACTGGCGCGGCTTCTACGACTTCGGCTCCAGCCTGATCGGCGACTGGGGCGTGTACATTCTGGGCCCCGCCAACTGGGCGCTGCAACTGGCGCCGGAGCACCTGGTGAGCGTGGAGTGCATCAAGAAGGACTCGCTGCCCGAGTTCACCTTCCCCGACGTGCTGACCATCCGCTACGAGTTCGCGGCGCGGCCGGGCATGCCGCCGGTGACGGTCTACTGGTATCACCACCCGAGCGGCGACGCCTGGCTGCCGCCGGGCATGTCGGCCGACGAGGCGCACAAGATTCCGGGCCGCGGCCCGGAGGTGGGTCCGCAGCGCGGCCAGGGCGGCTTCGTGCCCGGCTCGGGCGGCGCGGGTCCGCAGAAGTTCAACACCAGCGGCTACAACCTGATCTTCTCGGGGTCGAAGGGCTGCCTGGGCACGTCGGGCCGCGGCGAGGGCGTGGGCCTGCTGCCCGGCTCGCGCTGGGCCGAGTACAAGCTGCCGGATCCTTACCTGCAACGCTCGCCGGGCGCATCCACCGGCAGCAACCATGCGGCGCACGTGCGCGATTGGATCCGCGCCTGCAAGGGCGGCGCGCCGGCCTGCTCCAACTTCACCATCGCCGGGCCCTACACCGAATGGCTGGTGCTGGGCGCGGCCGCGGTGCGTCACGACGGCAAGCTGATGTGGGACAACGCCAAGGGCGAGTTCTCCAACGGCAAGGACGTGACGAAGTGGGTGAAGCCCGCTTACCGCAAGGGTTGGGAAGTGAAACTGTAAAAGCGCCGGAGACGGGACAGCCACGCTGTGTCCACCTTGGACACAGGTGGCAGTCCCGGGGCGCCTATTTGAGTTCGGCCACCTGGAACTCCTCCATCAGACCGTAATCGAGCTGATCGTACTGGCGTCCGGCGGGCATCTGCGCCGGCGCGCTGCGGAAGCTGCCCGGCCCGGTGAGGCCGCGGTTGATCTTGCCGTGGTGCGGGCCCAGCGTGTTCTTGAGCGAGCCGTAGACCACGACTTCCACCATGTTTTCGCCGGTCTTCACCAGCGGGCCGATCTCCAGCTCATAGGGCTGGGCGCCGATGATGCCGGCGGACTTGCCGTTCACCTTCACCTCAGCCACGGTGCCGGCCCACTGGCCGAGCTTCACTTTGTAAGCGCCGCCCTGGCGCAGCTTGTAGCTCTTCGAGTAGGAGACCGTATGGCCGTAGAAGGGCAGGCCCTGCGCCTTCCACGCGCCGGTCTTCAGCGGGGCGGGTGCGGCCAGCTTGAAACCGCGCTCGGCGGGAATGGCCGAGAAGTCGCCCACGAGGTAGATGGGCTCGAGTTCGGCATGCACGGACATCTTCCTGGTGGTGACGGTGAGCGAGTTGCGCCCGGGCTTCACCAGCGCGCCGATATCAAAGCTGCCGAAGTCCACGTCCAGCCACCACTCGCCCGGCTTGTGGGCGGCGGGCGTGCCGTTGACGGCGAAAGTGTAGAGCGCAGGCCGCTCGACGACGGCCTTCAGTCCGGCACTCTTCAGGCCGGGCTCGACGTCGAACCAGTACGTCGCTTCGAAGCCGGTGCCCGGATCGAACTTGTCGCGATCGAGAGTATTGGTCTTGAACTGCACGGCGGTGTTCCAGGGGTTGCCGTCCTTGAAGCCGTAGGCCTTGAAGACCTTGTCCTGCGCGAGGTAGAAGTAGACGTCCTTCTGGGTCTGGCCGTTGAGCTTGAGGTCGCAGTAGTCGATGCGCACGGAGTTGGGCAGCGTGCGGCGCACTTCCAGCGCGCCGCCGGCGAGCACGGTTTCCTGCTTCGGCGCCGCGGGTTTGGCGGCCGGCCCGGCGGCGTTCTTCGCGATCAGCAGCAGGCTGCCGGCGGGCGCGAGTTCGAGGTTCAGCACCATGGCGCCGTTCTCCAGCGCGGCGGGGTAGGGGGCGGTGGCGCCTGTGAACAGGTCCAGCTTCAACAGCGAACGGCCGGAGAGCTTGACCTTGGCCGAGGCCGGCTGCTCGAGGCTGGAGTTGGCGAAGAACCAGAGTTCGCCGTCGGCCAGCTTGCGGCGCTGGTGGAAGAGCAGGTCGCCGGTCTTCTGTGAGAACTGCGGGTTTTCGAGAGTCTCGGCGTTGCGCTTCACGGTGAGCGCGCCGGCCTTGCCATCCACGGCCAGGCTCTCCGCGCCGAGCGAAATCAGCCTGCCGCCGGCGGCGATGTACTGCTGGAGCATCTTGGCGGAGGCGGCGTCGAGGTTTTCCGTGCCGGGCGGCAGAACGACAACGTCGTAGGTGCGCTTGCCGACGACGAACGTCTTGCCGGCCACCTTGCCGCGATCCTTGACGATGTTCTCGCTGGCGAGATCGTATTCCACCTGGCGGTGTTCGAGGTCCGTAATGTAAGCCTGGAACTCGGCGCCGATCGTTCTCATGCGCGCATTGGCCCTGGGGCCGGCGTACATCCAGGCGGAGGTGGTCGGCTCGAAGACGAGGATCCTGTTGACCTGCTCGCCCTGCGCGAGCGCCCAGGAGAGGCGCTGGAAGTAAGTAGCCTGCACGTGGTACTGGCTCCACCAGGGCGTGTGATAGGTGAAGGACTGCGGGTAGTCGTACTTGCGCGCGCCGGCGATGGTCTGGAAGGAGAGGTGCTGGTTCACCATGTTGACGCCGAGCACGGCCTGCCAGTCTCCGAGGCGCTTCATGTCTTCGAAGCGCAGCTCCCAGCCGCCGCCGCCGTAGGTTTCGCTGAGAGTCCGCTTGCGGCCGAACTGGTTGGCGACACTGGCGAGCTCCTTCACGCTGCGCACGTTGCCGAACTGCGCGTTGACGCCTTCGTTGAACTGGTTGAAGAGCATGTCGATGGACGGCACCTGATGCCAGGCGTACATGGCCATGTTGTCGGGGCCGTGCACGGGATCGGGCCAGCCGTGCTCCCAGTAATGGCCGGTCCAGGCCACCTTCTTGTTTTCGGTGTATTCGTTCCACGGCTTGGTACAGCGATCGATGAAGAGGTCCAGCAGCGTGGAGTAGTAGTTGTGGCGCAGGCGCTTCCAATCGCCGGTCTCTTCGTGAAGCAGCGGCAGGTTCACTTTCAGGTCATAGCCCCAGCGCTTCTGGAACTGCTCGAAGAGATCGGGCGTGTACTTGATGGCCTGGCGGCCGGGCGGG
>JACQZS010000129.1 GCA_016213725.1 Acidobacteriota bacterium | reverse complement strand
CTGCGGAACTGCACCTTCGGATTGTGCTTCGCCAGCGTCTTCGTGATAGCCGCCGTCAGCGTCGTCTTGCCGTGGTCAATGTGCCCGATCGTGCCGATGTTGACGTGCGGTTTGCTGCGATCAAATTTCTCTTTCGCCATGACCTTTTCTTTCTCCTACGCGACTAGAAAACCTTAACCGGAAACCTTGCCCTGCATCCGGCTCACCACCTCTTCGGTGACCGACGCCGGCGCTTCTTCGTACCTGCCGAAGTGCATCGTGAAACTCCCCCGGCCCTGCGTCCTGGAACGCAGCTCCGTGGCGTAGCCGAACATCTCCGACAGCGGCACCATCGCGCGAATAATCTGCGTGGCGCCCTTCAATTCCATACCTTCCAAGCGGCCCCGGCGACTGATCAGGTCGCCGTTCACGGCGCCCATGTATTCGTCCGGAACCACCACTTCCACGGTCATCACCGGCTCCAGCAGCACCGGCTTCGCCTTTTGGGCGGCAGCCTTCAGCGCCATCGAACCGGCAATCTTGAACGCCATTTCCGACGAGTCCACGTCGTGGTAGCTGCCGTCGTAGATCGTCACCTTGACGTTCGACATCGGGAAGCCCGCCAGCACGCCGCCTTCCAGGGCTTCCACGATGCCCTTTTCAGCCGGCCCGATGAACTCCTTCGGAACCGTGCCGCCCACGACGGCGTTGACAAACTCGTATTCCTTCTCGTGATTCGGCTCCAGCCGGATCTTGACGTGGCCATACTGGCCGCGGCCGCCGGTCTGGCGCACGAAGCGGCCCTCCGCTTCGCTGGCGTTCCGAATCGTTTCGCGGTAGGCCACCTGCGGCTTGCCGACGTTGGCGCCCACGTTGAACTCGCGCTGCAGGCGGTCCACGATGATCTCCAGGTGCAGTTCGCCCATGCCGGCAAGAATCGTCTGGCAGGTTTCGGGGTCGGTGTTCACCTTGAGCGTCGGATCTTCCTGCACCAGCTTGGCGATCGCCATACCGAGCTTTTCCTGGTCGGCCTTGGTCTTCGGCTCGATGGCGAGCTGAATCACAGGGGCCGCAAATTCAATGGTTTCCAGCGAGATCGGCTTCGTTTCGTCGCAGATCGTGTCGCTGGTCACCACGCTCTTCAGGCCCACGCAAGCCACGATGTCGCCCGCCAGCACTTCGGTGATCTCTTCACGCTTGTTGGCGTGCATTTTCACCAGGCGGCCGATGCGCTCTCTGCGGTTCCTGCTGACGTTCAGAATCGTGTCGCCGCTGTTCAGCTTGCCCGAGTACACCCGAATGAAGGCCAACTGGCCTACAAACGGGTCCGTCATGATCTTAAACACCAGCGCCGAGAACGGCTCGTTGTCGTCGGCCTTCCGCACCAGCTCCACGCTGCGGTCGTCCAGGTCGAAACCCTTCACAGCCGGAATGTCCAGCGGCGAGGGCAGCAGGTCGACCACGGAGTCCAGCATGTTCTGCACGCCTTTGTTCTTGAAGGCGCTGCCGCAGATCACAGGGAAGATCGTCTGCGCGATGGTTGCCTTGCGCAGCCCGGCCATGATCTCCGCCTCGGTCAGCTCGTCGCCAACCAAGTATTTTTCCATCAGGTGGTCATCGGCCTCCGCGGCCGCTTCCACCATCTTTTCGCGGTATTCCTTGGCTTTCTCCACCAAGTCCGCCGGGATCTCCACATCGTCGTAGGCCGCGCCCAGCGTCTCATCGCGCCAGATGCGGGCCTTCATCGTGATGAGGTCCACGATTCCTTTGAACTGGTCTTCGGCGCCAACGGGCAGCTGCACCGGAACCGGACGCGCCTGCAGGCGCTCCACGATGGTATCCAGGGCGTGATAGAAGTCCGCGCCGACTCGGTCCATCTTATTGATAAAGCAGACGCGAGGCACTGCGTACTTATCCGCCTGGCGCCAAACGGTCTCGGACTGCGGCTGGACACCGGCCACGGCGTCGAACACCGCCACGGCGCCATCCAGGACCCTCAGCGAGCGCTCCACTTCAGCCGTGAAGTCCACGTGGCCGGGAGTGTCGATGATGTTGATCTGGCAGTCGCGCCAGGCGCAGGTCGTCGCCGCGGACGTGATCGTGATGCCGCGCTCCTGCTCCTGCACCATCCAGTCCATGGTGGCGGTACCCTCATGGACTTCACCGATCTTATAGGTGCGGCCGGTGTAATAGAGGATGCGCTCGGTCGTAGTGGTCTTACCGGCATCGATGTGGGCCATGATGCCGATATTTCTCATCTTCTCGAGTGCGATAGTGCGGGGCATATGAAGTCGTCGCTAGCGCGGCGGCTGAGCTCGGATAATCCTTTCTTCTACCAACGGAAATGCGCGAAGGCCTTGTTGGCTTCCGCCATGCGGTGAACGTCGTCCTTCTTCTTGATGGCCGCGCCACGAAGGTTCGCCGCATCCATCAACTCATTGGCCAGCTTCTCGGCCATGCTCTTGTCCGTCCGGGCGCGCGCGCCCATCAGGATCCAGCGGATGGCCAGAGAGGTCCGGCGATTGTTCGGAACTTCAATCGGAACCTGGTAGTTGGCGCCGCCCACTCGGCGGGTCTTCACTTCCAGGAGCGGCTTGGCATTCTCCACAGCCTTCTTGAACAGCTTCAGCGGATCGTCGTTGGAACGGTCGCGAATCGTGTCCATGGCAGTGTAGAAGATCCTCTGCGACGTGGTCTTCTTGCCGTCCCACATCATCGAGTTGATGAACTTCTCAGCCAGCGTGGAATTATAGACGCCGTCGGCCTGGATTTCGCGAATTTCAGCGCGTCTTCTGCGGGGCATACGTTCTTCTCCGGATCCTTACTTCTTCTTCGCCGCCGTAGCCGCGCCCGCCTTCGGACGCTTGGCGCCGTACTTCGAGCGACTTTGCATACGGCCCGACACGCCGGCGGTGTCCAGCGTGCCGCGCACCACGTGGTAGCGCACGCCAGGCAGGTCCTTCACACGGCCCCCGCGAATCAGCACGATCGAGTGCTCCTGCAGGTTGTGGCCGACACCGGGAATGTAGGTCGTCACTTCAATGCCATTGGTGAGGCGCACGCGCGCCACCTTCCGCAGTGCGGAATTCGGCTTCTTCGGCGTGGTTGTGTACACGCGGGTGCAAACGCCACGGCGCTGCGGGCATGACTGCAGCGCGGGACTGGCCGTCTTGTAGCGGGTGGGCCGGCGGCCCTTTCGGACAAGCTGATTAAAGGTCGGCACGAACTATCCTCTCTGAGCAGCTTTCAGAGCGCGGTTTCTACCGCACACACGTCAAAAAGCCGTACGTAAGCTTTCTTCCCTGAGCGAAGCTCAAGGCGCTAACGCACAGCCTGAGGTGAACCGGCGAAAACCTCGAAATCGATCAAACGTTGCGGCGGGCGTAAAACCCACCTAAAAAGAGGGTCACTTTCGGACACGCCCATGCGCCATTCAGCTCGATGTCTGAAGGAACCTCGGGGCGGGCTCCGGGCCGGCTTCCCGCCGTTTTGTCCAGACTTGCCGGACACAGGAAGGGTAGCCAGGAGCGGAAGAGCTAACTCCTCGAACCTTCCCATCATACACATCTTCAGGAAAAACTGTCAACTCCGGGCACAACGGACTGAATCTGAATCACATCCGGATCTCCGTCGCACCATCCCCGCTCCTCACGCCGCAGATTGCCCTTTCCCCACCACGCTTCAGTGAATGTGATTCCCTTCGCTGCGCCCACTGGCCGCCTCCCGGACGCCTGCAGCCCGCCACCACCTCCCATAACTAATTGATAAACATAGACATATATTCGTGACGCAAGATTAACGCCAATTTCTTCCTTCTGTAACAGACTGAAACGAACCTGGAAGCATGAAGTTCCTTGTTTGCCTGGCCGTGTCGGCCGGCCTCCTCTTTGCGCAAGGCGACGCTGCCCGGTTGACGGGCACCGTCGTCGATCAGACCGGCGCCGTCATCCCCGGAGCCGTCGTTAAACTCCTGAATGAAAAGACCGGCGCCGCCCGCGAAATCGCCTCCGGCACCACGGGCGCGTTCACATTCACTAATATTTCGCCCTCCACGTACACCGTGACGGCCAGCGCCCCGGGTATGGCCAACACCGAGTACACCCACATTCCCCTGACCGTCGGCCAGGAACGAGCCCTGGCTCTTACGCTCTCACCGGCTCAAGTTCAGCAATCCGTCTCGGTTTCCGCCGGAGATCTGGTGGTGATCGACGTCAGTTCCGCCCGCGTTGGCGCCAATATCAATGAGCGGGAGGTCGCAAATATGCCCCTCAACGGCCGGCAGCTCTCGCAACTCTACCTGATGGCGCCCGGGGCTCAGACCGCCGGCGGCGGCAGCTACGACAATATCCGCTTCTCCGGACGCGCCAATCAGCAGAACGCCGTCCGCTTCGACGGCGTGGAGGCCTCCTCCATCATCGACGCCTCCCCCGGCAACCTCAACGGCGAGACCTCTACGGGCTTCCGCCTTCAGTCGAGCCTGGAGAACGTCCAGGAGTTCCGTGTCGAATCCTCCAACTACCCCGCCGAATTCGGCACCGGCACCGGCGGCCAGATCACCGTCGTCACCAAGTCCGGATCCAACGACTTCCACGGCTCCGTTTTCGAATACCTTCGCAACAACGCCCTGGACGCCCGCAACTTCTTTGACTCCACCAAGTCCCCGCTTCGCCTGAATCAATTCGGAGCCTCCCTCGGCGGGCCCATCAAGAAGGACAAGGCCTTCTTCTTCGCAAACTTCGAGGCCTTGCGTCAGCGCGCCGGCATCAATCTCATTTCCACCGTCCCCAGCCTCTCGGCCCGCTCCCGCGCCGTCGCTTCCATCAAGCCCCTGCTCGACGCTTACCCGGTCGGCCAGCAGCCTTCCTCCAACGCCGACCTCGACATCGCCAGCCTCAACGCCAGCACGGCCCTCGACGAGTACTTCGGCTCCATCCGCTTTGACTATGCCATCAACTCAAAGCTCAACCTCAGCACACGCTACAACCGCGATCAAGGCACGATCATCAGCCCCCTCGATGTTTCGGGTAGTGTCCAGCGCGTCAGCGCGGTACCGCAGAACGCCATGATCAGCCTCCAGCAGATCTATTCGGGCAACATCGTCAATGAGACCAAGTTCGGCTTCAACGGCGCCAAGACGCGCATCAACGGCATCGCTCCCGGCGTGAACGGGATCGACATCTCGGCCATCTCCGTCAGCTACACAGGCACGGTGGCCATCCCTGGTGTCGGTGGCCAGGGCGCCAGCGCCGGCGCTTCCACCCTCGGCGGCCTCATCCGCTCCAATAGCTCCCAAAACGGCCGTGCCCAGCCTTACACCAACTACACCATGTCCTTCATCGACAACCTCTCCGTGCTCAAGGGGAATCACAGCTTGAAATTCGGCGGAGAGTGGCGCCCCGTCCGCCTCTACACGGACCGCCTCGGCGGCACCACCTACACCTACGGCAACATCTCCGCCCTGCTTGCCAATACCCCTTCGCAGGTTCAGGTCCTCGGTGACGTGAGCGCCCCCAATCCCCTCCACGGCGGCATCGCCACCAACCGCTTCCTCAAACAGAGCTACTCCATCTTCTACGCACAGGACGAATGGCGCATCCGCCCCAACCTCACGCTCAACTATGGGCTGCGCTACGAATACTACTCGGTCCTGCACGAGGCCAACGATCTCTACACGCTCTTCATCGTCGGCCAGGGCCTGACCAAGGGCCCCTGGTATCAATCTTCCAAGACGAACTTCGGCCCGCGCCTCGGCCTCTCCTGGTCGCCCTCGCGCTTCAATAACAAGACAGTCCTCCGCATCGGCGGCGGCTACTTCTACGGCCCCGGCCAGACCGAAGACCAGATCCAACCCATCGACTCCGACCGAGTTACCGTCACCCTGACGAACGTCTCTTTCCCCGTCGACAGCCAGAAGATCATCGCCGGCGTCGACCCCAGCAACATGACCGGCTTCACGCCGCGCGCCTACGCCCCCGGCTACACCCTGCCTGAGAAGGTCCTCTCATACACGGCCTCCCTCCAGCAGCAGTTCGGCGGCGGTACCGTTCTCACCGTGGCCTACGTTGGCAGCCAGGGCCGCAATCTCTTCCTGCGTTCCTGGGCCAATGGCATCGTCGGCGTCTCCATGAACCCCACCACCGGCGTCGGCAGCGGCATCCTCGAGATGGGCAGCAGGTACGGCCAGATGGACTACAAGACCAGCGGCGGCACCGACCACTACGACTCGCTCCAAACCTCCGTTCAGCGCCGTTTCTCCAAGGGCCTCACCCTCGGCGGCCAGTGGACCTACAGCCACTCCCTGGGCAACACCGGCGGCTCCAACGAAGCCCAGACCGCCCAGAATCCCTTCAACTTCGAAGCCGACCGGGGCAACAACGCCTTCGACGTCCGCCACTCCATGAACGCCACCGCGCTCTACGAACTGCCCATCGGCCACGGCCGCAAGTTCATGGCTGACGCTCACCCCGTCGCCGAAGCCCTCCTGGGCGGTTGGCAGGTCGGCGGCGTCCTCAACGCCCGGACCGGCCTCCCCGTCGACGTCACGATCGCGCGCAATGACATCGCTTACCGCGACACCCGCAACGGCACATTCGTCAACTCACCCATCCTCGTGGGCAGCCAGGTAGTCACGGTCCCCGTCATCAACAATCCGTATGGTGGCGCCTTTCGCAACAACCGCCGCCCCGATGTCGTCGCCGGCGTCAATCCCTTCCTCGAAACGGGCGACCGCCGCTACATCCTCAACCCGGCGGCGTTCTCCACCCCGGCGCCGGGACAGTTCGGCAACCTGGGCCGCTGGGCCCTGCACGGCCCCGGCCTCATCCAGACCGACCTGACGCTTCAGAAAAAGTTCCGGGTCTCGGAGCGCTTCAACGTCGAGTTCCGCTCCGAACTCTACAACATCTTCAATCGTGCCAACTTCGCCAACCCGCCCGCGCGCTTCAACAACGCTCTGGGCACTGCTGCCGGCAGCCTGCAGCCCGGCCAGCCTTACTCGCTGTCCTCCGCCGGCGGCACGTTCGGTGTCGCCAACTACACCGTCACCAAAGACGTGGGGCTCGGCGCCAGCCGCCAGATCCAGCTCTCGCTGCGATTCAACTTTTAGGACGGGAACCACTCCCGCTTCCGGCCCCAGCCCACCGGCTGGGGCCTTTTGTTTACCCCGCGTTAATCCGGTACTATCGTTCGCAACGTGAGAGAACTAGTACCTCCGCGACACTATGATTTGCGTAAGCCAACATTCTAACTAACTGAAAGTACGGTATCTTCTGGTGTCTCACCGTGTCTCTCAGTCCCGGCAGCGCCGCCCGGCGCTGGCCCTGCGACACGAGTCCCGCCGCGGCTCTTTCCAACAACTTCCGTCACTTGTTCTTGCGCTCGCAATCTTCCTGTCAATTCCGCCATCCGTATCTGCGGCGCCGTTTCTCGGGCACGTGCCCAGCGCGCCGCTCATTGCCTCCGTTCTGTGCAATGCATCCCCGCTCACTGAGGCCGGAGGCAACCAGGCGGGCTTCCTGGTGCCCAGCCAACCTCTGCCGCACGTTTCGTGGGGAAAGGCCATCGGGCCCAACCGCATCGAGGCAACTTCCATTGCCGCAGGTCTCCTGCCGCGCTCCTCTCGCTGGCTCTTCTCCGCACGAACCCGAGACGATCAACCTCTGACAGTCGAAGCCATTCTTCCCCATCCCCGCACCCTCGGCATGCCTGCCCGCCGCACCGCGCACCCCTTCGGCCTCTTGCGAGGCGAGCACCATGCCGACGCCGCGCTGCTCTTCCTGGCCGGCACCGCTCTCTTCCTCTTCAGCGCGGTGCTGGGGATCGCGCACGCCGCGCCCTCAGACCCTGTCCTCCCTCCTCGTCCGGCCTCAAACCAGCCGCCGTTGCTCCCCATGATTGTGGCCTCTCCCAGGTTGACCATCCGCCACCCTGCCGTGCCGTAGTAAATTCAACAGCATGAAGCTGTTCTTCCTGGCCCTGTGCTCCACTGCGCTCTGGGCGCAGCCACCTCTGCAGTTTGCCGAACTTCGGGATTTCAAGCTCGAAAGTGGCCAGGGACTTGCCTCCTGCAGGGTGGGCTACCGCACCTACGGCGCACTCAATGCCGAGCGCTCCAACGCCATCCTCTTCCCCACCTGGTTCGGAGGCCGCTCAGAGAACCTCGACGGCTTCATCGGCCCCGGGAAGATGGTGGACTCGTCGCGCTTCTTCGTCATCACAGTGGATGCGCTCGCCAACGGCGTCAGCTGTTCTCCCTCGCAGTCCGCAGGCAGTTTTCCCGCCATCACGATCGGCGACATGGTCGCCTCTCAATACCGCCTGGCCACCGAGATCCTGAAGCTCCCGCGCCTTCACGCGGTGATGGGTATCTCCATGGGCGGCATGCAGACCTATGAGTGGATCACCGCCCACCCCGAGTTCGTCAATCTGGCCGTCCCCATCGTCGGCTCGCCCAAGCTCACCATGGCGGACCTGCTCCTGTGGCAGGCCGAACTCGGAGCCATCGAAGCCGTGCAGAGGTCCGGAGGAGATCCTCGATCCGCCATGCCCGCGGTCCGGGCCATGCACGAGTTCGCGCTGCACACGCCGCATTGGCTCACCACCAATCGCCCGCCCGCAACTTTTGCTGAATTCATGGCCAGGCAACAGGCCGACTCGCAATCCGGAATCAGTCCGCTCGACTACGCCGCCCAGCTTCGGGCCATGATGGCTCAGGACATCAGCCGCCGATTCAACGGCTCAATGGAATCCGCCGGCGCCGCCGTGCGCGCTCGCGTCCTCACCATCGTCGCTACTGAAGACCACATGGTGAACCCGGAACCAGCCCTCGCCCTCGCCGCCAGCGCCGGATGGCCTGTCGTCAAACTCAGCGGCATCTGCGGCCACCAAGCCCCTGGCTGCGAAGCTGGCACGCTCAACACGCGGATCCCCAAATTCCTGAAGCAGTAGCCGCTACCGCACGTGACGCATCAGGCCGGCCACGCCGTTCCATGCGATCTGCACCCCGATACAGAACAAAATGAAGCTGGACAACCGCATCAGAACGCTAGTCCCCGTCGGCCCCAGTACCCGCCCCATCCGCTCCGCCGAAGCGTAGCAGATCCAGATCAACACACAAACGGCCATCGACCCCAGTGTTGAAGCGGCCAGCGCTTCAGCGGAGAACATATTCGCTGAATCGATCTGCTTCGGCAGGTTCGCGCCCAGGGTGATCGCCACTGAAATTGAACCTGGGCCTACCGTGAGCGGCAGCGTGTAGGGGTAAAAGGCGTGCGTCAGGATGTCGGCGTCGCCGGCGCTTTCTCGGTCCTGATTCTTGCGGTCCGGTTGATTCAACAGCGACCAACCCGCGGCAGCCACCACGAGTCCGCCTCCCAGTTGAACTGCCGGCAACGAGATGCCGAAGAATTTCAGCACGTGTGCGCCGATGGACAGCGAGCCCATCAGGAGCACGAAGCTGTTCACGGAGATGCGCCGCGCCAGCGCCTTTTGCACGCTGGCGGGGTGGTTGCCGGTGAGGCTCAGGAAGATCGGCGCCCCGCCCAGCGGGTTCACGATGGGAAACAGCGTGGCCGTGATCAAGAACGTGCCGCGCGCCACTTCTGCCGGGTCAAAGTTCATTCGTCTATCCAGTGTAGACGCCCGCGAAGCCGGCGCGCGGCCATTCGTCAGAACGACAGCTTCAATGCCAACTGGATCACTCGCGGCATATTGAGCTGCGAGGGGGTCACTCTTCCGAAACTCGAGCTACCCGGATCTGTGTTCGGGGATCCGAACCGGGGGTGGTTGAACATATTGAAGAACTCGCCGCGGAACTGGGCCTTCACCCGCTCTGTGATGGTGATGTTCTTGAATAGTCCAAAGTTCAGTTCGTTCACCCGGCTGACCCGCGAGTGCGCCCACCGTGTGGGGTACCGCCTCACGTAGTTGCCGAAATCGGCATACACGCCATTCCTGGGGTCAGTTGAAGTCTGGGGCTTGTAGGAAGCACCGGGCATCGACTGGACGCCGGTCCAGGCAGGCCAGAGCGAGATGTCGTCGTTCGCGCCCGGGAATTTGATGAAGTGCGTTGTGTCAAACCACTTATCCAGCGTACGCGTGCCGCGGTCGTAGGCGAATTCCGCTCCGTCGAAGAACGAGTTCGTATCGAACACTACCGGCGAGCCCGACTGCACGATGTACTGGCCTGACGCCTGCCAGCCACCTGCAAAGGCATCCAACCATTTCGACATGGAGTTGCCGAATTTCCTGCCTCGACCGAAGGGCAAATTGTAAATTGGGGCAACTGACAGCTTGTGCGGGCGGTCTTCGCCGCCGAGTTTGTGTTCCGTGATCGGTCCAGAGATCTCCGCGCCCCAGAAAGAAGTGTCTTCAAAGAGCTTGGAAAAGGTGTAGGATGCGATCACCGAGAACCCATTCCGGTATCTTCGCTCGATCTTCCCCTCGAAGGCGTCGTAGCGATTCTGTCCCCACTGGTTCCCATTGCGGACCTGACCACCGAACACTTTGATGGGCCGCATCAGTTCGTATATGGAGATTAGAGTTCCGCTGCCGCGCGATCCGGTAACGCCCGGCAACTGATAGAACGGATTCGGGATCTGCTCGTCGCTGAGATAGGGCTTAGCCAGTGGTTTGCCCGTGGAATCGAATCTCGGCGTGCGATACTTCGTCCAGTTGTCGTAGCCGATGTCGTTTTGCTGGAGGTCCCACAGAATGTCATAGGTCTGGTTGTGCGTGTAACCGCCTTGCAGCAACCAACCCTTCCACTCGTGTTGCACATGCAGGCTATACTCCCACGAGTAGGGCAGGTGGCCGTCCCGGCTCATCCAGTTCACGCCATTGCCGAGATTCGTCAGCGCGCCGAGCGAGGAACCGGTCGGTTCCAGGATCCCATTGCGATACGGCGTGGCCAGAGTATCGTAGGGAGTCAATCCGGCGTCAATCGACGAGGTGAAATTCGTCGTCCGGCTGAAGCCATTCTGCCCCTGTTTTGAACCAGTGGACTGATAGAACTTCCCAAAGCCCCCGCGGACCACGGTCTTATTCGAAACTCGATAGGCAAAACCAACACGCGGTTGCCATTGGTTCAAGGCCGCATCAACTGCCGTCCGCGGCTGCCCGGACACACCAGCATAGAGCTGCGCACCGTACACCTGGTACGACGAGACGGGCACCAGCTGAGCCAACTGAGGCCCGAAGGGATACCTCACTGGGTCTGCGAGTACGGTCGCCATGATCTTCGCGTACGATGCCTGGGCGGAATTGCTGATCGGATTCAATACGTTGGGATCGAACCCGGACACGCGCCGGTCGAACCGCTCGATGAATGGCCGCTGCACGTCCCACCGAATTCCGATGTTTACCGTGAGCTTGCTGGATACGCGCCAATCGTCCTGGAAGAAGACACCGGCATAGCGCTGGCTGTCGAAGCTGTTCGCGTTCCGGTTGAAGTAGCTGTTCGTATTGCGGGGCAGCCCAAGTAGGAAGCTCGCCGTGGTGGAGCCGTAGCCGGTTTCTCCGGTGTCGTAGCGGCGGCGGGTCCAGGCCGAATCGAAGTCGAAGCGCCCGCTCTGGTATCCGTAGCTGGCGCTGGCCTCCTGTAGCACTCGATATTCGCCGCCATAATGCAGCGTCATATTACCGTGTACGTGCGTGAGGTTGGCGTTCCAGTTGTAGTAGGTAGTGTGTGTGTAGTTGCCGGCGCTGCCGCCAATATCACCAAAGATGTTTGTAATCCTCGGGAAGGAGTATTTTTCCATCTGCGAGACGTACTCCTTTGAGAAACCGAGATCCGCTGGATTGTAGCCGGCGCCATTGTCGTAGCCGGGCTCTTCAAAGCGGGTCACATTAAAGCGCAGATTGAGGATTTTGGTGCTGGATAGCGCCCACACGTGGTCCAGCCCGATGCCGCGATTAATGCGCGTGAGGAAGTTGCCGGTCGTCACGTTGTGGAAATCGTCGCCGGTGAATTCATCCATGTGGTTCCAGCGCAGCGAGGCGAAGCTCTTCTGGCTGGCGTTCCAGTTGTGATCCAGCCTCTGGAGGAACGAGGCCATCTTATTCTGCCTGGTGGAGTTTGGAGTGAAATTGGAGGCGGTATTCGACGTGCTCTGCGGCGTCGTGTTGCCCATGGGGATGAACTTCAACACATTCTGCGCGATGGGGCTCAGCCGGGAAACTGGGATCTTGTTGCCCGGGAAGGCCTGCCTGTAGCCGAATTGCGGGTTCGTCACCTGCACGCCGCCCTGTGTGATGGTGCGGTTGGTGTCGACTGTCGCAGGGTCATAGATCGTGATCGGAACTACGATTTGCTTCCCACCGATCGTCTGGGTAGTCCACGTTTCCGTGAAATCGCCCTGGCGTTCCTTCTCCGAAGGTACCGTCCGCACCCCTGCCCTAGGATCCTGATTTCGAATCCCTTCCCAGGACACAAAGACGAAAGTCTTGTTTCGCCCGTCATACACTTTTGGCAGCCAGACAGGTCCGCCGAACGTGCCGCCATAGAGGTTGTACCGCGTCGGCGACTTCGATTGGCCAGACCGGTTCGCCTGGAACGTATTGGCCGAGAAGAAGTCGTTGCGATTGAACTCGTACAGATTACCGTGGAACTTGCTTGTGCCGCTCTTGACGGTCACATTCAGCGTGCCGCCAGCCTGCCGTCCATACTGTGCATCGTAGGCGTTCGTCATAATGCGGAATTCGGCTACCGCATCCGCGGGCGGGATGTAAGCTACTTTGTCGCCATTCTGGTTCGGCATGCCGTCCAGCAGAAACTCATTGGACCGATTGTCGCGGCCGCCGTTGACGCGGATCTCAGATGCCGCGTTCTTGGACCACATCATGGCAACATTGTTGTTCTGATCCACCGCCTGCACGCCGGGCGAAAGCGTCGCAAGCTGAAACGGGATTCGCGACATCGAGGGCATTTCCGTGATCTCTTCCTGCCCGATCACCGTTCCGGCCGTGGCCGCTGAGGTGTCAATGAGCGGCGCTTCCGCGCTCACTGTCACAGTCTCCGACACCTGCCCCACCTCCAGGGTCACGTCCAGTTGCTTGATGTCCGCCGTTTGCAACACGACGCCCTTTCTGTCAGCCGTCTTAAATCCCGGCGCAGCCACAACCAGGCGATACGATCCCGGGTTGAGAAAACGGACCACCCACGCGCCCTGCTCATTCGTCGATGTCGCCTGTTTCACTCCGGTGGATTCGGCAATCACCGTGATCGTAGCCGAAGGCACCAGAGCTCCCTGAGGGTCAGTCACGCGGCCTTCCAGACTTGCCCTGGACTCCTGGCCCCAAAGCGAACCCGCCAGACACGCCGCAACCAACACCACATTACAAGAGATTCGCATTCTATACTCCTTATAACGGTACTAATTAATAATAAGACCCGGCAAATTGCCGGACAAGAAAAGAATCCTTCATATGCGCACTCCCGGCGCTGGCAAGCAAAGCTTAACCTTGATACGATCTTGAATCGCCTATGACCAGCGCTGCTAACAAACTCATCTCCTTAGGCGGGGTCGACATCGCCATCATCGTTGTCTACTTCGCCATGGTCCTTGCCATCGGTTTCTACCTCAAGGGCAAGTCCGGCACTGGCGAAGACTTCTTCCTGGCCGGCCGCGAAATGACAATGTGGATCGCCGGCCTCAGTTTCCTGTCGGCCAATCTCGGCTCGCTGGAACTGATGGGCTGGGCGGCGGCCGCGTATCAATACGGCATACTGGCCACGCACTGGTATTGGGTGGGCGCCATCCCGGCGATGCTCTTCCTCGCCATTGTGATGATGCCGTTCTACTACATCTCCAAGACGCACTCGGTGCCGGGCTACCTGCAACTGAGATTCGGCGAACCGTCGCGTGCGCTGTCGGCCATCACGTTCGGTTTCATGACGGTTCTGATGAGCGGCATCAACATGTACTCGATGGCTCTGGTGATGAAGGTGGTGCTGGGCTGGGACATCAACTTCTCAATCTGGGTCTCGTCGATCACGGTGGCCATATATGTGGCTTTGGGCGGGTTGCGCTCCGCCATCTTCAATGAAGTGCTGCAGTTCATTCTGATCTGGGTGGGTGCACTGGTGATTCCCGTCGTGGGCCTGGTGGAAGCGGGCGGCTGGGACGGCATGGTGGCCAAGATCCAGCAGAATTGGGCCGGGCAGGATTATACGCACCTGTGGTCCACCATGGGCAGCTTCACGGACAACCCGATGGGCATCCACTGGACGGGCATCGTGCTGGGACTGGGCTGGGTGATTTCGTTCGGCTACTGGACCACGGACTTCCTCGTCGTGCAGCGCGTGCTGGCGGCCAAGGACATGCGCGCCGCCAAGATGGCGCCTATCATTGGCGCGGCGTTTAAGATGATGGTGCCGTTCATTGTCATTCTGCCGGGCCTGCTTGCCCTGGCAGTACTGCCAATGAAGCTCACGGGCGAGGCGGCGGCGGTGGCCAGCGGCGGCCACTCCTATAACGAAGTACTGCCGATCATGCTGGCGCGCTACTGCGGGCCGGGCCTGCTGGGCCTGGGCATCACGGCATTGATCGCCGGGTTCATGAGCGGCATGGCCGGCAACGTGAGCGCGTTCGCCACGGTGTGGACCTACGACATCTACCGCGCCTTTATGAAGAAAGACGCCACAGATGCGCACTATGTGGCAATGGGCCGCTGGTGCACCATTCTTGGCGTGCTGGTTTCCATCGGCACGGCCTACCTGGTGATGGAGTTCAAATCCATCATGGATTATGTCCAAGCGCTGTTCAGCTTCTTCATCGCGCCGCTGTTCGGCACGGTGCTGCTGGGCATGTTGTGGAAGCGGGCCACGCCGCAGGGCGGCTTCTGGGGCCTGCTCACCGGAACGCTCTCATCCATTGCCATGTGGGCCTGGGTGAAGGCCGATCCTACGGCACTGAAGTACATCGCCATCTCTTCGAACGCGAAAGACATGGCCGAGAACATGTACCGCGCGCTCTGGTCGTGGCTGGTGTGCTTCTTCGTCACCGTGATCGTCAGCCTGATGACCAAGCCGAAGCCCGATTCGGAGCTGCAGGGCCTGGTCTACGGCTGTACGGAAGTGCCGCACGAGCACGGCTTGGCGATGTGGCAGAGGCCGGGCTTCTGGGCCTCAGTGGTCGGCGTGGTATTTGTCATCCTGCAGATTGTGTTCTGGTAGGCCTCAAAGCTGTTTCAGCGCAGCCGCCGATTTGCGTCCACCGTCGGTGTCCGGCGCCACCTTCACGGCCTGGCCCCAGAAGCGCCGGGCCTCGGCCAAGCGGCCCTGGTTGGCATGAATTGCCCCCAGGTTGTACAGCGCGTCAGGCTGGTTTGGCTGGGTCTTGAGGATTTCGGATGTGCGCTCCAGCGCGCAAGCGGTATCCCCTGCTGCGTAGCAGGCACGTCCCAATTCGAGCAACGCGTCCACATTGCCGGGCTCCGCGGCAAGCAGCTGCTCCAACCGCTTCCGGGCTTCCGCCGGCCTGTTCTGCTCCATTTCGAGTTCAGCCAGCCTCATGAGCACCGGCGCGTGGCCCGGCTTCATCTTCAGCTGCGACTCCAGCGCGCTGCGTTCATGAGCGGGATTCGGAGGCGCGGCCGGAGTTGAAACCGGAGCCGCCGACCGGGGCGATGACTTACGATTCAAGGCGAACCACAAGAAACCGGCCAGCGGCAACATGACCGCCACCGCAATCAGCAAGGACTTCCTGACGCTCATGCAACCACCGCTTTCTCCACAATTTCGACACCGGATCTGCAGAGAAAATCTTCAGGCGATTCTCCACCGGCGAAGATGAAAACGTAGTCCGCAGCGACTTCCTTTTGAACGCCGTCTGCTTCCACCAAGGCCGTTCGTTTTCCGATCTCTTTCACTCGCGCATTCCTGCACACCTCGATCCGCGCTTCAGCCTCGGCTTCTTCGAGCCGCGTGCGATTGCGCTCGCGCGCCCGATCAAAAGAGCTGCCCCGGTGCACCAGCGTGACACGATTGCGGCCGCCTTTGGCCAGTCCGAGCGCCGCCTCGATGGCGCTGTCGCCGCCGCCGACGAGCAGCAGCGAGTCCCCGTCATAAGAATCGGCTTCAATCAGCCGGTAGGCCACATGGGACTGATTTTCGCCCACCACCCCGAGCTTCCTGGGAGTGCCGCGCTTGCCGATGGCGAGGACGACGAAACGCGCTCTGTGCTCTCCCTCGCTCGTGCGCACTTTCAGCAGGCCGCTGGCTTCCTCCCGCATCACGGACTCCACTTTCTCATTCGTACGGATCTGGACGCCGGTGTTGGCGATGATGGTCTCCCAAACCTCCAACAACGCCTCTTTTGTTCCGTCGGCGATATAGAGGTTCCCATAGAGAGGCATTTCCAGCGGCTCCGCCATCAGGAACTTGTGCCGAGGGTAGTTGCGGATGGTCGAGGCTACCTCGCCCTGCTCGAGGGTCAGGTAGCGGAATTCGTGATGGTGGAGAGTGAGCGAGGCGCTCAATCCGGCCGGTCCGGCGCCGACGATAATCACGTCCCACGCGCCGTCCGGGGCAGGGCCCTGGGCTTGGAGGCGCTGGACGAGGTGATCCGCTACAAGCCGGCCCTCGTTGATCGACGTCTTGATCAGGCCCATGCCCCCCAACTCTCCGACGATGAAGAGGCCCGGGACATTGGTTTCGAAGTTCTGGCTCACCTTCGGCACGCGCAGAGTGCGGAAGGCTCCATCGGCGCTCATGCTGATGCCGGAAGTCGGGCAGGCGCTGACGCAGGAAGCGTGCGCCTTGCAGCGCTCAGGATGCGCCAGGATGGCTTTGCCGCCGACCAGCGCCAGTGTTCCCTTCTCCGGGCAGGCCTCAATGCAGCTGCCGCATCCGATGCACAGGGTGGCGTTCACCACCGGCCGCAAGGCGCCAGGCTCGGCGCCCTTGCCGGACGACTCGACGGCGCTCTGCACAGACCACAGTGCCATCGGCGCTCCGCAGGAAGGGCAAAACGCGGCCCCCTGCGCCACGGGGCCGGAGCACCGCGGACAGGGTCTTGTCTCCACCGCCACGGCCGCGCCCGCCGGTCCTGATTGGTGACGGCCATGGGTCAACTTCTTGAGATACCGCCAGACGCAGGCCAGGGTGACAAGAAAGGCGATGGCAAATGCCAGCAAGGTCTCCATACTGCTTGTCCTTCAAAAGTACCCCATCAGGAGCACAAGCGTGATGTGGGCCGCGACAATCAGCGCAAAAGAGTAGCTAAACGGCCTGTGCACCACATGCCACAGATGGAACACCTCACCGGCGCGTTTCAGGAAGAGGATTTTCGCCAGCAGCCACGACTGCGACCGCACGGCGGCGAGCACGGTTTCAAGATCGGCGTGGCCGCTGGCACGCAGCCCGCCGAGGGTGAGAATGCGCTCAGCCGGCGTAAGCAGTCTGCGGCGCAAAGCTGCCACCCGGAAGGGCCGCCGGAGGTCCTGGGCCGTCATCGACGCGAGCGCCACCAGAAGCGGCATTTCTTCCACCTCTCGCCGGTCCGGCAGCGCGACGGCACTGGACAGTTCCCCCGGAGGAAACACCTTCTGCTGTTCGAGTTCCGCCGACAGAGAGTCCGCTTGCGCCGTCAGATCCTGGAGCGAGACTTCGGCGGCGGTCACGGTACGCGGAATCTGAGCATAGAGATAGCGGCCGGCGATGCCGCTCACTACGATCGCCATCATGATCCAATACGCCAGCCCGATGAGACCGTGGAGCTTCAGCGAGGCGTGCAGTGTCACGATCAGCGGCACGGTGAGGCCCAGCAAGACGTGGAAGTCGAGCCACCGCCGTGTCTTTCCGATGCGCTGCAGCAGTGGGATCCGCTTGCGAAGCGGATAGAGGTAGATGCAGGCGAACAGGAACAGCGACAGCATTCCCAGCCGTAGGCCAATACGCCCGGCAGGCTTGAAGGCGGCATGCATTTCGTGAAAGGGCCGCTGGATCAGAGGCAAGCGGTAGTAGGAGTACCCCATCCATGCAACGTAGGCGGCAAGACCGGCTCCGCTGAGTGCGGTCACCCACAGCAGACCCCGGTGGCGCAGGTCTCCCGGCTGCAGAGGCACAGCCGGCTTGCTCACTGCTTTGCTCCCTTGGAATCCGGCTTGGCGCTCCCGCTGCCACCAAGGGCCGCTCCCGGCGCCTGCACGTTCTGCTGGGAGCTAACTTCAAAGCGGCGGTAGTCGGAGAACTCGTGACTGTTGCGCCAGTGCTGATGCAAAGTGTCCGCTTCGATCACTGCGGTGCGGGGAGCCCAGAACACCAACCCGCGGGTGGCGCCATACTCCACATCAGACCGGAGCGAAACCAATCCAATGTCTTCCAGGGGTTGGCTCAACTCCGTGCGAATCCGTCCGACCATGCCGGTCTCCGGGTGAATCCAGGCGGTGCCACGCCAAGTCAGCGGATACTGGCGGCCCCGCACCTCGAGCACGGACGGAGAAGGCTCGCCGCTGAGGTGCTCGAACTGAAGCCGCTCCCACGCCGTCCCCGCAATCACCTCCGGCTCCAGCCGAGTGAAGCGGTAAGAAGGCTGAAAGTGAGGATGAAATATCACGATCATCACGGCAAAGCCGGTGGTGGCTAACAGAGGCTGCGCCGGCTCCTTACTTTGATTCTGCCGGGAGAGACGGGACTCTTCCACGGTGAAGCCTCCGCCTTCGGTGTCAAGCAGGATCAGGTAATCATACAGCCCAGTTCCACTGGCCACGGCTTTGCGCGCTTCGTTGAACTTCACCTGCGTGACCTTTTCAGTGCACGCAACGGCCGGGAAGCCGGCGACAAAGCGCTCCGCCGCACGCGCCGCGAGAGCGAGCAACCTGTCCACTTCCGCGTCTGCACCCTGAGCGGCCAGGGACAGGGCGAAGAGTAAACCGATGGTGTTGAATATCCTCATCAAAACCGATACCCCAGGGTAACGAACGCCTGATCGTAGTTTTGCACGGCGCCCCGGTAGGACAGCCACCCGGTGCTCAAGTAATAGTGACGGCCGAGGTTCCAGTCCAACTGTCCATTCAGGAACCGGGACCGGCTTTGCTTCGTCAACGCGCCGGCGAAGTCCTGCTGCCCCAACATCAGTTCCAGCCTCACGCTATCGCCGAGTTCCCGAATGAAGGAGACGGACTCGTACGAGCCGCGTCCGAACGAACTGGAGAACTTGGTGTAGCGCCCATCAATTCGCAGGGCCACATAGGGCAGGCGGCGCCAACCAACGCCGTACATCTGGTTGAGCGAACTCTTCGCATCTCCCTCGCGCGAGCTTCGTCCCCAGTTGGCAGAGACAGTGAGTTTATCGAGCGGTAGAGCCCGAAAACCGCCGCTAAATCCCTGGAAGAGGAATTTGTCCAGAAGGCCCGTTCCG